>CAILKW010000150.1 GCA_903834845.1 uncultured Bacteroidia bacterium | reverse complement strand
ACATCAATTCTAACTCGCTGATATATTCATTGATAAAGACTACATTTGCTTCTAAATTCAACTCCTTCACCAGCATAAGCAGAAATTCGCGGTATTCCTCTCCTGCATTTTGAACTACATGTGGATGTGTTTTACCAAGAATTACATACAATACTTCGGGGTGCTTTGAAACTATTTCAGGAAGTGCTTTTATTGCTGTTTCAATTCCTTTACTACGTCCAATCAAACCAAAAGTAAGTATCACCTTGCGATTATTCCAAAAAGTAGGTGGAGGTATTAATTTGTTTTTGTTTAGTTCAAAATCAGGAACTCCGTGTTCTATACGCGTAATTTTTTCACGCGAAACATGATATATTTCCACCAAAAATTTAATAGCCAGATTATTCATTACAACAATTTGTGAAGAATAAGCTGCAATTTTCTTCATTACTTCAAACTGGTGAAATGTTGGTTTTTGCAAAACTGTATGAAGGGTAGAAACAATAGGTATCTTTATCCTTCGAAGCAAGGCAAGAAGCAAAACACCACTTTCGCCACCATAAATACCAAATTCGTGTTGTAACAAACATAGTTTTGCACCGGAATAGTTTATTATGTCTGCCATCAATATGTATTCCTCCATTATATTTTCATGTATAACATGCTTAACAATAGAAGGATATGTATAGGTATTATTTTTATCGTTCATCGCAATAATTTCTATTTCTATCGAAACAGAGTGAATATTTGCTGCATTTAGAATTGCCTTTACAAGATTCTCAGTAAAAGTTGAAATGCCACATTGTCGAGGTGGGTAATTACCCAAACAGATAACTTTCATGGTTACTTAATTTTGAAGGTATGACAAAATTTTCGAAATATACCCCAAATGTACGAATTCTGTGTGAAATAAAGTAAAGAAGTTTTTAGTTTGTTAAAGAAAATCTATTTTTCCTGATCTATTGATTATAAGATATTTAATGAATGGGGTGTATAGGCATAGAAGTAAAACATACATGAAAAGATATGGTTTTTGAGCTTTCCGCGAAAAGGATGTGTCGGAAAATAAATATTAAAGCATAAATTGAAACAAAATAGATTATAACATATCCCCAATTTTAAAAAACATAATGAGAGTAAAAAACTATTGTAGTGATAACAAGACTTATAGGACACACAATTACCTCATTTTTTAATGTTCAATAAGTGTTGAACTCAACTTGGGTTAATACAAAGTTGACTGTTTATATGCTGGTTTCTTATTGAATAAGTTAAACAAAAAAGATTTGGTTTCTGATTTATTATCCTGATTATCGGGTATCTGTGTAGGATGGTTTTTTATGATAAGTTCTTTTTTCCCGGAATCACTTTCTTCTGTATTTACAGAATCTATCTTTGGACTCCATAAAGAGGTTATTTCAATAAAACGTTCGTAAGCTTGTTTATGCTGACTAAGTAACCATTTGTAAATATTCTGATCGGAATATACCTTTTGGATACTATGACCTTGACCTTTGAGGACTGAAAATATTGGTTTTGACCCTATTTCCTGTAGGGCATCAACCATCTGTTCCGAACGTTTGAGGCTCACTTTTCTATCCAAGTCACCATGGAATACCCATGTTGGGATATCTTTTAACGTCTCGACCATAGTAGTTTTTCCTCCTCCACAGAGTGGCATAATTGCGGCAAAGTACTCCGGATAACGAGATGCAATATCCCAAGTTCCAAATCCGCCAAGACTCATTCCTGTAAGATAAACGCGCGAAGGATCGATATTGTACTTATCCTTAAGCTCTTTGTAAAACGATTCGAACCATGTTCCTGCAGTCCAGTTTTTATTTGAAGGACATTGTGGAGAAATAACAATGGCATCAACATCCATTCCTCTTTCGAGATAAAACGGCGGACCATATTTTTTCAACCGTTCAAGATTATTTCCCTTGCACGAGCTTCCATGCAGATAAATTATTAGTGGCCAGACTTTTGCGTTACTTTTGTCGTATCCGTTAGGTAAATATGCCAGATATGGATATGTTGTTGATTTTTGAGCAACCAGAGGAGAGGTCCCTACGGGTGTTTTTGCCACAAGTGGCACCGTAAATAGTAATAATGCAATCAGGGATAATAATTTCATATTGTGTCCTGTTAATGAATAATTTACAAACATAGACAATTTATTGGTTCAAAAAATATTTAAACGAATTTTTAAAATATTTTAACATTAAATTCGAAAATATATTTAATGTAAATATTTGGTTTATTGGATATTATATCCATTTTTGAAATATGTATATTTTTGCATATTTTGGTTAATTCTCTTACGATCGTAATATTAAATAGCCAACTTATCACGATTCTAAGTCTCAATAATTTTCATTCCGCTGAATTACGGTATCAGATCATAGAATCTAAGCAGTTCTGACATTTCGTCTCTGATCTCCAGGGCACTTGCACCAGCCTTAACAGCAAAGTCTTGTCCATTTGAATCGTAAATTATTGCTCTTGATGAGTTGACGATCAGGCCACATTGTTTATTCAATCCAAATTTTGCAACCTCCTGCAAGCTTCCTCCCTGCGCACCTACTCCGGGGACAAGCAGAAAATGATCGGGTACAATTTTTCTGATTCCGGCTAACTCATCTGCTTTTGTGGCTCCAACAACATACATCATGTTTGCTTCACTACCCCAATTCTGCGAAATCCGAAGCACCTTTTCGAAAAGCTTTTCACCGCTGTTACAATCAGTAAAATATTGAAAATCAATTGCTCCTTTGTTTGAAGTTAAAGCAAGCAATACAACCCATTTGCCTTGGTAAGTTAAAAAGGGTTTCACCGAGTCTTCTCCCATATATGGTGCCACAGTGACAGCATCGAATTTCATCTTTTCAAAAAATGCACGAGCATACATGGACGAAGTGTTTCCAATATCTCCACGTTTGGCATCGGCAATCAGAAAAATTTCAGGATAGTTTTCGTGAATGTACTGAACTGTCTTTTCGAGACTTTGCCATCCTTTTAATCCTTCTGATTCGTAAAAAGCCAGATTTGGTTTGTAAGCAATTGTATATGGAGCTGTTGCATCAATGATCTCTTTGTTAAATGCAAACATAGGATCAATAGAATCAAGTAAAAAAGTAGGAATTTTTGATACATCCGTGTCCAGACCTATGCAAAGAAACGATGCTTTTTTTTTGATATTTTCAAATAATTGCTTATTGTTCATTATTTCAATTTTGAACTTTTACATTGTTTTTACCATATTAAAGCTCGGTTTCCTTCAACCGCTCAGTATTTTCCTCAACTCTTAGTTTATCTATAATATCCTCAATATCACCATCCATAATTGCAGTAAGGTTATAAACCGTGAGGCCGATACGATGGTCGGTCATACGTCCCTGGGGATAATTATAGGTGCGGATTTTGGCCGAACGGTCGCCGGTAGAGACCATTGTCTTCCTTTTTGAAGCAATGTCGTCGAGATATTTCTGGTACTCCATATTATAAATTCTAGTTCTCAACTCTCCCATTGCCTTTGCCAGATTTTTCAATTGCGATTTTTCGTCCTGACAGGTTACGACAATTCCAGTAGGAATATGGGTTAACCTGATTGCCGAATAGGTGGTATTTACACTCTGTCCTCCAGGGCCGGAAGAACAATAGGTGTCTTTTCGTATGTCAGTTTCGCGGAGATCAATATCGAACTCCTGAGCTTCAGGAAGTACTGCAACAGTAGCTGCAGAAGTATGGACACGACCTTGTGTTTCAGTTTGGGGAACTCTTTGAACACGGTGAACCCCAGATTCAAACTTAAGTACACCGTAAACATTTTCGCCGGTTACTTTTGCGACAATCTCTTTGTAGCCGCCAGAAGTACCTTCTGTTGAGCTTGTTACTTCGAGTTTCCAGTTTTTGCGATCGCAGAATTTCGAATACATTCTGAAAAGATCTCCTGCAAAAATCGCAGCCTCATCTCCGCCTGTTCCACCGCGTATCTCAAGAATGGCATTTTTGCTGTCTTCGGGGTCGGCTGGAACCAAAAGAAACCTGATTTCATCTTCATACTCTTTGATCAGTTTTTCGCTATTTTCCAACTCTTCTCTGGCCATCTCGCGTAATTCTTCATCTGATTCTGTTTCAAGAATTTCGCGGGCATCTGTGAAATTTTTCAATAGATTTTGATACCTCTGAAACGACTTTACGAGCGAATCGAGCTGTTTGTAATCCTGATTCAGTTTCACATATCGCTTCATATCTTTCATGATATTCGGATCGGAAATCTGTTGGCTAACCTCATCGAAGCGGATCTTGATCCCTTCGTACTTTTCTATTATTGAATTATATGACATACAATTTATTACTTATTTATTAAGGAAATGAAGTGATTCACTGAAGGAATATGACTAAGCTAATACTCAAAAGTGCCGTATGCGGAGTGGATCGTTATCTTTTTTCCATTGTATGATTCAACATGCCCAATAATTTGAGCATCAATATTAAACGATTGGGCTATGGCAATTATTCCATTAGCTGATTCTTCATCAGCATATATTTCGAACCGGTGACCCATATTGAAAACTTTATACATTTCTTGCCATGAAGTACCGCATTGATTTTGAATTAATTTAAAAAGAGGAGGTACTTCGAAGAGATTATTTTTTATAACATGTACATTATCAATAAAATGAATCACTTTTGTCTGGCCACCTCCCGAACAATGAATCATTCCCGAAACTGATGACCTGAATTTTTCAAGTACTTGTTTAATTACAGGTGCGTAAGTCCTTGTAGGAGAAAGAACAAGCTTGCCTGTATCTATTTTCAAGGCTTCAATGTGATCGGTCAGGTTACAATTACCAGAATAAACCAGCAATTCAGGAATTGATGGATCGTAGCTTTCGGGATATTTTTCGGCCAAATATTTTGCAAAAATATCATGACGTGCCGAAGTAAGTCCGTTACTTCCCATACCTCCGTTATACTCTTTTTCGTATGATGCTTTCCCTGTCGAGGACAATCCTATAATGCAATTTCCTGCCTTAATCTGGTCAGCTGAAATAACTTCTGATCTTTTCATTCGGCAGGTTACAGTCGAGTCAACAATAATAGTTCGGACAAGATCTCCGACATCGGCTGTTTCACCGCCTGTTGAAAATATATTTATCCCCATATCTCGTAGTTCGGAGCAAAATTCTTCTGTTCCTGAGATGATTGCTGTTATTACCTCGCCTGTAATATTGTTTTTATTTCTTCCGATAGTGGAGGAGAGGAGAATATTATCAACCGCACCTACGCACAATAAATCATCAAGATTCATAACTATGGCATCCTGTGAAATCCCTTTCCAAACCGACAAGTCTCCGGTCTCTTTCCAGTAAATGTATGCTAATGAGGATTTTGTTCCTGCGCCGTCAGCATGCATTATATTGCAGTATTCAGGATTTCCGCCAAGAAAATCAGGCACGACTTTACAAAAAGCTTTCGGGAAAAGCCCTTTGTCAACGTTTTTAATGGCATTGTGAACATCTTCTTTCGAAGCTGAAACACCTCTCATGTCATATCTTTTGTCGTAATCCATATTGAATTTCAATAATTTACAATTATCCTGAAATAAATCCGGATATCCGGTTCAGGTAGCGCAAAAATAATATCTTATTATTATTTTTCAAACTTCTCCTTATAATCAGAGGATAATACCCTAAATTCTGTTCTGCGATTAATCTGGTGACAAATCTCACGTTGTTTTTCATCCGAGAGTGATTCAATATATTTGCATGTAAGTTCAGTTCCCTGTTTTAAAAAAGTGTATTCTTTGGCTAACTTTTTAGTAATAGTTTTTGGTGCCGATTCACCGTAGCCTTTTGCGACTAATCTTCCCGATTGTATTCCTTTGGAAATTAAGTAAGTAACCACTGATTGGGCTCTTTTCTGTGAAATCTCCGAATTTGTGGCATCATCGCCACGACAGTCGGAGTGAGACATTAATTCAATGATCGTTGTTGGGTTAAGAACAAGTAATGCTGTGAGGCTGTCGAGTGCAGCAACAGATTCAGGAAGAAGAGCCCATTTCCCAAATTCATAATTAATATTGTCAACACTGATGGGAGCGTCAGCCGGAGTTAGTTCTAACCTGATCTGAAACAGTTTTCCCTCCTCTGTTCCGATGGTAGAAGCCACAGATTTGGCATTAAGAAAACCTTTTCTATAGGCCGCTACAACATATTCAACTTCAGGTTTAAGCTTGAATTTGAACTTACCGTTTTCGGCATTCAACTTCAACATAGTTCCATCTGTTCCAATGAGTTTTACTGTGGCATCATTGATTCTTGCTCCATTCTCTTTATTAAAAATATCCCCCTCCATTTCATAAATTTTGGGTGGTAATAAAAAACTGAATATATCATCCTTACGACTAACTTCGCGGTTACTGCTGAACAATCCGCGTTCCTCGCCGGGATAAAAAGAAATAGCAAAATCGTCTCCTGTGGAGTTGATAGGCGATTTCATATTTTCAACAATCCACTTTCCATTTTCATCCTTTTTTGCCATAAAAATATCCAAGCCTCCCATTCCGATATGGGCATTTGAAGAAAAATAGAGTACACCGTTTTCGCGAATATAGGGGAACATTTCATCTCCTGCAGTATTAATCTCGGGTCCTGCGTTAACAGGTTTCTCCCAAGATTCACCTTTATTTTTTGTTGTTATCCAGATGTCTTTTCCGCCGTAACCCCCGGAACGTTCCGAAACAAAATAAAGAAGACTGCCATCAGGTGAAACGGAAGCATGGGCTGCCATAAGAGTATCCTTACCGATCTTTACTTTTAAAGGATTGCCCCATAAACCTGAAAGCTGTGTGGCTGAATAAATCTCAGCACCCTTTTCTTGTGTTTTATCGTATCGGCAACGAGTAAAAAACATGGTATTTCCTGCCGCGTTAAGTGATGCAGCACCCTCTTCATCAAGAGTGTTTATAACCTTCTGCTCATCAATAAGTTGTGGCTTATCCCATTTACTTTTCTGGAGATTATAAGTGCTTCTGAAAATATCGGCATTATATTCACCTGTGATAGCACTTTTTTTCTTTCCTGTACTTCCTTTTCTACAGGAAGTAAAAATAATCTCATTGTCGTGTATCCCGGCATAAGTTGCTGAATAATCATTTGAAACAGAATTTATATCTTTCATGTTTTCAATTTTATACCGAGTAGGTTTCTGCAACCATTCCTTACAATGTAACGATGACTCAATTCCGTTCAAAGCCATTTGATCATTTGGAACGGAATCAAGGTAAATTTTGTAGTTTTTTATTGCCTCATCGTATTTCTCATTGGCACGAAGAGTCTCGGCATAATGTAACCATGTTGTCACTCCACCTGTGTTTCGAATCAGAGCACTTTTATAGTAACCTTCGGCATAGCGATATTGACCGATATGGTAATAAGCTTCAGCGATTTTAAATTGGATTGCTGATTTTTTCTGGCGGTCTGTGGTCTCATTGTAAACTTTTCGAAATGAAGCTATGCTTTTGGTGTACTCTCCAATTTCAAAAGAGGTCATTGCTGAACGGTAACGTTTAGATACAGTGCATGAAAAAGAAAGTACAATCAATAAAAAAAGGCCTGAATGATGTAATTTTAGATAACCCATATTTGAAAATAATTTTTAATCAAATGGTAGATTCATATTAAATTAAGTGGCAAAGATAAACCTATTAACAGATTATTATTTAATCTGCTCGTTAAAATTTCCTCTGAATGACTAAAAGATTGTACCTTTGCACCTTTTAAAAATAACTTTTATGATTCAAGCTGAAATTCATACAGTAAAAGGGGTGATGAAGATTGACTTCTTTGAAAAGGATGCACCGGGAACCGTGGCCAACTTTGTGGAACTTTCAAAAAACGGATTCTACGATGGACTTACATTCCATAGGGTAATTCCTAATTTCGTTATACAAGGAGGATGTCCTAAGGGGACAGGAGTAGGTGGTCCAGGATATAAGATTAAATGCGAGTTGACAGGCGACAACCAATTTCACGACAGGGGAGTGTTGTCTATGGCTCATGCAGGCAAGGACACAGGAGGATCCCAGTTTTTTGTTTGTCACAGTCGTACCAACACAAGCCACCTTGATAGGAAACACACTTGCTTTGGTAAAGTTTATGAAGGTTTAGAGGTTATTGACGCTATCAGACAGGGTGATAAAATTGAAAAAATTGTGATTATTGAGTCTTAACAATTCTTTCGCAGATTATTATCCGAATAAAACCGTCTTTGAATTTGTTTTCATGACGGTTTTTTTCATGACGGCTTTTAATAAACAACTTAGGGAAAAGTTAATGGGTTGGTAGAAATTTTGGAATTACCTCAGAGATTTTATTAAATTTGAATTACCTTTGTACTTAAAATAGTGGAAAAATGATGGTTACAGAAAATAAATTAACGAATTTGCAATTGGAGCTGATCAAGATGTTTAAATATAATCTTAGTGAAAATCAATTGATCGAATTAAAAGATTTGCTTTCAAATTACTTTGTTAGTAAAGTTGATTTTGAGATGGACAAGGTATGGAATGACAAAAATTGGACAAATTCAACAATGGAAAACCTTGCAAATCAGCATACACGAACACTTTATAAAATATGAGAGTGATTCTTGATAGTAATGTTTTGCTTGTATCTTTACCGAAAACTTCAAAATATCGAATTGTCTTTGATGAGTTTCTCCAGAAAGATTAACATTGATTATTAGAAACGAAGTTATCACAGATTATGAGGAAGTTATTGCCAGATTTACTAATGAGATCATTGCTTCTAATGTTTCTGAATTGTTGTTGATTCGGCCAAATACTGAAAAATTTGAAATTTATTATAATTGGAGTCTAATTGTGAAGGATTATGACGACAATAAGTTTGTTGATTTGGCAATAGCAAGTAATTCAGATTACATTGTAACCAATGACAGTCATTTTAAAATTCTTAACAAAACTGATTTCCCCAAAGTTAAGACAATAAAGCTGGATGATTTTGTTGATTTACTACGAAAGCAAAAATAATTGATTGTTAGTGAAGTAGATCTGGAAGAAGGAATATATGAAACTACAAAAAATGCCATTATTGAAGGTCTTCCATACGAGGTAATAAAAAAAAATACAAAATTGACAGACAAACAAAGATATAACAAGTGCTTAACTGTCTATATAGTTACCGTTTTGAAATGTATTGTCAAAACGAGTTTTTTAAATCATTTTGCAGAGCCACCATTTTTAGTGCTGTAATGGCTGCCTCATTACCTTTATTTCCTAATTTTCCACCTGCTCTGTCGAGTGCCTGTTCCTGATTTTCAGTGGTTAAAACGCCGAAAATCACCGGAAGATTATACTTTAGGTTTAAATCGGTAGCACCTTTGGTCACCCCATGACAAATGAAATCAAAATGACGTGTCTCGCCTTGTATAACACATCCCAACAGGATAATCGCATCAACATTTGTGTAAGTAGCAAAGAACTGTCCACCAAGAGTTAATTCAAAACTTCCGGGAACGTGTTTTACACAAATATCATCATCTTGTACACCGTGTATTTTTAGCGTTTCAATAGCACCACGGGCTAAAGCTCCTGTAACTTCATAGTTCCATTCTGAAACAACGATGCCGAATTTTAGTTCTTTTCCATTAGGAACTGAATCGAAGTCGTATTCGGAAAGATTTTTCGTAGCCATAATCTGAAAATTTTTTACAAAACTAATAAGAATAAATTGACATTTCGACAAATAGACAATTCGGAAACTCCGTAAACCTGATAATTGCAAACATAAAATCAAGCAGACTCAACGTCTCTCAGTTTTCACACTCTGATCTCCTTTACCCTTCCAACTTCGCCGGTTGTCAATCTTACTTTGATACCATGAGGATGAAATTGACTGTTGGTTAATATGTTTTTAACAATTCCCTCTGTCAGTTCACCTGTACTCTGATCTTCTTTCAAAACAACCGCAACCTCAATTCCAGGTTGGATATTACTCCTGTTTCTGCCGTCCATATAACTTAAAATTAAAACGCTAAAACTATCTGTTTTATCTCAAATTACCAAAATAAATAGATTACTTTGCATTACTGATTTTAAAACTTATGAAGGTAATTCGTTTATTTTTTATTATTGTAATTGTGACTATGCAGCAACCTTTGTTCTCACAGGTAGCTATATTTAATAATAGCATGGATTTTAATTGGGGTTTAAAGAGGCCATTGGCTTCCTTAAAGGATTTTGCATTTAGTAACAATCGCTCATTTTCAAGCAGATGTATCGACACTTTGATGTCTGATACATTCAAATTGAATGAGATGCAAAATCAAATTATTCCACCGAAATGGATAAAAGGGGCAATAGTTCCTGTTGCATTAATCATGGCCGGAACAATTACTTTATTACCAGAATCTAACAGTTTATTAAGTAAATACAAAATTCATGATGAGGTGCTGAAATTGTTTGCCGGTGCTGAATCAGGAATTGATAATAGTTTACAATTCGCCCCCCTCGCAGCGGTATTCGCACTAAAAGCAGCCGGTGTAAAAAGCAGAAGTGATTTATTGAATCAAGGGATCATTACAGCTAAAGCAGAATTGTTGATGATGGTTATAGTTCATGGTATTATGAAGTCCAAAATCCCAAGTGGTCGTCCCAATGGTGGATTAAATTCAATGCCATCTGGTCATACTGCACAGGCTTTTGTTTCTGCAACCATTCTTGACATGGAGTATCGCGATGCATCGCCATGGATCAGTTTAGCAGGTTATGCTGCCGCCACCACAACTGGCCTATACCGCATGATCAATAATAAGCATTGGATTTCGGATGTACTGATTGGTGCAGGAATCGGTATTTTCTCAACAAAGGTTGTTTATTTCACTCATCACTACCGTTTTGGGAATAAAAATAAAATGGTAATTCTTCCGGCGTTTTATAAAAACGGGGGCGGAATTTCTTTCGCAATGGTACTCTGATTATTTAAAACAAAACGCTCCCGGAATTATTCCTGTTTTAAAGCTGTCGATTTTGGCTCCTTGAGCAGAGTATCTGTAAATTATGCCACGCTGAAGATAATCAATAGCATCGCTTAAATAGAGTTCGGAAGATTGAGGATCGATAGCAATACTGTAAAATAGATGGTTTTGTGCAGATAAAAATGGACGATCATCCAAAGTTGACTGGTTCACAGAAAACTTCCGAATTCCGTCATTGATAAAGAGGAGAGAGTCACGGCTACCATTAATTGTGAGGCGCGAAGGTTTGGCATCAGACGAAAGTGAAAAGCTCTTATCAATGGTTCTTGTTGCAGGATCTATTCTCTGAAGCATTGGAGTTCTTATGGTTTTTCCGGTATTAGACCATCCTCCATCGCAGAGAGTCCAAATTTTGTTGTACTTATCAAGAAATAATCCTCCTGGTTGCTTTCCCGTTTTTATTTCATTAACAATCGCATCTGTCTTTGTATCAATGACTAAAACTGTATTGTCAAACGACCAGCAACTAACAAACAGCAAGTCGTTCCATTGTACCATCTGTTCGGTAGAAGCATGACCAATTGTTTGTATAGCACCTGTAATTTGATATGTTTTTGGATTGATAACAGTTATCTGTCCGGCATAAAGATCTGTTATATAAGCTTTTTCATTGTTTAGAAAGTGAATATATCGGGGAGATGTCAAACCGGTAATTTTTCCGACATATTTTCCGTTCGAGATATTTATAATGTAAATCTTTCCCGAATTATTGATGACAATATACCCCAGATTATCACGAATTACCATTGATTGTGCCACATCACCAAGTGGAAGTCCGTTTGTATTGTAAAATAGTTCGTTTTGCACATTTCGAGTAGCCGGATCGTAAAAAGAAAGGGATGCGTTCCCATACATGAAATTTCCTTCATTAACGATAAACAGTCCTTTGGGTAGTTGTGTTCCTGTTTGATGTCGGTTGATCCACTCATCATCTTTCATACATCCTGCAAAAACAACAAGAGCCAACATTAAAAATCTGATATATAAGCTTTTGATTTTCATTCTCAAAAATCGTAACGGATAAGTAATGAATAATTCCTTCTCGGCATAGGATGTTGTAAAACAGTACGATAGTCTTCGTTTAGGAGGTTTAATATTTTTAATTCGAAATCAATTTTTTGATTGTTTATTTTAATCTCTTTCCCAATATAGAGATTATTCATAATATATGGGTAAAGTACATCGAGTTTCGATGTTTTATCATTGCTTGTTGTGGTAAAACGCTCGCTGTAATATGTCCAAAACCAAGTAAAATGGTAACCAAGAGGGGAGAGGTTAACAACAAAATTAGCCGAATGTTTTGGTATATAAGGCAATTGTTTTCCGATAGATTCGTCGGCCCAGTTTCGCGGATCATCGCGGTTAATTGATTGGGTATAGGCGTAATTACCATTTATATGATAATCAATAGACCATAATTTACCATTCATTCCTGTATTCAGCTCAAATCCAGAGGCATTTACTCTTCTCATGTTATATGGCTCCCAATATCCTTGCGGAGTAGGCAACCAGATGATCCAGTTATTGATACGCGAATAATAACCGTTTAGTGAGGCATGGAAAGTTGTACCTTCGGCAACTCCCGAATAACCACTGCCTAAATCAGCCATTACACCTTCTTCGGCCATTAATTGTGGGTTTCCTCCAGGAATATAAAACAAATCGTTGAGTGTTGGTTGATGATAGTTTCGGGCCAGATGGCTCTTAAGAAAATAACGCTTATCGTGAAAGGGATTGTACTCTATGCCGGCAGAAGGAATAAATTGGGTGGTTTTATTTCCAATAAAGTCTTGTCTTACAAGCATATTGGCTGTAAGTTTCTCACTAATAGTTTTACTCAATTGAAGGTAAACTGAATGATCATTTCGCTGTTTGT
>CAILKW010000149.1 GCA_903834845.1 uncultured Bacteroidia bacterium | reverse complement strand
ATACATGCTCATCCTCCGGGGTTGGTAGCCTTCAGTATTGCCCGTCAGGTTCCTAACACAAATATTGTTCCGCAAGCCCGCTTTATATGTGGCGAAATCGGTTTTGCACCTTACGGTTGTCCCGGCAGCGAAGACCTCGGCAGAAAAATTGCCACGGAATTTAAAAACACCAAATACAAAGCCGTAATCATGGAAAACCATGGTGTAGTACTTGGTGGAACAGACATGATGGATGCTTACCAACGTTTCGAAACTTTGGAATTTTGTTGCCGAACCATTGTAAATGCAGGAACTTTGGGTAATGTAAAAACCCTGACCGACGAACAAATTTCGCAGTACAGCAATCATTTCCCTAAAAATATCGTGCACTTCATGGATGTAAATTACCCATCGGATGAGCGAGCATTACGCTCTGATATGGTTCAAATTATTCGTCGTGCCTGCAATCAGGGATTGATGATTTCCACTTACGGAACAGTTTCAGTTCGCTGGAAAGAGAACGATTTTCTGATCACGCCACGTGATGTGGCTCGTTGGGATATTTTGCCAAGCGATATTGTTCAAATAAAAAATGGAATGGCTGAAGCCGGAAAAGTGCCAAGTCGTTCTGTAGCTTTGCACCAACGGATTTATCAACTTAATCCACATATCAACTCAATTATTTCCACTCAACCGGTTAACCTGATGGCACATGCAGTAAGCGGACAAAAATTCGATGTACGCACAATTCCTGAAAGCTGGATTTTCTTGCAGGATGTGCCTTCAGTGCCATTCGGATTGCTTTACAACGATGTTGACAATATGGCTAAACTGTTCCAAAACAATCGAGTAGTGCTGGTCGAAAACGACTGCGTTTTTGTTACTGGCGACAAATTATTGAATACATTCGATTATCTCGAAGTGGCAGAATTCTCGGCAAATTCATTGGTAATGGCTTCGTCAATTGGACCACTGCAGCCTATGGGTGACAAGGAGATTGATGAGCTGCGAGTTGCGTTTAATGTGAAATAGCCCGGAAATCAATTATAATTCGGGGTAGTACTTCTTAATCAGTGTTTTACTTTCTGTTGGAAGATCTTTCAGCATAACAGGTTTGTCCTGTTTGCGGATATCTTTTTGGTTGATGTCGCCAAAAAAACTCCAATTCCGGGTGCTGCCAGAAACAGGTTCTTTGGCTTTCACATCATAACGTGTGAAATCAATAACCATTTCTGGGGTGTTTTTCTGCCAGTCTCGCAATATTGCTAACCTGAAAGTTTTATTCATAAACCACCGGATTTCGTTATTGGCATCCGAACCACCAATTCCCGAACCTTTTTCTTCAAAACGGTAGTTAAAGGAATTTTCCTTGTAATGATTTCTCCAGACCAAGCCAAATTCGCCCTGTGTGATAAATTTCACATCTGGCCAACGCTGTTTGATTTCGCTTAGCCATGCAGTTAATCCTGAGGCATCTATAGGGAGGCTTAATTCCCAGCAATTAGTGACCCACGCAAATTGGTTCAATTCAAAGCCCTTGTCAAAGTGCAGAGAAGTTGTATGGAGCATCTCTTTTAAACCAGTCGCTTTTCCGTATTTTCCCAAAGTTTCGATTGGGCCGACACCCATCCTGCTGTTAAAACCACCGGCGAAACCTTCCCTTCGGGCTGCCAGAAAATCCATTGACCAACCATCGAGATTGACGCAATCGATAAAATCGTCCTTCCCTTGTGAAGGTTTACAAAAATGTTCCTTCGATGGATAATATGGGTAACAAACCGATCCTTCACCATCCTGATTGTCAATAGCATACTGACTCCAGATATTCCCCTGGCATACATGGATTCCCTCTTTTTCAGCTAGATACTGCTGATTTGGTGCGGATAAAAAACCAGCTACCACGCTGATTGGACGATAACCTTTTCCCACAATTTCGGTTACTCTGGCCAAACCATCGTGCAAATCTTTGTTGACCTGTTCAGTTGAATTATAGGCATTTGCAAAATATGCTCCAGGTATAAATGTCACCTCATCATCATACTTATAGTGGTATTCTACAACAAGTTCCCTGATTTTTCTGTAGTTTGAAGTTGTGTCGTGCAAAGCAAGCCAGCTAAAAGCCCAGGTTATTTTAGCTCCGGGAAACCCTTTTTCGATGGCATTTCTAAATTCGATCAGTTTGGAGGGGGTATGCAGGTTGCGTTCATCATAGCCCTTATTTACGTCTCTCGAAACTTCGATCTGGTTTACCCTGATCACAGAGTTAAAGGTCAGGAAACGGTTTCCCATTAATGGAGAAATATTATCAGATTTTTTACCGTTTTTGAAGGATAAAATTGACATCAAAAGAAGAAAACTAATAAAACCGAACAGTATTTTTTTCATAATAAAAAGGGAAATAAACTAAAAAACAAAATAAGGTTTTAAAATCCTAAAAACCTTATTTTAATTTTGATCTTAACCTGCTAAATAACTCATTTTAAATTCATTTTATAGTGATAATCTCACTCCAAGTGAGACTATCACTATATATATTTTCCCTGCGTTATATGTTGTAAAATTTGCAACCCTCCATTCAATTCTTATTTTCCTGTAAGCAATTCTTTTACCTTATTTGCAAGTGCTTCACCCCTGAGGTTTCTGGCGATGATGGTGCCCGATTCGTCTAAAAGAAAGTTGGCAGGAATAGAATTTACTGCGTACAATTTTGCGGCATCATTACTCCAGTATTTCAGGTCAGAAACGTGTGTCCAAGTCAATTGATCCTTTTCAATGGCTTTAATCCAGTCTTCTTTCTTGCGATCTAATGAAACACCGAAAACATCAAACCCTTTTGTTTTGTATAGGTTATAAATCTTAACAACATTGGGATTCTCTGCACGGCACGGACCGCACCATGAAGCCCAGAAATCAATTAAAAGCAACTTTGATTTACCAATTTTTGATGAGAGGGCTATTGGTTTATCGTTTACATCGTTCTGTGTGAAATCCGGTGCTTTCTGGCCAATTGCCACTGTTTTCAATACAGTAACTCTTTCTTTAAGACCTTTAATTATGGATACTTTAGCGACAGTTGTGTCGATCATGCCGATAAGAGACTCAATTTCAGAAGCCTCCAATCCAAAACTCGAATAGTATAGTACTGAAGGGGTAACGTAAGAGGAAGGATGCTCCTTTATAAATTTTTTGTCAAAGTCACTCTGATCGGCCTCTATCTTTGTCGAGATCTCGTCACTGCTCTTTTCAAACTCAGCAATCTTAACTTTGTCTCCGGTTTTTTTAACTGCTTCATAATCCACCTCTAATTGGCTCATCCTCTTTTCAAAAGGTTTTAAAGATTCCTTATAAGCCAAAAACTCATCCTGAGTTTTTGAACCTGTAACCTTTGCTTTAGACAATGAATCAATATGCCCTGAGATGGTAAGATCGGCATTCTCAAGAAAAAACACCAAGCCACCCCTTTTGCTTTTTTGCGTCACATAAGCCATGTCGGGATATGGAACTGAACCACCTTTTATGTGGAACTCCCCATTTAGTACAACTGCGGAGTCGAGTACGACATATTTTCCGGCTTCTCGTTTCTGAAGGAGAATTGTAAGACTATCAGCTCCTGCCATTTTCCCTTTAATAACATAATGGGGTGCTTTAGGCTCTGTACTGCACGACGAAACAATTGCAGCAATAACAAACAGATAAAAGACATTTCTCATAATTTCATAATTAATTTTGTAAACCAACCATTTCCAACTTGTATCACAAAAGTATGAATTTGTTACATTTATACAATAGCAATACTTCGGTAAGATTTAAATGGCAATTTTGCCAGATTCCAGAAGTTCTTTGACAATTATTCGATTTTTTGCTGTGATAGGATTGAAAACAAACACGATCATAAATCGTTTGAGCATTAAGATCTTATTTTACAATATTTTATAATTAGCCATCGAAAATGCTTTTCCCTTTTGCCCTTTGATCATGTACAAGTCATGTTTTGCCAGGTTTATTGCTTTTAATTAAGTATTAAACTGAAAATCCAGCTTATTATCACTTCGTGCCTGACAATGATTAAGACCAGTAAATTGATTTGCATCGCATTACAAAAATTCAATTTGAAAACATGACTAAAAGTAGCTCACGATTTTTTCAACAGTTTAGTTGAGATATGTAGAGAAGAAAAGTTTCCTGCAGTCTCTTTTCCATCCCAGTAAAAAATTTCAATTGCCAGCTTAATGTATCTCTTGATTGTACTTGAAAAAACAACCGATGAATATATCGTAATATCTTCATTAGATTGATCTAATGAAAACGCTTTGGGTATAATTGATACATGTTAACATCCGATTATATTTTATCAACAGGTATTTTCAAATATTCAGCTATTGTATTATATATCAAATTAACATAAGGAAAGAATCAACTTAAAGCATTACCTGTAAAGAAAACATCAATCCTAATTTTACTTTTTTATCTTCATTGTAATTGTAACGCCACACAGCATCAACCCTGATAATCTTAAGGATATTTTCTACTCCTACAGAGAACTCTGTGTAAGGTGTATTTCCCAGGCCCTTCATGCCAGTTGGAAAAACTAAGCCTGTATGCTTTTCTGCGTCGTAACTTCCAATTAAAGAACGCATCCCAACCACTTCACGCCATTTCAGCCTGCGGAATAACGGAACTTTGTTTAGGAAAAATCCCTGAAAATGGTGTTCCAGAAACAGACTCAGATAAGTATCGCTTACAAATTCCTGATAATCCATCAGGTTAAATGAATACAAGTCAAATGCATAAGTTTCATTCCCCTCATGAATT
>CAILKW010000148.1 GCA_903834845.1 uncultured Bacteroidia bacterium | reverse complement strand
GGTTGCAGACAATGGCCAGGGAATTCCAGATGAGATCATCGAGCAGATTTTCATCCCATTCTTTACAACCCGTGAAAACGGTTCCGGTATCGGATTGAGCCTTTCGCGCCAGATCATGCGGCTGCATGGAGGGACACTTCAAGTGCGTTCAAACCCGGGGAAAGAAACAGTGTTCAATATGATATTTCAATAATAAACTTTCTCCGAAGTCAGAGAATCATTGGGCATGATGAATCCGGGTAATCCTGCTTTTGAGTTCCAGCTCAATGAAAATCGGCACTTTCTCTTCAACCAGCCTTGACGAATCGAGACCAAGCGCTTTTACATCCGTAAGGCAGAACTTTCTGATTAAATTATAGACGCCCATGATAAAACTCTGGCGCCATGGCAACTTGAAATCATTCACAAGAATCCGCTCAAGGTTAACAAACAGAAATTCAGCGGGTATCGAGTAAGGTTTCAAAGAATCATTATGGGTTACCATGCTGATTTCCCCACTCTTTACGAGGTCTTCGATCACCTCCTCAAAATAAAGGTTAATCTTACGTTCGATTTTAAAACCCAGCCGGAATTCCACCTTGATCAATTTCCCGGGAATAATATGATGGACAAAATATTCAAAAGTGAGTGATCATATAACAAATACACAAGCTAATACGATTATGGTGATCAGCATAATAGCCTGTCAGAAAATTCGATCTCAAACCTTGTGGCGTACTAAACAAATAAACAGGAGACAAAAATGACCAGTAGTTTGCCACCTATTCTCAAAATACAAAAAAGCCTTTCCTCCGGTTCATTTCATTTATTGTTGTCAACACACTAACTTAAAAATTTCGCAACAAAATATTTATCTACAATCTTCCCTTTTTTCATAAAAAATCTCGTTATTCAGTTTTTTATTCATTCCTTTGCTCTTGTAAGGATCATTTTGAAACAACATTAAAAATTGGCAATATGATGGAAAGGTTACAGAAAAGAACAGGATTCTCTGATAGTTTAGGAGAAAATAACGACTGTAAAAGTGCATATATACGCCCAGTTTGGCATGTATTGTGTACCTTTATTACACATATATACTAGTTACCACACATCAAAATGAAATAAAGATGAAACTAAATCGATTAATCTTGACTGTCCTGCTAATCGGACTATTTGCATGTCAAAATTCCAAAAACAAAATTGTAATTCAGGGAGAGATAACAGGCGAAATTCCTGAAAAAGTGGAATACACTAACCCGATAAACGGCATTTGTAACTGGTGGTTTACAAAATCAGTTACTCCCGATTCACTCGGAAAGTTTCAAATTGAGATAACATCAAAAGAAGCAATATTCATCAAAATAAGGATTTCTTACACCGAAAAGGGAACACTAATTGCAGAACCGGGTAAAATCTATTCTGTCCGTTTCGATTTGAATGATAAAAAGAATACTTTTTCGGTAACAGACAAAAGCTCCATTGTTCAGCAAACTTATAACAAGCTTCCTAATCCAGAACATATTCAGGTTGGAGCAAGAGAATTTTTGCGCGATACAATAGCAACTAAAATTAAAGACACAATTGAGCAAAGAAGAACAGCAGAAATAGCAGAATTTGAAAAAATGTTTTCTGAAGGAGTGATTTCCAAAGATGTGTTCTGTTTGGTAAAAACAGATAGAAACTGCTATTACGACGCTGTTTTGGCAACTGTTGCTTGGATAAAGGATTTAATGGCGATGCAGGGAGGGGAAAAGTATTTCCCAAAGATTTTGAAAACCTATGGGAAGAAACCTTTAAGCAACCTCTTTTTTCGAACCCCGAAATTGTGAAATCACCGTGGTTCCCTTTTTATGCCGAGAGTTACGTTTATTTCCAAGAATATATAAATGGCATTTTTACAAAAGAAAAGCTGGAGACACTAAGTGAAACAAACCAAACAAAAAAATATCGCTTAAGCAAAGCAAAGGAATATCTTCCGCCTGAAGTTTGTGAAGATTACCTGGCACATTACCTATACGAAGAAAGTTTCCAGAAAAAATATGAGAAGGAACTCATCGGATTATTTGATGATTTTAAAATCGACTATCCGGAAAGCGAATATATCCCGTACATTGCGCCGCAGATTGATGAAATAATCAGGTTTCACAAAACGGCCGATTCCGGGTTCAGCGAGAAGACGAAATTTGTGGAAGTATATCAAAAGTTGAACACTTTAACAGAAATTGCAAACACTTTGCCACCTGGGAAGATATATGTTGATGTTTGGGCAACCTGGTGCGGGCCGTGCAAAGCTGAATTTGAGCTCAAGGAGCAATTGAAAACATTATTGCAGCAAAACGGTACCCAGATGCTGTACATTTCAATAGACCGAGACCAGGACTCAATCCAGTGGAGGAACATGATTAAGTTTTATAACCTTGAGGGTTTCCATTTACGGGCCAATAAGGAAGTTGTGGCCGAATTACGGAAAATATTCGATAGAGGTGGTTCAATAAGTATCCCATGGTACATTTTAATGGGCAGTGATGGAAAAATTCTGAAGAAACACGCAAGCCGACCATCTCAAATAGATGAGTTAGAAAAAGAAATAAAATAAAAATAACGTGTGGTAACAGCAGTTTGGCGTAATGGCAGGTTAAGTGGTAAATTTAACCGAAGTGATTTTAATAAACATTTATGCTTGGTTGACAGTGAAGTGCTTCTTTGTCCGCCACTACGCCAAGCCGCAAAACGATAGGTGCGAGCGTAAAAGACGACCGAGCCAAAGAGAATCAACCCACAAAAATTCAATCAATCTTATCCGATAATTTGAGGCATTAAAAAATGATTTCTGACAACTGTGATTTTTTGAATGGACTTGCGAATAATTAGATAAACAAGTTTCAATTTTCAAAATTGTAATGTACAAACAAGAGCAACAGCATTTTTTTGAATGTATTATTGAACAGCACAAAGGTATTTTGTTCAAGGTTTCACGTGCATACTGCCCAAACGCAGAAGATCGACAAGATCTCATACAAGAAATGATGATTCAGATTTGGCAGTCTATTCACAAATACAATGACCATTACAAAATTACAACTTGGTTGTATCGTATTTCACTGAATGTCGCTATCTCATTTTATCGTAAAAGTTCAACAAGAGCAAGGAAATATACCGAGTTGCCTGAGCAAATGGTAGAAATCCCAGTCGATGATAAATCGGAAAATGAAAGACAGTTGAATTTATTGGAACAATTTATCAGCGAACTAAAAGAGATAGACAAAGCATTGATGATTCTGTATTTGGAAGACAAGAGCCATACTGAAATTGCTGAAATATTGGGACTGTCGGTAAGCAATGTAGGAACTAAAATAGGACGTATCAAAGACAAATTAAAAACACGATTTTCACAATTAAAATCTTAAAGCAATGAACGAGTTGGAATTAAAAAAACTTTGGCAAACCACCAACAATAAATTGGACGAGAGCATTGTTATAAACAAAAAAAATACAGAAGATATAACCCGAGTGAAGGTTCATAGCATTTTATGTTCAATGAAACCGATTAAGTTTTTTACGCTATTGCTTGGCATTTTATGGGTTGGTATCGGGGTAATTGCTTTGGGTTCGGTTTATTTAAACTCATTTTTTGAAGCAAATAAGTTTTTTCTGTTTTCGGCTTCTATCCAAGTTGGTTTGACCGCTATGGCATTGTATGTTTATCTCTATCAGCTAATCACGATTTACCAAGTGGATATAACTGACCCGATTATAAGAACACAAGAGAAATTGTCAAGCCTGAAAATATCAACGCTTTGGGTAACTCGTATTCTCTTTCTTCAACTTCCTGTTTGGACAACCTTTTGGTGGAACGAAACGATGCCAACAGATTGGAGTATTTTGCAATGGGTAGTGACATTGTTTTTTACAATTTCATTTACTTTTATTGCTATATGGCTATTCTTCAATATTAAATACGAGAACAGAAATAAGAAATGGTTTCAACTCATTTTTAGTGGGAAAGAATGGACATCATTAATGAAATCTATGGAATTGTTAGAACAAGTGGAAGACTATAAAAGACAGAACGCCAGCAGCTAACAAACACTATGGCAAATGCGGGTTTGCGTGTTCGTTGAAACATTTGTACTCTTTACCTACATTTGTGGTGGCTGACAGTTGAGCAACAATTTATTCCCGCACTTGCAATAGCGTCAGCCGATACCAGTTTTACAAAACCCATCGCAGACACGCAAATACTACCTGAACTTTATCCGGTATCAAAAAAACCTATTGAAAATGTCGGCAATTGGCAGTTTTATGTTTTACCAAGCATATTAAATTGCAAACGTGCTACTTAGTCAATATTGTTTACTACTAATCTCCTCCTACCTTTGTTGAAAATACTCGAAAAATAAGAGAACGATTAACCTTGACTAAAGCTGGTGCAATTATGGAGCATCAGCAACAATTCGACTAACTGTCTATGCATTTTGTGTTGCTAAGAGTATTATTCCGGCAATTGGCTTATGAATTTACTTTCAAAGAAACCCTGGGATTTAATTATCATAAAAAATTCCCTTTTGGAATGAGAAGCTTATCCGAGCGACACAGCATCGTAAAAAAAATCCATGCCTCAATTAATCGTATTAAGTTGATTGATTGCCACACAAACTACTTTCTGAAGATCAGCAACTTAAATAACGCAATTATAATTATCGTCTCCCAAATAAATCTTCGCTTGTTATGAATCTTTTCAAAAATACCGAAGTTTGATCTATTGGATCACTTCCAAAATTGAATGTATCTTTAGTTCAGGAAGTACAACTTTCGAAATACCATTATTGAACTCAACTGACAATTCTGTACCTTCGGGTTGCACCACAATTTTTGCAGGTTTTTTTGCCGTATTTATCCGGACTTCCAGATTTTTTAAGGAAGGGATTTCATCATAACCGATTGCACTTTGATTGGTATGCTCTCCGGTAACATTGATCAGATTTACAAACAACTTACCATTCAACCGATTTACAGCTACATGCACCAGATGCGATCCGCTAACTTTCACCAAAGAATTAGAGAAAAGTTCTGTGATACGATTATCTATAAAATCGCGTAAAACAGGGGATTTATATTCGAGATAACACGACCCTGCATTAAAATAAACTCCTGTAATTGACCCTCTTCCAACCCTGTGTGCTGATGAAGCAATTTTCTTTCCTTTATCTTTGAAATCACTCGAGTTGTAAAAATTAGAAATAATCTTTGCTTCAGGCAATACTTCAACCAATGCCAGTGAGGAACGAATTGCTCCGATTTTATCCGATGCTGAAATAAAAGCCTGACCTTCTTCGGCTTTTACCAAAGAAGAAATTCCAAGCTCCTTTTCAAATAACTTTGCAGTTTCAGTACCCATAATTAATAAGTCACCGCCTTCTGTTACATATTTTATCAATTCCGCCTTAAATGAAGCCTCCAGATAATCACATTCAGGTATTATAATCAGAGGATATTTATTCATACTTCCCTGAAGGTGATGTTCCATCAAAATTTCCACCGAATGTTGACCGTCAAGAACCAGATTTAATGCTCCCTGCAACATGCCAGTCCCACTTGAATAAGGTCTGGAAGCGTTTTTTTGATACGAGGCTGTCGGATAGAGTAATGCAATTTGTGGAACTGCCTGCGCCTTGTGAACATATTGCTGTCTTGCGCGACAAAAAGCCGCAATCTCCGAAAGTGATTTTGCAAGCCAGGGTTTCAGCGATAAATCACGGTTTTGCTGATAATAAAACTGAACACCGCCACCCATAGCCATAATCTCGGCTGCTTCTTGTTCTAACTGAACCGATGATTTCACACTCATTGGCATCTTCCCACCATTCCATGAAAAACCCCAGGCCATCAAATCCCACGGTTTACCTTGAGGAGCGAGACAACGTGCTTCGAAAGCGGAACGGTAAACTCCATTTTGGGGAGTTACATCGCCTGATAAATAGTCCACACCAATGGTTACTTTTTCGGGCATCAATGATGAATATGACCAGTTGCTCGTTATTTGAAATTCAGGATTGTATTGATGGATTGCATCAATGTATTTTTTCAAATGTTCGCGAAACAAGCTTCGTGTATATTCCATGAATTCAGGATAATACTTGTCCGAAGCTTTCTTAGGAATGTCAGTTATTCCGGTTTCTTTCGTAAAACGTTTCAATGATGCTTCACTGTAATCGGGTTCTACTGCCCAACACTCCCCATCAATCCAAGCACCATCAACGCGGTAATCGCTAAGTTCTTTCAATTGAGGAATCATATAAGTTTCGAGATAAGGGCTGAAGAAAGAGGTCTTCTCGGTGCTTTGTTCTCCATTTGATTTTGTTATTGCCCAATCGGGATGCACTTTCACTACCTTACCATCCCAGACACCTGAGAAGTGCATAAACAGGGCAACATTATTCTTTGCTGTAACTTCACGAAACAATTTAAGAGGGTCTTTTTCAAAACCTTTCACATGAAAACCCACCTTAGTCGGATAACTTGATATACCAGGATGACCTTTACAATCAATCTGAATGAAATCAGGACGAACTTTGGTCAGAAATGTATCAATCATTTCAGGTGTCAGCGTTTTGCCAGCATCGGTAATGTCTTCATTTGCATGTAAATCGAAATGAACACCAAAAAAGCAGTCAGCACGTTTTAGTTTTTCAGATGATTTTCCGGTTTGCGATAATGCAACTATGCTTGAAAATCCAATCAGAAAAAGAAGGGTCATATATTTACTCATGATGCTTATTATTAATTATTGAATACACTGCCAAACATACGAGTTTTAATCTGAAAAACCAAGATAATTATATTTTATACTACGGTTTTTTCTTTCTGAAGGGAAAGTATTTATATTTTAAGGCATCAAAAAAAAAAATAACGTGTTGGTTTGAATCTACTATATAACTAAATGTAACGCGCTAATATTGTGATATTTACATATATTATTTTTCTTTTGAAATTTGCAAGTATTTTTAAACCAACAGGAACATCAAAAGAAGAAAACGTTTCAGGAAGAGTGTGATGAATTTATACACTTCTACCATAAAACGTTGAAACCCTGATAAGGGAATAAGGTTGGATTGTTGGTGAATTAACTTGGTTACTAAGGTTTTTTTTAAGAAAAATAAGGTTTTTAAACGATGAATCATTTTGACTTATTGGTGATTGTTCTGTGCCAAAGTTGTAACCGCTTTTTGCGCATTGATTGTGCGCACAATTTCTCGCCGGTTACTATGAATTTGATTTTTCTTCAATTGATGTTAAACAGTATCAACCAACAAATTTGCCGGAAAACCAAGATTCAGGTAAGCCATTCTGGTCTGATCTTTTTTGTTTATGGGGCGCAAATCAAGGTCTGGTTTGAGTATCATCTTTTACATCAATCAGATAACAAAATATCGTTGTATGTTTTAAAATTGAAAAAACTTGGTTTTAGGGCATTTTTTCTTCTATTTCATGAAAAAAGCTGTAAGTTGGGTTAAAAAAAGCCGCAGGGAATGGTTTTCCCTACGACTCATTTTATTTTGATGTGTGGCTCAGGTAGAATTACCTATTGATCATTTTTGCGCTACCTCCCGAATATCTTTCACCTTGAACAGCAATATTTGATGAACCGTTGTTCAAATCCAGTAGCTCTTCGGCAGTAAATACTACGTTTGCAGCCCCAAGATTCTCGTTTAAGCGGTGCAATTTTGTTGTACCTGGAATTGGTACGAACCATGGTTTTTGGGCAAGTATCCAAGCAAGGGCAATTTGTGCAGGAGTAGCATCTTTACGTTTTGCCATTCCTGAGACCAAATCCACGAATGCCATATTTGCTTTAAGATTTTCAAGGGATAAGCGGGGAACCGTGCTGCGAAAGTCTTTGCTGTCGAAGGTTGTGTTTTGATCCATTTTCCCGGTCAGGAATCCTTTTCCAAGCGGACTAAACGGTACAAAGCCAATTCCAAGTTCTTCGAGCACTGGAATTATTTCATCTTCCGGTTCGCGCCACCACAATGAGTATTCGCTTTGCAAGGCAGTTACCGGTTGCACGTCATGGGCACGGCGAATAATTCGCACACCGGCTTCTGAAAGTCCGAAATGTTTTACTTTCCCTTCCTGAATAAGGTCTTTCACTGCACCGGCAACGTCTTCTATGGGAACGTTCGGGTCAACCCTGTGTTGGTAGAAAAGGTCAATGGTTTCAATCCGGAGTCGTTTTAGCGATTCTTCTGCAACTTTCCGAATATTCACCGGTCTGCTATTGAGCCCTGTATTTATGCCATCCTGAAAATTAAATCCGAATTTAGTCGCAATCACAACTTTCCCTTTGAATGGTTCGAGAGCTTTGCCTAACAGTTCTTCATTAATGTAAGGGCCATAAACTTCCGCAGTATCAAAAAAGGTAACTCCGCTTTCTACTGCCTTATGAATAAGCGTAATCATTTCCTTTTCATCGGAAATTGTTCCGTAGCCAAAACTCATTCCCATGCAGCCAAGACCAATGGCTGAAACTTCAAGGTTACTACTTCCTAATTTTCGTTTTTGAATTTTTGTTTCCATGATTTATGTTGTTGTTTTATTTCGCATTAATATCGTAAGCCATCAAAGCATTTGTATGACGGATGTAAAGAATTCCATTGTGGATGGCAGGGTGTGCCCAGAATGGTCCTGCAACTCCCAGGGTGATCTGAAAACTGCTTACAAGATCAAATTTCTCTGTGTTACGTTTAATTATCCCTACATTTCCCTTCTTTTCGTCATAGATATATAGCAGGCCATCAGCCGCGATTATTGAACCTTTGCAATTCCAGTGCTCTTCCCACATTTTCTTACCTGTAGCCCATTCGATACAGCACCAGTTGCCGTCACCATTGTTCAGCCAATTTGAACCGTAGAGATAGCCATCAATAAGCACAACCCCACCATGATGCACATCGAGGACTTTGTCGGTCCAGACAACACTTGCGCTTTTGCCATCATCTGCTGGTTTAATCATCATTCCACCGCAATTGTAACCAGTAGTAACGTAGATCATGCCATTGGAAAAAACCGGAGTAACACAATTAATAAAGTCCCATCTGAAATCAGCCGGTTTCTCCAAAGGAACTTTCCACTGGATCTCCCCGTTTGAGGCATCTACTGCAAACACATTGTTCATGGCCATATTTACAATGGTTTTTTTGCCGGCAAAATTGATCAGGATTGGAGATACATAGCCTGGCTTGTCATTTATTGTGGCAGATTTCCAGATGACATCGCCGGTGGTTTTATTAAGGGCAATTGTCATTGTCTCAGGTCCGCCAGAAGTAAAATAGAGTTTATCACCATCAATCAGGAGGGCTTCAGCAATTCCCCAATTCCCATAGGTTCCCTTGTTCAGTTCGCTCCCTTTGTAACTCCAGATGATTTTTCCATTGGTTCCATCAATGCAAGCCAAATCGCCAAATCCACTGCAGGTATAAACTTTATTACCTTCGACAGTTGGAGTAGCCCTGCTTTCAGGAAAAGATCCGTTCCATGCCCTTCCCATAACCGTTTGCCAAAGCATTTTACCATTCATATCAAGGGCATACAGCACGTCATCAGCATCTTTGATGCCTGTAATGTAAATGCTGTTGTTCCCGAACGAAACCGAAGAGTTACCTTTGGTCAATTCAAGGTTGGACCACAGTAATGTTGGGCCTTCGGCAGGCCACGATTTCAATAAACCGGTCTCTGAGGAAACGCCGGTCCTGTTTTCAGGTCTGAATTCGCTGATATTTTGAGCATTGCAAATTTGAAAACTTACGAAAACCAATAGAAAAAACAAATTGATAGACTTCATCTGAGTCATTTTATTAAGTTACTTAAATTAAAAATTATCTTTTTTATACCTAATTATGGATTTCCAAAAGTATTCAAATTGGACCACTTTTGTGGTTCTTTAGTTTTAGATTAGACTCTAATTAATTACTTTAACACACATTAACCGGCTTTGGTCCCTGATCAAAAGTTTGCCATCTGCAAGTGCTATTGGTGCCCAGTTTTAATTATTACGATTTTCAAGCAATTAGTGATACTAATCCTAAATCAAATGGCTCACTTTTATCTTCTTATATTTTTTGCCCATCCCTAATGTAATGGAAGTTG
The DNA here is from genome assembly GCA_903834845.1 of uncultured Bacteroidia bacterium. Lineage (GTDB taxonomy): Bacteria > Bacteroidota > Bacteroidia > Bacteroidales > Prolixibacteraceae > JAAFHB01. The sequence goes on along the minus strand of CAILKW010000148.1, from coordinate 4,091 downwards.
GGTTTTTGATGATCAGTTCACCTTTTTGCAACCCTGAAATGGCTTGTTTGATTTCCTGAAATTCATTGCCCGAAACACCAAACAGGTCTTTAATGACCCCGTCGTTGATAGATTGCTGTTTCATGATCAATGGGTATTGAGCGTTTGCATAGAAATCAAAATACTCGCTCTTGTAACTGTCCATATTCTGGGTGGCGAGGATGATGCTCAATCCCTTATTCCGGCCAACGGCTATCAGGTCGCGAAGTGGTTTATTGTCGAAACCTAACATATATCCTCCTTACGGATACCATAATGCAGAAACGTGGTGTCTAATCCTTTTTTTGCCATGGTGGTTATTTTAATAGTTTTTAACTCAATTTCAGATTGTTGAATTGTTGCACCACTGGTGCAACGATTATAACATCAAAACAAAATCAAATATATTTAGATAAAGTCATATTTTATTAAATCCCCGCCGGATTAAAAAACTCCCATCCGGTTAAATCTTTGTCATTGGTTATCCTGTTGGTACAATACCGCCAACTTCCCTTGTGTTCAATGATAATCCCCCCAATTGCTTTCTTGCCATTTTGATTCAGTCCGTCAATGTAATCAATTAATAAATTGTGCTTTAACATACTTTCAGGATCACTTTCAATGGTTTTTGGATCGAAAAGTCCCAAAACGCCACTCTTAAACATCACAACCATATCAACATAAAATAGTGATTGGCTTCCATCTTTTTTGAGGTAACTAATGGCAAAATCATCCTTACTGCTGCTTCCGTTTTTGTACCACCATTGAATGTACTGTTCACTCTCTATCAGCAAGTCAATAAAACGGTGTTCGTTGGCACTGTCAAAAAGCAGGTCTTTCCCCCTGTTCCGTGCAAACAATGGGTCCATGGCATGTACCCGTGCCTGATATGGAATATATTTGTCGCTATAAATCTTAAACTCCGGCACATCCCATGGGTATTCCAAATCCTTAACAGTGACGACTTTAGTAGGTGCTTTCGAGTTCATGATACCTCCATAAATTTCACGCGCCATGTTATACAAATCGTTGAAACGTTTTTCGTTGTTCAAAGCAATTTTATAAACATCCGTACTAAAAATACTAAAATACTCTTCGAACAACAGTTGAGTGTGGTATTTTATACGTTCCCAACTTGCATCTTTTTGATAATCACCACAGCTGGCCACGCAATATCTGATAAAGAGCTGTTCCAGTGGATAAGGAGTTTTTGCAAAATGTTCCACATGTGCTGCCCGTGTAGCCCCAACCTGGGTAACATCGAGCTTCACATCGGTGGGAATGGCAATCTCAACATTATGAACATCCATGCAAATTCCTCCCCTCTCCATTTCTGTTTTATTCGACAGATATGGGGTTTGTGGCGACCCTTCGTCTTTGGGTTTAATATGAAACAACTGTTCCGCTGCCTGAAACAGGGCTTCACGAAAATGCAATCCAATACGGTTGCGCTTAATATCGTTCTGAATGTAGTTCGATTTAAGCGCGATAGTGGTATATATCTCATTTTTACGGTTTGCCCGGTTTTCGGTAATATAATCGGCTTCTTCGGGCAAGATTGTAATCAGGTCTTTGTTTAGGTTGGTGTAAACATAACCGTAATTAAGGGCTTCGTTGGGATAGTGTTTTTGCTCGGGCATTCGCAAAATCCTACCCATTGTTTGAATGGTAAAAGTTTCGCTACGCATCTCACGGTAAATAAGCAATACCGAAGCCCGCGGACAATCCCAACCCAAGGCAATGGCCTGCTTAAACAACAGAACTTCCACCATGTTATCCGGTTTCGATATATCTTCGAGGTTCGATTTCTCTCCGCTTAACCATACGGCAAGTTTCCCATTTTGCTCAGTCGTGTCAGGATATGCAGAAAGATAATCAACCACAATATCCCTAATTCGCGTATCTTCTGTGGTTATTTTCTGTGTATCGGACGGCACCTGAATTAAAAGCAAAGGGCGGATATTCGTTCCCTGTTCCTGATATAGCCTCTCAAGTTCTAACCGTTTTTCTAATGCTTTTTGCAATAGTACAATATCTGCATCCCGTCCTGCCTGTTCTTCTGCTTTTACTTTCGGGTTGAGGTGGACACCTTTTTTGATCATCTGTGCTTTAACTACTTCGTCACGTGGAATCAAAACCCTGAACGGCGAACGCATGCTCTTATCTGTAAGTGTGGCCGAAATCCTGATTTCGATCTTTGGCTGAATGTTGCGCAAAACCTGTTCCGCTTTTTCGGCAGTTTTTCCTCCGGCCATCAGATGCTCCTCGTCAATAATAACAACAATTTGGGTATCATTGTAAATGGTCTTTTGGATGATATTGTAAAAACTTTTTCCCTGTTCGTTTTCACGCATGAAAATGGTATCGTCACGGTTAACGGTTTGCCAGTTCAGGAACAGCATCTCATTGGGCATCAGGCAGTCATCGCTGATATCATCTATCCCAATAGTACGAATATCGCGTGTTTCGCTATAAAAATGCGACAGGCTGCCATAACTTTGAAGATGGAGCGTATTGGGGGCAATCCAGATATAGGTAACTTCGCGGTTGGGCAGCTCGAAATGGGTGGGCAGTTCGTTTACGATGTCGCGGAGCAAACAGGCCATGGTCACCGTTTTACCGGAACCTGTGGGTGCTTGAAACGCCAATACATGGCGATAATATTCACGGCTCAACAGCTTGAAAAAAAGCGATTTCAACTGTTTCAACGCCTCTTCGCGATATTCTAAATGAAGTAGTTTCATCCGATAATAATTTGTTTTATTTCCAAAGTGGTTCGTTTTTCCAATCAGCCGGGAAGCCCATTTCCTTTTCCTGAAGTAATGGACATCGTGCCATTAATTGCATGAGGTTATTTGTAAAACCGTGTCCGGGACTTATAATGTTAAGCAAATAAGTGATATTGGCAATGTAAGCATATAACTTATTGGGGTAAACAGATGAATTTTGAAGATATGGGTTAATTGTCTTCCGGGGCATTGTAATTTGAGACAACCTTCGGTTCCATACCCTTCCATGGTGGGCACAAATATTCCTTAATATGCTGATACAAAACATCCAGTTGCCAAGAACATCAACATTCTTCAGCCCAAAATGCAATGCAATATCATCTTTGTTATTATCCTTTTTAAGGTTGGCATATATCTTTGACAACAATCCCATACTACTAACTTCCAGGCTCATCCAACAGGCAGGCTCCACTGGATCGGTATAGGTGTTGCGGTAATGCTTTATAAAAGCTTCGGTACTTCGATTGACCTCTCTTTGAAGTGCTGACGTATGTTCGGCAAAATACATCACGTTGTTGAAAAGGCCCGGAATAAGATGCCAATGGCTGCCATACAGCAAAGAATATTGATAGATTATTTGGGTTCGTAGTGCTACCTCTATTTTTTCGATGGCATTAAACAACAATAAGCGAAGCTGCCTATCGAAAACATAGAGGTCAATAATTTGTTCGAATGTTACCTGCTTAATAAACTGATGATTATCATCGGCATTGTCCTGAAACGGATAAGTGTAAGCCCTTAACCTGTAATAGCTTATGTTTGAAAGGTAATGCCCGGCCTGCGGTTCATTGACGAATTTCAGCCCCCGTTGTTTGAGCCGTAAAATTTGTTCGGGGATCGTTAGTGGTAACTTCGTATATTTCATGGCCGGTTGATTAAGTTACCCCTATAAAAATCGAAAACCTGCCAAAGTGCGCTGATCTTACGAGAAGCGTGGCAGGTATTATTGCCTGCAAAAGTACGCAATTGTGCGATATTTCCAAATTTTTGGACTAATGTTTTATTATTTTTCGATGTCATTGATTATTGGTTAACAGGTTCATCTTCATTTTTATCGTCCCCGACTATCATAGATGGCCTTTTATTTTTGGGCAACACACTGCGGTATGCCTTGTAAATGGCATCGGGAAGGGCACACAACTCTATTTTATCAGATACTTCGTAGAAATCTTCGGTGTAGGGGTCGCTCCCCATCGAGAATACATATACTTTAATGATTGCCCCGTTGATCTGCTTCTTGATGAACTCCACCGCTTCGGGAATTACAATGTCATCGAACAATAT
>CAILKW010000147.1 GCA_903834845.1 uncultured Bacteroidia bacterium | reverse complement strand
TATGTATGCGATAATTGACGTAGAAACAACAGGAACCGGTGCTTCGTATGGAAAAATAACTGAAATTGCAATCATACTGCATAACGGAATGGAAGTTACTGAATCCTTTTCTACTCTAATCAATCCTGAGTGTAATATTCCTTATAATATCACTCGTTTGACCGGTATAACAAACGAAATGGTAGCCAACGCCCCAAAATTTTATGAAGTTGCAAAAAAAATTGTTGAACTCACAGCAGGAAGAGCTTTTGTGGCTCACAATGCCATGTTCGACTATTCGTTTGTAAAAGAGGAATTTAAGCGTCTGGGATACGATTTTAAGCGAAAAACAATTTGTACTGTAAAACTTAGCAGGAAGCTTATTCCCGGGCATCGCTCATATTCGCTTGGTAACATCTGTGCCGATTTGAAAATAAACATTACCGACCGTCACAGGGCTATCGGCGATGCAAAAGCAACCGCAAAACTTTTCGAAATTTTAATATCGCAGAATAGTATTCTTAATTCATCACTTTTCGTTAACGAGACATATCCGCTTCCGGCTGAAAAAATGGCTGCAATTCCCGGTAAAACAGGTATTTACTATTTTTACGATACTCAGGGAACAATTATTTATGTTGGCAAAAGTAAAGATATTCACCAGCGGGTAATCACTCATTTCAGCAATTCACAAACTAAAAAAGCTATAGAAATGCGCGACAGAATCGCTGATGTTTCGTGGGAAGAGACAGGAAGTGAACTCGCCGCGCTTTTGCTCGAATCGTCCGAAATCAAATTTCACAAGCCTTTGTATAACAGAAGGCAGCGCAGATCGGGTTTTAACTTCGGCCTGTTTTGTTTCGAAGATTCAGAAGGATATAATAATTTAAAAATCAGCAAAATAGAAGGAGAAGACATACCCTTGACCACTTTTCATACTCAACAGGAAGGACTTGATTACCTACACAATCTGGCTGAAAAATATGCTCTTTGTAAGAAACTTTGCCATCTCGAAACCGGTTCGGGTGAGTGTTTTCATGCTCAACTTCACAATTGCCACGGAGCCTGCACCGGACTTGAGGCTTCGGTTAGTTACAACCAGCGTGTAAATAAATCTGTACGTGAACTGCAATTCCGTTCAAACAATTTTTTCGTTATTGATCAAGGACGCACCAACAACGAAAAGGCAATCATTAAGATAGCTAACGGTCGTTTTGTCGGATTTGGTTATTTATCAACGGATTATGCTACTGAGAATTTCGATATATTTCACGACTGCATCAAAAAATATAACGACAACCGCGACACACACGGAATTATTAAAGGATATCTGAATAGAAATAACAACCTGAAAATTGTTGAATTTTAAAAACATCATGGGAAAAAATAATCCATCGGAATCAGTATCTCTTCGCCAAAAAGCCGAAGAGTTACTTAAATTAAAACAGACCACTACGGCTTTGTTCAGAGTTCCAACAACCTATCAATCTGAAGCTGATACCTTGAAACTTATACATGAGCTCGAAGTACATCAATTTGAGCTTGAGATAATAAATGAAGAACTTAATCTGGCAAAAGAGAAGGCAGCAGAACTTGCTACCCAAAAGTATGCCGATTTATATGATCTTGCACCATCGGGTTATTTTACTCTTTCAACAGAAGGTGAAATTATAGATTTAAACATTAGCGGTTCGCTTATGCTTGGTAAAGAACGCTCACGGTTAAAAAACGGCAGATTCGGATTTTTTGTTTCAGAAGACACAAGACAAACCTTCAATCTGTTTCTCGATAAAGTGTTTAATATCAAAGCCAAAGAAACATGCGAAATTAGATTGTCAACAAATGACAATTTACCAATGTATGTACACCTTACCGGAATTGCAATCGAAAATGAAGGAAAATGCCTTGTCATAGCAGTTGATATTACTGAGCGTGTAAAAGCCGAAGAAATTATTATCCAAAGCGAAGAGAGGTTTAAGTCATTATTCCAGAACAACCTTTCGGTGATGTTGCTTATCAACCCTGAAACGGGTGACATCGAAGACGCAAATCCTGCAGCTTGCAATTACTATGGCTGGTCACACTCCGAAATTTGCAACAAAAACATTTCCGAAATAAATATGCTTTCAAAGCAGGAAGTAATAGAAACACTACAAAATGCCAAAAACAAAAATAACAATCATTTTCTTCTCAAACATCGTTTGGCAAATGGCGATGTGCGCGATGTAGAAGCGTATTCAGGTCTGATTCAGTTTGGCAATTTTGTGTTATTGTACGCCACTATTTACGATATTACCGACAGGAAACAGGCAGAGGATGCTCTGACTGCAAGCCGACAAACACTTATTTCAACAAATAGCCAACTTGCAATGGCTCAGCATATTGGGCATATTGGTTCTTGGACTTATAATTTTTCAACACAAAAACTCACAGGATCAACAGAGGCCAAAAGACTGTTTGGTTTCGATGAAAATACCGAACATTTTACACTTGAAGAGGTAGAGGCTTGTATCCCCGACCAAAAGAGAATTCATCAGGCACTTCATGAACTTGCTAATAACGGTATTCCTTACGATCTTGAATATGTAATCAATCCCGCTGACGGTTCAATACCGAGAGTAATTATTTCGAAAGCCACCCTTGAAAAAGATTCATCAGGCAACCCACAGTCTATTGTCGGTGTAATACAGGATATTACCGAACGAAAGAAGGCAGAAGAAGAAATATTAAAAGCCAAAAACAAGATAGAAGAGAGTGAAAAGAAACTCAAAGCTATTATCGAATCACAGGCTGAAGGAATCGGCGTTGTAAATCAAAATGAAATTTTCGAATTTGTCAATCTTGCTGCTACCAAAATATTTGAAACTGAACCGGACGAACTTACAGGAACTTCGTTATATGATTTTTTAACCCACGAAGAAATCACAAAAATCAATAATCAAACCGGTGAAAGAAAGCAAGGAAATACCAATAGCTATGAGCTTCAAATAATTACAAGAAAGGGGAATACCAGATATATCCACGTAAGTTCTTCACCTAAATTCGATGAAAACCAAAACTACATAGGTGCTTATGGGATTTTCAGAGACATAACCGAGCGTAAACAGGCAGAACTTGCAATGCTTGAAAGTGAGCAAAAGTTCCGGTCAATAGCTGAGCAAACTACCGACCTGATTTCGATTACCGATGAAAACGGTTTTATAGTTTATGCTTCTTCTGCATCTTTATCAATATTCAATATTGCAGCCGAGGAGATGTGCGGTCATCATTTTACCGAGTTCCTCGACGAGTCGTCTGTTTATAAAGCTGTTACGGAATTTCAGGCTACAACCGAAAAAAATAAAACGATTAGGAACCTGGATTTGAAGATGAAGCGAAAAGATGGTTCAATAATTATCGGTGAGTTGAATGCATCAAAATTTCAGTATGGAACTCAGCAAGGGACTTTGGTAACCGTTCGAAATATCACCGAACGAATACGATCAGAAGAAATTCTTAAAGCCCGTCTCCGTTTGGCGGAATTTGCCCACTCACATTCGCGCTACGAATTACAACAAAACCTTTTAGACGAACTTGAATTACTGACCAACAGCAAAATAGGATTCTTTCATGCTGTTGATAAAGATCAGAATACCCTTACTCTTCAATGCTGGTCAACGAATACTTTGCAGGTTATGTGCAAGGCCAAAAGCGCGGGTGATCACTACGGTATAGATAAAGCTGGTGTTTGGGTTGACTGTATTCGCGAGCGAAAAGCTGTTATTCACAACGATTATGTAAAGCTTCCTCACCGCAAAGGAATGCCAGTTGGACACGCTCCCGTAATTCGCGAAATTGTTGTTCCGATTTTCCGTAACAACCTGATAGTGGCTATCGTTGGTATTGGCAATAAACCAACTGATTACCACGAAGGCGACATCGAAATTATTTCCTTACTTACAGATCTCGTCTGGGATATTATCGAACTTAAAGGAGCAGAGGAAGGTAATAAAAAACTGTCACAAGCCATTGAGCAAAGCCCGGTAATGACTTATATAACTAATCTTTCCGGTGTGATTGAATACACTAATGCGAAAACATTAGCAGTAACGGGATATACAAAAGATGAAGTTATTGGAAAAACACCAAATTTATTCAGCTCTGGAGAAAAACCAAAAGAAGAATATATTAAGCTTTGGGAAACTATAAGTTCAGGCAACGAATGGAAAGGCGAATTTCATAACAAAAAGAAAAACGGTGAGTTTTATTGGGTTTCGGCATCAATATCACCTGTTATCGAATCGAATGGAAAAATCTCCCATTACATTGCAGTTGAAGAAGATATCACTGAACGCAAACTGGCAGATGAAAAAATACATGATCTTAACACAAACCTTGATCTTAAAGTAAAAGAAAGAACACAGGAGCTGGCAAAAGTCAATAAAAATCTGGAAAAAGAGATTGAAGAACGCATACAGACTGAGAATGAATTGCGGTGGAATCAATCCTTGCTGCAAATGATGGCTAATTCATCACCTTTAGGTTTTTTGGTTGTTGACAATCGCACCGATGAGATTCTATACTTCAATCAACGCTTTTGTCAGATTTGGGGAATAGAAAACATTGCAGATCGCATCAGAAATGGTGAATTTAAGAACAACGATATTATTCCTTACTGTTTACCTGTCCTTGCCGATATACCGGCCTTTGCTGAATCGTGC
>CAILKW010000146.1 GCA_903834845.1 uncultured Bacteroidia bacterium | reverse complement strand
TGAAAAAATATACTTAACTGGGGTAAAGGTTACAGAACAAGAAAAGGAAAAACTAAACATCTTAAGAAATGATTTTCATGGCAATTGGAACTACGTAATCTCACCTAATTTGTGATATTTATTTATTGACAGTCCCTAAGTGAAGATTAGGCACACCTGCTCCTTTTAATCTTTTATTGAATTGATCTTTTGCTAACGGTGAGTTAATGAAATGCAATAAATAAAAATGAGAAATGCTTTTTAAAGGACTTAAGTGAGCTAAGCTTACATAAATATCAAAAACAACATCTCTGTCAACCATTGCTGCAACTCCGGTAGTCCCATTTTTTGCCAATAATATGTCACCAACTTTTGGAGCAACACGTTTATGCATTTCAATATGCTGTTTCTCGTCTATAAATTTAATATTATCCCAATCAATTTTTCCAGAAGTAACGTTTCTTGAGGAAAGAAAAATATATCCTTCATCTGAATATTTTGGTGTTTGGTGTGTTCCATCTGTGATTTTTGCACAAACCTCTTTTAACTTTTTTATTTCCCAACCTTTAGGTAACTTCAATTTTTCTGTCATATCAATTCAAATGTTGAGTTAATAATTTTTTTAACCGATTACTTTTAAGATTGGTAAAAAGCATATCTAACCTATGCTCGGTAAACGTATAAGGTAGGGTTCTTCTTTTTGCTGTCGCAGTTTGCGACTGCAAATTTGCAGTTCTTTTTGCGGTCGCAATTTGTGCAATAAGATAACAGGCATAACGGGTAAGCATGATGTCATCAACTTTCCGTTTGCCACCTTTGCCTAATTCGATCATTTTGTTGATGTCAACGAAATGATCGGAAACCTCTTCACCACTGGTTTTGCAACTTTCTTTGGCTTTATCAACTGCGTTCAAAAAATTACGCCAATCGGCATAACCTAATAATTCCTGTAATTCACTGGCAAGCCAATATTCGATACCATCTTGTTCGTAGGCATATTCTTCAAAAGATGAATTGAGTTTTGTAATTGTTTGTTTTTCCATTTTTTGAAATTAAAGGAGTTCTAATATTGAGTTTAAAATATGCTTGCTTTCCTTGTCTAAGGCTTTTATTTCTTCCAAAATCTCTTGCGGTTGGCGCAAGGCGGTTTCTTCTTTTTTGTTGGGGTTTTTGGCAGATAGGTCAAAGGTGGTTTGATCAATATCTTTTATGTTTATGCTCCAGGAATTTGCTGTATTTGGGGCATCCGCGAGGGATGACCGCACTTTTTGCAGCATAACAAAGTCCTCCAAGTCGTTTTCATTTAGTGCATTGGTCTTGCCGAGGTTTCTATCTAAGTTAAGTTGGTAATACCAAACCTTTTGGGTCGAAGATCCTTTTTCAAAAAACAAAACCACTGTTTTTACTCCTGCACCGGTAAAAGTTCCGCCTGGCAAATCGAGTACCGTATGTAAGTTGCAACTTTCTAACAGTTGTTTACGCAAAGCAATAGAGGCATTATCGGTATTGCTCAAAAATGTGTTTTTTATTACCACACCACCCTTACCTCCGGCCTTTAGTATTTTTATAAAGTGCTGTAAAAACAACGAAGCAGTTTCGCCGGTTTTAATAGGGAAATTTTGTTGAACTTCGGCACGTTCTTTACCACCAAACGGAGGATTAGCCAATACAATGTCGTAACGGTCTTTGTCCCGAATATCGGATAAGTTTTCGGCCAGTGTATTGGTATGTATAATGTTAGGTGCTTCAATGCCGTGAAAAATCATATTCATTGTACCAATAATGTATGCCAATGATTTTTTTTCTTTTCCGTAAAAGGTGTTTTTCTGCAAGGAGGTTACATCAGATGTTGTTAATATTTTACTTTTTTGTAAATATTCATAAGCCTCGCATAAGAATCCGGCACTTCCAACAGCACCATCGTATATTTTATTTCCTATTTGGGGTGCTACTACTTTTACAATGGTTGTAATAAGCGGACGTGGAGTATAATACTCGCCACCATTACGCCCTGCATTACCCATATTTTGTATTTTAGATTCGTACAAATGGCTCATTTCGTGCTTTTCGGCATGAGTACGGAAACGCAGTTCGTCAATACGGTTAATTACTTCACGCAAGTTGTAGCCGCTTTGTATGCGGTTTTTCAGCTCGCTAAAAATCTCACCGATTTTATACTCAATGGTGTCGGCACTTTCAGCATCGGTCTTAAACTTTTTGAGGTAAGGAAAGAGTTGAATGTTTACAAAATCGGCAAGGTCATCACCGGTTAATGCTTTATGGTGGTCTAATTTACCATCGGCTCCCTTTGGTGCTGCCCACACAGTCCATTGGTAATCAGTATCAACAATTGGGGTGTAGGTTTTACCGGTAAGCTCGGCTGCGGTGGCTTTGTCTTTTTCCAAGTCGTCCAAATATTTGAGGAACAGCACCCAAGAGGTCTGTTCTACATAGTCTAATTCGCTTCCACAACCGGCATCTTTATGCAGTATATCGTCTATATTCTTAAAAGTTTGTTCAAACATAATGTCAAATCTTATATAATTCTTTCAAAGTTAATATTTTTTTTCTTTGTGATAGTAAAAATGGTCATCTTTCCAATCATCCATTACACTTACTGCTATCATCTCGTCAATAATTCCGGCGTTAATTTGTATTTGTAAACAAGTCGAGGCCACAGTTCGGTCATCAGTATTTTTGATTATTTCATTAAGAGTTTTTATTAGCTCTTCATCAATATCGTCATCCGTAAACTCATAATAGTTTTCTAATCCCAATAAAGCATTATATTGTTCATCTTTGTTCCTGCTTTTTATTGAGTTTATAAATAAATTTCTGGCATCAGTTACCTCATAATAATTGATCAGGTCGGCAATTAACTTTAGAGAACAAGATCTTCTAAGTTCACTACCTTTGCTATTGTCATCAGGTAATTCCAGAATTTCTTTTGAAAGTCCTATTAGTCTTGACAAGATTTTCTTTCCTTGATTATCGTAGTCAGTATTTGATTCAATTATCTCATTTTTCGATATTTCGATCCGCTGGATAAGTAATAATTGAAAAGGCATTTTATTTATAAAGTCCCAAAAATCTTTTTCTAAATACCTTAATATTCTATTTTTCGTCTTGGCTATTAATAAAACGGTATTACAGAATATGACAATTTCGGAATAATCAATTTTTCTTTTCAGTTGTAACCGGAAAATAACAATGTAGTGTTTTCGGAAAATAGCAATGTAGTACTTTCAGAAAATAGTGATGTATGATTTTGGGTTTGACGATTGCCCCCGGGGGCAATCGTCAAACCCAAAATACCAGAAATTTTGTTCATC
>CAILKW010000145.1 GCA_903834845.1 uncultured Bacteroidia bacterium | reverse complement strand
GTTGGTACGGTAAGTCAGCGTTAGATCCACGTAACAGAAGGTTGGCAACCGTTCGGAATACGCTGCTGATCCGTTCAGCACTTCACGATGTTGCTGCCTGGAGGCATCAATATCGATCGGAACATACCATTCTCCACCAGTCACAGAGGTTTTCAGGTTCACCCCCAGGATGTTTTTCTTCCGGATGGTCCACTCCTTCCCTCCCAGGAGATTGACCACGTAAACCGCATTGAACTTTGTATTCCGTTCAACACCATCGCCGCCTTTATACCTCGAGTCAAACAAAGAAACCGTGACCAGATAATAATACTGCCGGGTCAGGAACTTCTCAAGGGTAAGGTCGATTCCCGCGTTTCTTCCTGTCCCGTCATTCACCAGGGAATCGTTGAAAAAACCCCCGTTGCTGTTGATCAGCGAATAATAGCTGCCGGGCATCACGGGAATGTCATAAAGATATTGGTAATAAGTGTTCGTAACGAAATAATGTGTACATTTGTAGAAATACAAAATGTATGCAAACAGACGATCTTAATCAGCAGAAGTATAAAAAAATACTTCCTTATTTAAATGAGAAACAAACAAGAATAGTTTTAGCAGCGGAAGCAGAAAGCATGGGGAGAGGAGGCCTGAGTAAAGTCTCAAAACTGACGGGTATTTCACGTGTTACTTTGAACATGGGGATAAAAGAATTAGCACAGTCCTCCACGGAGGAAAAAATAAAAAATGAGCGAATAAGAAAGTCAGGTGGGGGACGAAAAAAAGCGACAGAAAAGAACAAACATTTAGCACTGGCAATCGAAGAAATAGTCAGTCCACATACTTTGGGAGATCCAATGAAACCCTTGTTATGGACAAATAAAAGTTTGCGACATATATCTGATGAATTGAAGGAACAAGGGCACAATATCAGTCATAAATTAGTGGGTGTTATTTTAAAAGAATCAGGCTATAGTTTGCAGGGAAATAGAAAAACGGACGAGGGGAGCAACCATGTAGATAGGGATGCTCAATTTAACTATATCAATGATATTGCCGCTGATTTTTTATCGTTAGAAGATCCTGTAATATCAGTGGACTGCAAGAAAAAGGAATTAGTTGGTAACTTTAAGAATGACGGTAAAGAATGGCTTCCAACCGGAAATCCGACAACAGTGAAGGTATATGATTTTATCGACAAAGATTTAGGCAAAGCTATCCCTTATGGGGTTTATGATATAGGCAATAATGAAGGCTGGGTAAGTGTTGGCATCAGCCATGATACCGCAAGTTTTGCCGTATCAACCATTAGAAGTTGGTGGTATGAAATGGGAGAAGAAAAATTCAGTAAATCAAACCGGATATTTATAACAGCGGATGGTGGCGGAAGCAACAGTTCAAGAAGTAGATTGTGGAAAATAGAATTACAAATATTGGCAAATGAAATTGGCAAAGAAATAACGGTAAGTCATTTCCCTCCAGGAACAAGTAAATGGAATAAAATAGAACATAGATTATTTGCTCACATTACCATGAATTGGCGTGCAAGACCCTTAACTAACATACAATTAGTAGTGGATTTAATCGCATCTACGAAAACATCAAAAGGATTAAAAGTGAAATCCAAATTAGATTCATCTGTTTATGAAAAAGGAATTAAAATATCCGATAGTGAATTGAGTGAAATTAATTTACAAAAAGATGATTTTCACGGAGAATGGAATTATAAAATCATTCCAAAGATTGGAAATGTTAATTCGTAACAGATACT
>CAILKW010000144.1 GCA_903834845.1 uncultured Bacteroidia bacterium | reverse complement strand
GCTTCAAACATGGGATTGCCTCCCGAATCGTAAACTCTCGGGACACGGCACTCGCATTTTGATTCTGTAAATCATTGAATATCAATACGCACATTCGCAATGACAATTCCTAAAGGGAGATATTCCAAGATTTTGGATTACGCCACAAGGTTTTAAAAAGTTGCGTGAGAATCCCAAACAACTTTACAGCACTGTCACCCTCGAGACCTGTCATTGCGCGGAGTGTGGCAAAATCTTAATTTGAAAGATAATTAAGTACACGACAAAGCAATCCCAAACTATGAAGCACTATCCAAAAATCAATGTTTTGAAATTGTTTCAAACATGGGATTGCTTCACTCGCATCTCGATTCTGTAAACCATTGAATATTAATGAGCTCATTTGCAAAAAAAAGTGAGTTCATCATTTATTAATCTAAATCTCCAGATAAGTCTCTCCAATCAGGATTAAAACTATTGATCAAATCAATCTTCTTTTGCCGGGAACCTCCTTTGAGCTGTTTCTCTCATGCAATCGCTTCCCCAATATCCAAAAAAGCCTCATAATAAATCAATAGGTATGTATTGTATCTCGCTGAAAATGAATTAGGATACATTTTACTTGTGTGTTCCCAAATTCGTTGTTTCAGGAACGAAGTTACCCCAGTATATAGAACCGTATGGTTTTTGTTTGTAACGATGTATGTGTGATATGTTCTGAATTCCATAAGATCACAAATTTAACAATTGTTGCAATAATAGGACCTGTCATTGCGCGGAGTGCGGCACAATCTAAATTTGAAACGTAATCATCAGCACGACAAAGCAATCCCAAACTAAGAAGCACCATCAAAAAAAACAATGTTCTGGAAGGTCCTTCAAACATGGGATTGCTTCACTCGCATTTCGACACTGCAAACCATTGAATATCAATACACTCGTTCGCAATGACAACTTCGGGAGGGGGATCGTCCTAATAGATTAAGTGCTAACCATTTTGTTCAGCACGATCACCGTCACGGCACGGTCAACAGGCTGAAGACATGCTATAAACTAACCAAATGGCAACGCCTTGGGACAACAAGCAAAATTTTGGATTGCGCCACAAAGTTTCAATAGTTGCATAAAGTTTGCGTCTTTTGTCCTTCGCAAATCGTCAATAAGATGTCCAGTTACTCTTGTGTCATATCCTGAATATTCTTTCATACGGTCGTCTTTTTATGGTAACGCATAATCAAAAGCAACAATGCGCATTCCTGTCTTTTGTTCTTAAAATTGTACAAATTATCTACCAGCACATAACAAGTAAAGCTGCAATAAGTCCCAAATCCCGTAAGCCCGAATGGTCACATGTTGCATGTTAGCATCTTTTATATCGTTTTATATCAAGGATGTAAGGCAAAATTTATGCAAATCCAAAATTATGCTAACTTTTATTCATATTATAGCAATGCTAACTTTTAATATTCAAAAACATTTTGTAACGATTAATATTTTCGGGAGGTTCTAAAAATTCATTTTTTGAAAATTGCCTCAAAAATATTTTTCCCGGATAAACTACAACCTGATTTTTTTTAGCGAAATATTCGTAAAACTGCACTAAAAACATCAAATTTTGCGCTTATTTTACTGTAATTTATCTATTTGTTCATT
>CAILKW010000143.1 GCA_903834845.1 uncultured Bacteroidia bacterium | reverse complement strand
TTTTTTAAATTATTTTCCTGATAAAGTATTAACTTTGCATCCAAATTTATTTGTTAAGCTATGAATAATCTCTATCCTCTGAAATTCACCCCAATCTGCAAGGACAAAATTTGGGGAGGCAATAAATTGAATGAAATTTTAAATAAGAAATATCCCGAATTGCCCAATTGTGGCGAATCGTGGGAAATATCGGGAATTCAGGATGAAGTTTCTATTGTTTCGAACGGTTTTTTGAAAGGAAACAACCTCGAAGAATTGATTGAAGTTTACATGGGTGATATAGTCGGAGAGAAGATTTATGAAAAATTCGGAACCGAATTTCCACTTTTAATAAAGTACATTGACGCTAACGACAATCTTTCGATTCAGGTGCATCCCAATGATGAATTGTCATTGGAAAGGCATGATGCTTATGGTAAAACCGAGATGTGGTATGTCGTTCAGGCCGATCCCGGAGCAAATCTGATCTCTGGTTTTAACCGCAAAATTGACAAAGAAGGATACCTAAAATACTTTAAAAACGGACAATTAGAAGAGATTCTAAACTATGAAGTGGTTAAAGCAGGTGATGTTTTCTTTATGCCTGCAGGCAGAGTTCACGCCATTGGGAAAGGGATTGTTGTGGCTGAAATACAGCAAACCTCTGATGTTACTTATCGCATTTATGATTTTAACAGGGTGGATGACAAAGGTAATCCGCGCGAACTTCACACTGAACTGGCTGTAGATGCCATTGACTATAAATTTGAGAGTAACTATCGTACTGATTATACGGAAGTTGATAATGATCCGGTTAAATTGATAGAATGTCAGTATTTTACAACTAATATCCTTACTTTAACACAAAGTATAGAGCGTGATTTCACATCGCTTGACACTTTTGTGATATATGTTTGTTTGGATGGTGAATACATTTTCCAATGGGAGGATCAAACGATCAGTGTTCAAAAAGGAGAATCTGTTTTGATTCCTGCCTTGATCGACATGTTTACGCTTTCTCCGGTTAATGGGAATGTAAAACTCCTGGAAGTTTTTATAAACTAATTATCAAAATTTTATAAAATGAATCAAATTTGCCCAAGTTCAGAACAGTGCCCTATTTTTAATGGAATATTAGCAGGTAAAGCTTTAACGGCTCAAAGTTACCGTGATCTGTTTTGCGAAGCTGGAGAAGATAAATGGAGTAGTTGTAAACGTTTTTTGACAAAAAAGCAATTCGGCAAATGTCCTCCTGATTTATTACCAAATTCCTTCAATACAATTGAACAGATAGGGATATTGTATAAGTTAATGTAACGAATGAATGAAAATTTCTGAACCTTGAAATTCAGCAGATTTCTATCCGGAAAATTATGATGATCATTAAAAAAGCCGAATTTGTAATCAGCAACACCGATCCTGAGAAATGCCCGGTGTCTAAAAGACCAGAGTTTGCTTTCGTAGGAAGGTCGAATGTGGGAAAATCCTCGTTGATAAATATGCTAACAGGCTTTGGCAATCTGGCAAAAGTTTCAACTGCTCCGGGAAAGACACGTCTTATTAATCATTTTAATATCAATGACGAATGGTTTCTTGTTGATTTACCAGGTTATGGTTACGCAAAAGTCGGGCGATCATCTCGTGATCAGTGGTTAAAGTTCATAAGAAAGTATCTGGCAATCAGAGAAAATCTTTATTGCGTATTTGCTTTGATTGATTCCCGGCACGAGCCTCAGACCAATGATCTTGAATTTTTAACATGGATGGGCGAGAATGGAATCCCTTTTGCCATGGTTTTTACGAAAGCAGATAAATTATCAACCCGACAATTGGAAAAAAATATTGCCAACTACAAAAAAGAAATACTGAAAGCGTGGGAAGTATTGCCTCCACTTTTTATTACATCTTCAGACTCTAAATTGGGAAGAGATGAAGTACTTAATTTTATAGATAAAACAGTGAAAAGCAATCCAATAACGAATATGTCTGACTGAATTTATTACCCCGGCATGGCTTTGCTGAACAGTTTTTTCAAAAAAGACTTGCAATAAGTTTCGATGTTAGTTCAATATTTTTACCTTTGCCAACTGATAGTATCGTATTATTCAAACTGAAAAACTCTAATTATGTCCACAGGTTGCATTAAAATCTTTACCGGTACAGAATCAAAATATCTGGCCGAGAAAATAGCTGAGAACGCCGGAATAGAATTAGGTAAGTCGTCATGTCCTCGTTTCTCTGACGGTGAATTTGAACCTTGTTACGAAGAGACCATCAGGGGTTCTTTCACCTTTATTATTCAATCAACATTTCCTCCGGCGGATAATCTTTTGGAATTACTTTTCATGATTGATGCAGCCAAAAGAGCATCCTCGTACAAAATTATTGCGGTGATGCCTTATTTTGGTTTTGCCCGTCAGGATCGAAAGGATCGTCCACGAGTTTCAATTGGTGCTAAAGTAGTTGCCGACATGCTATCAAAAGCTGGAATTGACAGGTTAATCACAATGGATCTTCATGCCGACCAGATTCAGGGTTTTTTCGATGTTCCTGTTGACCATCTTAGTGCGGTAGCCTTGTTTGTTCCTTATATCAAACAAATGGGATTACGTGATTTAGTTGTTGCATCACCAGATGTTGGAGGAACAAAAAGAGCAAATGTGTTTGCAAAGCATCTTAAAACAGATCTGGTTATTTGTCATAAATCACGCAGTAAGGCGAATCAGATTGATTCAATGACTCTTATTGGTGATGTGGAAAACAAAGATGTAATTATTGTTGATGATATGATAGATACAGCCGGAACCATCACCAAAGCAGCCGATCTTATGAAATCAAAAGGAGCCAATTCAGTTCGTGCTTTTGTAACTCATCCTGTACTTTCCGGCCCGGCATTTGAGCGAATTGAAGCATCATGTATTGATGAAGTACTTGTAACTGATTCAATTCCACTCACTCATAAATCAGATAAAATTACTGTTTTGTCATGCGCCCCTCTATTTGCTGATGTTATTCAAAAGGTTTTCGAAAATAAATCAATCAGTACCGCTTTTATCTAAGAATTGTTACCTTTGCGCACGGTTTTGCAGCATACCTTTAGTGGTGTGATGCGGATACCTTCCTTTCAGAAGGAGATCTGAGTAAACACTTAGTTACAAAACAGTTATTAAAAAAAACAAATGAAAACATTTCAAATCAAAGGTACTGTCCGTCAGGCAGTTGGCAAAAAAGAGAACAAGGCTCTGAGAGCTCAGGATTTAGTACCTTGTGTTATTTATGGTGGTGAAAACGTTGTCCATTTTCAGGCTCACGAAAACGAATTCCGTAAGCTGGTTTATACACCAAAAGTCTATCAGACTGAAATAGACGTTGATGGAAAAGTTTATAACGCTTTTTTACAGGCTTTGCAATTTCATCCTGTAACAGACAAACTTCTTCATATCGATTTTCTCGAAATACGTGAAAATGTACCTGTTAAACTTGAAATACCGGTTCGATTGGACGGATATGCCAAGGGTATTCAACAAGGTGGACGTTTGAAAGCAAACCTTCGTACTCTGAAAGCAAAAGGATTTTCCAAAGATTTCCCTGATGAGATCGTAATTGATGTTACTGAGCTGAATATTAGCGAAAGTATCAGGGTGGGTGATGTTAAAGTTCCCGGTATTGAGATTTTGAACGCTAAATCTGTTCCTGTTGCTACTGTTGTAGTTACTCGTGCTGCTCGTGCTGCAATGGCCGACACTTCTACTTCTGCTCCAAAAGCAAAAAAATAAAATGTTGATGTTTTGAAATACCTGATTGTAGGACTTGGAAATATAGGAGAAGAATACCTAAATTCACGTCATAACATAGGATTCCGAATATTGGATGCCCTCGCAAGGGTGTCCAATATTTCTTTTAGCGACAAGCGATATGGGGCAATTGCCGAAATGAAGTATGCAGGAAAGACTTTTATATTGCTGAAACCTAACACATTCATGAATCTTAGCGGCCGCTCGGTTCAATATTGGATGCAGAAAGAGAACATTGAACTGGATAAAGTACTGATTCTGGTTGACGATCTTGCCCTTCCACTTGGAAAAGTCCGTATGCGTTTGAAAGGAGGTGATGCCGGTCATAATGGATTGAAAAGCATACACCAGATTTTGGGTAGCCAGGATTATGTAAGACTTAGGTTTGGCATTGGCAGCGACTTTCAGAGAGGATATCAGGTTGACCATGTATTAGGTCGTTGGACAGCAGAGGAGGAGGTAATTGTCAATTCTAAAATGGATTTATGTATTGAAATTATTAAAGCTTTTGCAACTATGGGCTCAGAAAGGGTGATGACACAATATAACAGAAATTAATGGAAGAACCTGTACGAATTGACAAATGGCTTTGGGCAGTTCGCCTTTATAAGACCAGAACACTTGCAACCGAAGAGTGCAGAAAAGGTCGCATTACTATTGATGGAGTCGCAGTGAAACCATCCCGTATTCCGAAAATTGGTGATATAATAAAAGTACGTAAAAACCCTGTGACCTATTCTTATAAGATAATAGGGATTATTGGGAAAAGGGTTGGTGCCAAATTAGTTCAGGAATTTGCTGTAGATATTACTCCCCCAGAGGAGCTTAAAAATTTAGAGATCAAGCAGCAAATGGGTTCTATCGAACGTGATAGAGGAGCTGGCAGACCAACAAAAAAAGATAGACGCGATCTCGACCGGTTACAGGATTGGGATTAGACTTCATTTTGATTTTTGAAAATCTTCGATTACTCCATCACACATCCATTTAGCGAGTGCCTGCCTGTTGTTCTCAAAGACCAACCTTTGCTGGTCACGAATGTGTTGAATATTACCGAGTTCTATAAATATTGCTGTCGGTATTGTCTTGTTAAGCATATAAAGGTTTCGTGTAGAAACGTCGCCACTATATCCC
>CAILKW010000142.1 GCA_903834845.1 uncultured Bacteroidia bacterium | reverse complement strand
CTTTTGTCTTTTATCTTTTATCTTTCGCCTTTTGTCTTTTATCTTTTATCTTTCGCCTTTTGTCTTTTATCTTTTATCTTTCGCCTTTTGTCTTTTATCTTTTATCTTTCGCCTTTTGTCTTTTATCTTCAATTTCAAACTTTTTCAAACCAAGTGTCAGGATCATTCGCATCGTATTGTTCGTTGATCCAGAGGATAGTATATAGTTCATCCTCACCAATATTGGTAATGTTATGGGAGTACCATATTGGCATATCAACAAAGGATGGCTCTTTTCCATTCAATTCAAATGAAATTACCCTATCTGTACCTATACGTCTGATTTCAATCTTTGCTTTTCCTTTAATTACTGCAAACCGTTCTGCTTTACGAGTATGAAAATGATCACCTCTTGTAACTCCAGGTACTGTAGTTGAAAACGAAACCTGTCCTCCACTGTTTATTTTTATAGTTTCAACGAAAGAACCTCGAGGGTCAGTATTCAGTTTAAGTTTAAATGGAAAGAAGGATGAATGTTCAATGTAGCAAAGAAAAGTGTTGAATAAGTTACGATCAAAACTATTTTTGAGTGTCGGTATTTCGCCTTTCTCAAAGTAGTCTTCTTTGTATTTTGTTAGTTTTTGAAGTAATGATGAGACTTTGATTTCGGAGGTATGGGAGATATGAATAGTTTCACAGTTATTTTTAGTTTCACAGCTATTCACAGTGTTAAAAAGTGTTTCACTATTAAATTGTATTTTATCTAAAAAAAATTGAACTAACTCTGAAACATAAACCAGTTTAATCTCACCATCTACCTCAATTTTAGGTGTTTCGTTGTGCGTCAGTTGATGGCAAAAAGTTGCAACCACAGAATTGTAATATGGATTTCCAAAAGACCCAAAAACATTGGGAATAATAAATCCTGTAAATTTGGCATTATTTTTTTCAGCCCATTGTTCTAATAGTTGCAGACCTTCTTTTTTTGATCTGCCGTATAGGTTGTCACGCTCTTCTTGAGTCGAAGAAGAAAACAGAATATGAGGGATGGAGTTTGTTGTTTCACAGGCTGCTATTAATTGTTTCACCAATCTGATATTGGTTTGATAAAGCACATCAGGATCGTTGTGACGGTTCATCGCTGCCAGATGAACGATGGCATCACAGCTTTTGACAAATTCACTTAGTTTGCTTTCATCAGAAAAAAAAGCATCCTCAAATGGGATGCGTTTAAACCTGTCAGGGAGCAATCCGAGTGTGTTGTAAAGATGAGTTCCAACAAAGCCTGGTTGACCGGTAATTCCTATTTTAATCATGATTATTGCTTTAGAACACTGATGACACAGATATAACCGATTTTTACTGAGTTTTATATGATATTATCTGCGGCATCTGTGTTCTTATTTTTTCTGTCATTGGTAAATATCTTTCTTCTTATTTCGGGTTTTTTGCCAAAGTTGAGCAACAAACCAATTTCGAGTTCAGTAGCTTTAAGGTAATTGATTAACTGAAACTCATGTTCTTCAGCCAAAGCTTCAGTTGCTTTGTTTTCAATGATTACACAATCATTCACTATTATATCGGCAAAGTATTCACCAACAGATTGATTTTCATAAAAGACTTTAATGGGATACTGACTTTTACATTCCAACCCCATTTTTCGGAGCTCGATCAGTAAAGCATTGTGGTATACTTTTTCAAGAAATCCATATCCCAGCGTATTATATACTTTGTAATAAGCCTGAATTATCTTTTTAGTAACATCCTCATGTAAATACCGATCCATCTTTTCCTGTGTAAATCCGTTTAATCTGTGTTATCTGTGTTCTATCGTTTCCCAGTTAAGCCACCAATAAGCAGGATAGCGTATTTTTTCATTGACCGATTCTTCCAGATTCATGTCAGAGAAGATCATAAGTTCGGAGTTTGTCTCCAAAGCTTTTAATCCGTTGGCATATCCTTTTGGAACTGAAATGATTTCACTGTTCTCGGCTGAAAGGAAATGGTATTCAGGGATCAAGTCTTTTGATGGATTTTCAAAGTCATAAATTTTCACCCAGGCAACCACAAAACGACCCGAAATAGGGTAGAAATACTTTTTCTCAAACTGATGTCCTTGCCATGCACGAATAACAGAAGTCTCAGGATGTTTGATAAAATAGAAACGTTTTATGTCTTCAAAACGAAAATCATTGACAAAACGCATCGAACCACGGTGATCGGTGAAGTTACCACCTTTAATAATAGTTGGTTGTTCGGACATAATTTTAAGATTAGAACGCAGATGACACAAATGCTAATGACTTATACGGATAAAAAAATCTGTGTTAATCCTTTCAATCAGCGTCATCTGCGTTCAAAAATTTATTCGTTCAAAATGTCTTTTCTGATCATCGGGAGTTTGAGTAAAAGCTCTTTCATCCCGTCCTTGTCCAGACGGCGTGTGTTGTGTGAATGATAATCTTCGATTTTGGAGATTTCTTCTTCACCTTCCACAAAATATTTATCGTAGTTTAAGTCGCGCGAATCACAAGGTACCCGGTAATAATTCCCCATATCTTCTGCTTTGGCCATTTCTTCACGGGTTACCAGTGTTTCATAAAGCTTTTCCCCATGACGAGTCCCTATCACTCTTACTTGTTGATTCGATTGGTATAAGTTAATAATTGATTCAGCCAAGGTAAGAATAGTTGCTGCAGGTGCTTTTTGTACAAAAAGATCGCCGTTTTGGCCATTTGAAAAGGCATAGAGAACCAAATCAACGGCATCTTCCAGAGTCATCATAAACCGGGTCATGTTGGGGTCGGTGATGGTCAAATCTTTTCCAGCTTTAAGTTGATCGACAAATAATGGAATAACCGATCCTCTCGAAGCCATTACATTCCCATACCGGGTACAACAGATCGTTGTTTTCGAATCTTTACCTAATGCCCGTCCTTTTGCAATAGCTACTTTTTCCATCATGGCTTTGCTGATTCCCATTGCATTGATTGGATAACAAGCCTTGTCGGTACTTAAAATCACTATATTTTTTACGCCATGTTCGATGGCTGAGTCCAAAACATTTTCAGTTCCAAACACATTTGTTTTTACTGCTTGTGTAGGGAAAAACTCGCAGGACGGTACTTGTTTTAATGCAGCGGCATGAAATATATAATCTACGCCAAACATTGCTCCGTCCACACTACGTTTGTCGCGTACATCGCCAATGTAAAATTTGATCTTGGGGTTTTGGTACTGATGGCGCATATCATCCTGTTTTTTTTCATCACGTGAAAAGATGCGAATTTCTTTGATATCGGTATCTAAAAAGCGGTTTAGTACGGCATTCCCAAATGAGCCTGTGCCTCCGGTAATTAAGAGGGTTTTGTTTTTAAACATGATCGTAAATTTTGAGAAAAAACAATTTGTTGAAATTGATAATTAATTTCACAGTGTAACACTGTGTTACCTCGTCCGACAAATCGGGACAAGTTTTGAAACACTGTAGTGTGTTTGTTTTAGGTTGATTTTTGATATTACGCCTTCAGGCGTTACGCTATGGAGCGTAATTCTGTAAAAATCGCTTAAAGAATTGGACTCTAAAAATCAAACTATTGTAAAATCGGCCTTGCGTAGTTTTAATTTGGTATTTTCCAGTTTCTCCAGAGATGCTTTTATCCTTAACCGTTCGTTATGAGATAAGAATGCCGGTATCAAATCGGACAAATCAATTTTCATTAGAAGGTTAATAACGATTAAATCCCGCAATGAAAAAGGTGCAACTCCATTCATTAATTCTGAAATATATGATTTATTCTTATGCCCTAATAGGCCACCCAAGGCTTGCTGCGTAAGGTTCAGGCTTTTTAATTGATTTCTGATCAGATTCTTTCTTTTTTCAATAAATTGACGTTCGTTTTCCGCGATAGAACCCGCCAGATCACTTTCTCGGATTTTTTCATCCGATATTTCCGAATCTGCCATCCAATGCTTGCTTTCCCATGCCTCAATTAAATCGCGTAATTTACTCCTTACTGACCTATATTCGGGATTTTCTTTTGAAAGTACCCTTAACTTTCTGTCGGCAATCAAGGCTTTTTCAAAATCCAATTCATTTTGAATTTTGCCTGACTTAATAACCTTATTTATGTCGAAATCTGTTTGCATAAGCTATTATATCCAATTGTTATCCTTTAACCATTTTTTGATGGTGTCTTTATTATTTTTGAAGGTAATTTCATATTCCTGATGATTACCAACCCATACTACCGAGGCTTCTCCTTCTTCAAATACTACAAGTATCATAGTTCGGCTTACTTCCAGATTAAAGAAGTAGAAGCCATCGCTATGCACACAATTGGCATCTGATCTTGTTTCTTTTAAATCAGCCTTACTTTTCCACTCATTCATTTCAATATCAACAATCAGCTTGTTAATATCTTTTGTCAAAGAAACGTTTCCTTTGTTTTTTCTTTTAAGTTTTTCTAATTTTTGCTTACCAATTAATCTCATAAGCGTGTACAAAGATATGTAATTGTTCTGAAATAATCAGAACTATTTTATTGAAAATTTAAAACTCTTCGTATTACGCAAACAAAGGCATCTTTCAAAAACCATATCGCATATCGTCCTGCTTCTTTTCATCACTTGAAAAGAAGCGGATTTCTTTGATATCGGTATCAAAAAAGAGATTGAGTACGGCAGTACCATAAGAGCCTGTGCCACGGTAATTAAGAGGTTTTGTTTTAAAAAATGGTAATGGATAATATTTTATTTATGTCTTTGTTCAACTAATTGTATGAGATTTACTCCACGCTCTGTAATACGCAACATTTGGCTGGGGTGATTGAGATTTTTCGGGATTGTTTGTTCTATTAAATTATATAATTGCAATTTTATTATGGTTCTATTTAGGTAACCAGATACTTTTTTAAGGCCAAATGCCTCTTTTAGTTCATTACGCGACTGAGGTCGAACTTGTAAATGTTTGAATATTAAACTGAAAAGAGTTTTCTCTTTTTGCTCTTGGCTCAACTCTTGCCCTAACTCTTGCCCTAACTCTTGCTGATGTTGTTGCTCGACAATATAATTCAACTTTACGAACTGTACCTGAAATGACAAACCCACTTCCTTCCAACGGAATTCAATATTCGGATATTCCTTTAAAACGTGCACATTCCACTTTTGCATAGTGAAATAGTGAGTTGCGTAATTCATCATCTGAAAACAAAACCAACGCATTGGTTGGGTAAATTACTCCGTGATTCTCTTTCGTCAATTCCAATTTTTTCAACGTTTGTTTACTGAGTTCTTTACCGGTTTTTTCATTGAAAATGGAAGCAAAGGGATCTGTTTTTAATGCTTCTGCCAGTTTATCCGAAACAAGTTCGCTATCAAACGATACATTTCGTTTTCTACGCTCTAATTCTGTAATTATTGACTCGTCGGCTAATCTGTTTGAAGAACCAACACGAATATATGTTCCTTGTAACTTACCTTTCTCTTTAATGTAATATGGCGGCATACTTCCTCTATAAACAGTAACCTTAATCAGGTGTTTGTCGGCAACACTCAGAAATGTTATTTCAGGCAATATTCCAGGATAACAACGACTGTATATAATGTCGCTGATTTGTTCCTCCATAGACACAAGTTCTACTTCCGGAAGACCGATAACAGCACGAGGTTTGTCCCCTATCCCAATGATTATATCTCCACCGGCATCGTTGGCAAAGGCAATAACTGTCTTTGCCAAATCCGAACGTTTAGGCATTGTCTCCTTAAACTCAAGGCGACGGCCTTCTGATTGGGTTATAATTGTTTTAATATCCACTGCGAATTGTTATTGCTAAAAACAACATTCATATCGGCCTGCTTTTCTCGTCTCGCGAAAAAATACGATTTTTTTTTAATCGGTGTCTAAAAAGCGGTTGATTAGGGCATTTCCATAAGAGTATGTGCCGCCCGTAATTAGAAGTATTTTGTTTTTAAACATGCTATCAATATTAGGAAAAATATGTTGGATTATTAATCGTATTTTAATCTTTCAAAAGTGCTTCACAATGTTGACTCAGTGTTAAACTGTGGAGCAGTTTGTGTTTATCACTGCTTACCACCGGTTAATATACCATCAGTGTGGTGATTATCTAGGACAGATATTGAATGTTTTGTCTGATAAGAGTATCTTTTTCATCACGGTTGGGATAATTAATCAAAACAGCTCGATAAATTCCTTTGAAAACAAATAGGCTTCCCGCAGCAGCACCCAAAGTACCATGTCTTTGAAATAGCTGACCTATGTCTTGAAGTGAACCAGCTCCGCCAAGAACCGTTAATGGAATATGAATAGCTTTACAAATTTTTTCGACCAACTGATGATCGTAACCCTTCATAATACCATCGTTATCAATGGAATTAATTACGATTTCGCCAGCACCAAGTTGTTCCAATTCTTTGGCAAATTCAAAAGGACTCTTACCTGTTGATTTGGTTCCATTGTTTATTTTTACTTCATATTTCCCCGAGAAAAGTAGTTTTTTAACATCAAGTACAGCAACAATACTTTGATTTCCTACCTTACCGGCTGCCTCAGCAATAAGATGTGGATGATTGATTGCAGCTGCACTGATTGCCACTTTTTCAACTCCAAGGCCAATTATTTTTCTCACCTGATCACTGGTTGTTACACCGCCACCGTAGCAAAGAGGCATCCGACATTCCTCTGCCAGATGAGCAATCATCCTATAGTCAGGTTCTCTTTTTTCACGGGTGGCATCAATATCTAACACTATTAACTCATCTACCTCTTTTTCATTGAAAATCCTTACAGCATTGATAGGATCACCAACATATTTGGGATCACTAAACCGAATGGTTTTAACCAGGCCTTTGTCATGGACAAGTAAACAGGGGATAATTCTGGGTCGTAGCATTTGCAGGAGTTTAGAAGGTGAAAAGATTCGAAGGTGAGGAGTTTAGAAGATGAGGAGTTTAGAGGTTAAATGGATAAGAGGGTAATATATTGAAAATAATAGGGTAAGAAATTAAGAGGTAAGGAGATTAGAAGGTTGGTAAAAAGGAGGCTATTGTTTTTAATATCAACCATTTCTAATATCTATCCTTCTAACCTCTTCATTTCTCCCTTTATATAAAAAAACGAATAGAATCAAAAACTTACGAGAAGAGAGGCCAAACTTCATAATCTCTAAATTTATAAACCTCGTAATTTCTTCCACTCTCCTTTCAAGGCAGATCTCCTTCGCAACGGCATGCCCCACTAATGACTTTTCTCAGGATTGAATTGTACACCGCAAATATCTTGATGGCTGACAACACTCGAAAAACGGATAACATATTCGGTTATTGCTGTTTTATCATCAGGATTTTAGCAACAGAACCTCCACCAATACATTCATCGCCTCCTCATTGATATAAATCACAAATCTAAAGTAACTTTAAATTCTTCGCCAATTTCCTCAAATAGGATACTTTTTTTCAATCTTTTGGCTTCGGAAATTACATTGGGCAATCCTCTTCCAAAAGTGTCCATTAGCCGAAGAACAACCATAAATTTTGTCAAAAGCTGATTTCGTCTAAATGAAACGCCTGCGGATAATTTCTCGATAGTTATTGTATTTGGCAACCTGCCGGGACTGATAAATTCAATTCTATTGTGAAATAATAAAATCCTTATTTTTGAACCGGTAATTGCATAATTTCGATGAGCACAACAATTTGTTATCAACTCTCTGAATACTTTATCAGGATATATTTCTTTGGTATCAACTCTTTTTAATCCGATAATTACAGAAGGTGTTAAAATATTGTTTTTTATTGATGTAAATGCAGTAGAAATGACATAATCCATATCGCCTTCAATGTGCCTGCTATCAATTATATCGCCAGTAACATCATTTCCATTGTAATGAACAAAAGTGATTCCCGATTGAAAAAGATACCGGGCTGGATTGATTCCAAAAACCAACAAACCAGCCAGTGTAACTTCTCCGTTCACAGTCAGTATATCGGTATTTGTAAGTAAATTGACCCTATTTTCATCGATTTCCTTTTCAAAATCAATTTCAAAATGTTTAAAATATTCAGCTATCTTATAATAATTTAGCGATTTAATTGACGTGTTTTCTACCTTGCACAAATCATAATGAAAAACTCCACTTTCCTGAAACAGGCGCATTAATTCGGCAATGGAGGCTATCCGATTTGTAGAGCCGATTCTGATATAGTACTTGCTATCAATGGTTTGATATGGCTTATTTTTCCCTTTCTCAACCGTAATACTTGCGATTATTTTCTCCTTCAATTCAATATACTCGAAACCAATATTTAATGGAGGTTTTATATTGTTGCGGGCAATATTCATGGTCCACTCTTCCCAGTTTTTTTCTTTTGAAACTCCGCTGATCGTCCTATCATCTTCAATTCCTATCAGGATGATTCCACCATTCATATTGGCAAAAGCAATTATCTCTTTTGCCAAACTATCAGTTTTAACATCAGCTGACTTAAATTCGATGGCGGAATTTTCACCTTGATGAATAATTTCAATTAAATTACTGTGGTTCATGTGTTTATAATTTATTTTTTAATGGCCACATAGCCAGCCCCGATCCTTCGGGGGAACTCGCCATGAAAATCATCCTGCTTTACGAGAATTGCTGTTCATGGCTCGTTTCATTTATATCAAGTATTTGAAATTATTTAAACTATTTATTGCTGCAACCAGTTATTCAACTTCTTCATTTGCTGTTGTAGTGGATAAATGTAAGGATTTTTTTTCGGAATACAGAGTTCATGTTTTTTTTCGGAGTAAAGATTACACAAATTAAACAGGATTCCACGGATTAATAAAGTATTCCTAAATTAAAACTGCGTCCATCTGTATCATCTCCCGAAAAAACGAGGCAGGCTGTAACATCAGTTCCATCCGTGTTTCTGAAAATTTATTTAACCACATAGCTTTCAATGAATTGAAGTTTTTTTAGAACTGTTTGATTATGAAACGAGATTTGGTCAAAGAGTTTATGGGTTTTAAGTCTTCTGATGGTTTCAATTTTTGAAAGCACTCCGGATTCATATAAAACAAGTGTTGAATATAGTGTATCATTGGCAACAGCACCAATGACAATATCAAAAGTGTGAACATTTAATCCCATTCTGTTAGAAAAGATAAAATCCAACCATTGTTCATCTGCTTTTGCAAACATCTTCACATTAAAAGTCTCGTTTTTAAGTATATCCTCGTCTATTTTATACACGGTAACGATAGGTTTAGGCTTATTGTCTTCCCTGTTTTGCTTGATTATAGCCCATTTTTCAGACTGATCCCGATTTCTTGTGGTATAGAACCCTTTACCGAAGTCCAACAATCTTTGAGAATCCTGTATAACCGGAAATTCAACCACATTTAAGCCACCATGGTATAGGTTCATTAATTACGATCTGTTTTTAATGAAAAGGATAATTTCGTCAACAACATACTTAATACTTTGTGTATGCAATATTTCATAGCCCATTTCAAGAAAATTAAAGACACCTTTTGATTCAAAAACATCCAAAGCCATTTTGCCCGAAATACTAATCTGATTCTTATAATATTCGAGACAAAATAGCTGAAACTGCTCTATTTTATTGAGTTTGATCATCTTTTATACGTAGTCAGGGAAAATGATTTCTTTTGTTAGTTTCTCGTTCTCAAGCATATCAAAAAGTTTTTCTGAACTTAGGTGCCAAAGTTTAGTATCCTCTATTGAAAAAGCATTGTAAAGTTTAGATTCATAAAGATAATGAAGCGCTTCCGTAAAATTCAAATGCTTCCGATCCTTAATAATCGATATTAAATCCTGTATCTTAAATGGAAGTATAGATTTGAAAACATTATTGTCCATAGCTTTTGGATTTCAACACGAAAATATCGGATTTTTTTAGAACAGTGATGACTGATTAGAACATAGATTACATTTTTGGAACACAACTTGTCCCGAGCATCGGGAGACTACACAGCCTGCCCCTGCCTGTCCCGATTTTCGGGAACCCTCGGGGGGTTGAACAGATTTACACAGATAAGAATTATTAAACCCGTAATATCCTTGTCATCCGTGTTCCCAAATGTTATCAGTGTTCAAGGGGTTATCAGTGCTACCGCACTTTTGCATTAAAGTAAGGCAAAGTTCCTGAGCAACTGCATTCCCCACTGATGGCTTTTCTCAGGATGAAACTGAACACCGTAAATGTTTTGATGGCAAACAGCACTCGAAAACTGAATACCGTAATCGGTGACAGCGATTGTATCTTCGGGGTTGTTGCAACTAAAGTAGTAGGAATGAAGAAAATAAAACCTTGCATTTTGTTCAAGATTTTGCATAAGTAGCGAATTTCCCGTTGGGTTAACATCGTTCCAGCCCATGTGTGGGATACATGCGGGATCTTTAAATGTTGCCGGATCGAATCGTTTGACAACCCCATCGATCCATCCCAATCCCGGAAGCTCTCCTTCTTCACTCGTTTTGGCCAACATCTGCATGCCCACGCAGATCCCTAAAATCGGTATTTGGTTATTTAATACCAAATCATCAAGCGTTTCGCGCATTCCGGAACTATTGAGCCGCTGCATGGCATAATCAAAAGAACCAACTCCAGGCAGGATAATTTTATCTGCTTCCCTCAATTGATACGGAAACTGTGCAATGGTGGCCGGAATGTTTTGCTGTTTATGCACATTGGCAAAAGCTTTTATATTACCTAACCCATAATCTATTATTGCGATCATAATTTGAATATTTAAGATGGATAAGGACAATTATGGCTTTGGATATTTTGTATCTAATTTACGAGGTATAAAATAACCCTTAATACAATTCGGATTTTTTGCAATTTGAATATGATTCTTTTCTTTAAACCCTGCATTTTCATACAAATCGTCTCCTTCAAAAAAAACTCCACGAACAGAATCGAATTCGTGTTTATTGGTGTCTATATTAAACTGATGGATCGTTTCTACAACAGCACAATCGAGATGTCTTTTTAATAAATCACCATCTTTAAACAAAGACAAGTTTTTTGGGATTTCTAAATCATATTTTACATGTGTCTCTTTCAATGAATAATAGCCTGCTTTAAGGAGGTTCAAATATTCAGAATCGAGTAAATCCAAACAATATCCCAAATCAATAACTGCTCCAACAACCGATGGTATTTTAATCCGCTGTTTAGAATTATGTGGTGTGTTTTGCATTAGAAATTTTGCAAATTCGAGTGCTCTTTTATAATTGTTCTCCCAAAAATAAACACCATGACCCAACCAGTCGTAATTATTACTGCTTGGAAGAAGCTTACCTCCTTCCATCGAAACAATGGCATCCCTTACTGTTTGGTCGCAACCATGAAAACCCAAAATTAAGCCGGTTCTTTTGGAATACATGTACTTTGACTTTTTTTAGTTGGGGAAGGTGAATATTGTTTAGACAATTTACCTGATTTTGTGTTGATGCCAGAGCGTATCAAAAAATCTTGAGCTTTCTTGTGGGTTGATACCACGTCGAGTAAATAAGATTTAAATTCGCTCAAATATTGTTCGTGCTCATTTGTGTTCATGACATTTTGTTTTTGATTTAAAATGCAAAAATAAAAAAAATGTAAAAGCATGAGTGGGTTAAAGACATTATCGTATGATAGATTTTTGTATTCCAAACAGAGTTAATATTTTTGTTCCCAGATTAATGAGTGGCATTCTGGATTTATAATCACGATAGGTCTTGTTCTCACCATCCATCAATTCCTGCAATTCCTGGACGGAGATCTCCAGTTTTTTGGCAATGTACTCAAAATCTTGTGCAATGGTTTCGGGGTCGTATGCCGGCTTGGAAATCAGGTCAAGGGCTTCATCGCGTGTCATTTGACCCGTGAGGATCAGGCTCGAATAGTGGGCACGGTGTTTCTGATAACCAAATTTTGTGGGCAACCAATACCCTTCATAAAAGCGGGTAAAGCGCGATTCGTAATGTTTGTGCGCATATTTTTGCCAACCAAAACGCTCCACCAACATATTCATTGCCTCCTCTTTGATGTAATGGACATGATTTAATGGCTTAACGACTTGTACTCCTTTGATAAACCGATAATATATTTTGAATTTAAAGATATCGGCTAATGGAAATGATTTGAGAGGCCGTGTCCCAAATTTCCGGTGGATATCTTGTAATTGGACCAGGTCTGAGGCATGGTAATGCCATTCGAGTGGTTCGCGTACACATTCAGTTGAATAGTTAGCACCTGTAAAAATATATTTTTGTTTGTGTTCGGCCGCAAAGTTATAGAGCCCTGCGAAGAAAGCATGATCCTGTGGGGTATCGATATGGGGAACCTGCGCTTTAAAAAATGCCAATTGCAAGTCTTTCATCTCCTCCCAGTTAACGACCTCCGTATATAAGTCGAGCCCAAGCCCATCAACTAATTTCTCAATGTTGTTAACTGCCTCCTGTGAATTCCATCCGGCATCGACATGGAACAGCATGGGTCGCAGCCCGAATTTTTCCTTTGCCAACCAGACAACATACGAGCTGTCCACACCGCCGCTCAGGCCGATCAAACAATCATGCGGTTTGCCCTTACCATCCCTTTTAATTTTATCAATCAAGGGTTGCAATTCCTTCATCCCTTGTTCATTGGGATGCCAGTAGGGTACAATGTTTTTGTAATAATTTCTGCAATAGTCGCACCACCCACGTTCATCAAAGGTGATGTTGGGATCAGAGGTATCCATTATACAGTTGGTGCAGATTCTGTAAGTTGCCTTTGGTTTGTAGTGTGTTGTCATAAATGTTTTGATTTTTAGGGGTTGAGAAGGGGAGTGGGAGAGAGGGAGAGAGGGGGGGAGAGTGGGAGGGGGAGACAAATCTACATCTGCTGGCCCTTTTACAATCTTTTTTTCTAAACGCCTTTCATATAATTCGATATATTCGGCGAAACGTTCATTTTTATTATAGTATTTTATTGCGCGGTTACGGCAGGCATCCGAATAAAACGATTTGCCGTTTTTCTTGATGGTTGCGATCACTTTTAACAGTCCATCAATATCTCTTTTTTCGACGATAAAACCTGTTTCAGGCGAAACAGCTTCAATACTTCCACCAGTCCGATAGGTAACTATAGGTGTCCCACACGCCAAAGCCTCAATATTGGTGGTCGGGAAATTATCTTCCCAGGTTGGATTCACGAACAGATCGGAAGCCGAATAAAGATCTGTTAATTCCTGATGATTATTTGTTTTAGGCAAACCAATAATCTCTTTAGGTAATTCTTTTATTTGCCTATCGCTTAATCCCACTAAAACAATCACTTCATCCAACTTTATCCGTTTACTTAACTGGGCAAAATCATAAAGCCCTTTTTTCTTTGTCCAAGGCATTGCTACCCCTAAAATCATCAGACGATTGCCAATCCCATATTTCGTTCTTGTGTTTTCGTTGTTATTTTGTGGTTTAAATATAGAAATATCTAATCCATTATAAATGGTTTTTATAGGGAAACTACCCATAAAAGATTCTTTTGCCAGATTTTTAAGCCAATTTGATACAGGTACAAGAACCATATTTGATACCGATGTAAACAAGGTCTTTTTCAGATAGAAATTTTTAGTTGACCTGTCCACAAATAAACTTTTGGGATATTCGCCCAATTGGGGACAATTATTACATTCAGTTTTCCATTTATCACATTTTACATATTCGAAATGGGCACAATGGCCAGTCATCAACCAACAATCATGTAGTGTCCAAATAATAGGGATTGAGGAAATTGCAAGAAAGTTAAATAAAACTTCGATATTAATATAATAGCCATGTATGTTATGTAAATGGATAACATCTGGCTTAATGGTTTTAATTTGTTCGATTAATTTTATAGTTGCCCTACGGGAACCTAAACCGTGCCGGTCAAAAAGCCGGGTTTGAAGGCCATGCAAAATAACAGATAACTCAGTTCCTATTTTAATGATTTGGGAATCACATTTCACTGTATAACGGCCATGTGCTATATAGCTTTCCCAACCATGTTCAATAGCAAGTCGGCCAATCTCCTCAGCTATCGTCCCTGTTGATCGGGTATTTCGTACTACGTTGATTTGAAATAGTATAGGCATTTTTTGTTTTTTTTCTGCACTATTTTTTTAATAATTAACTTCACAACTCCAGAGTAACTTTAAATTCTTCGCCAATTTCTTCAAAAATTACATTCTTATTGGCTTTTTTTGTTTCATTTATGATCATTGGTATGCCCCTACCAAGCTTATCAATATATCTTAGGTTTTCTAAATATTTTAGAATTACTGAATTTCGCGAATACGAAACACCCGCTTTTATTTTTTCGAGGGTTACGGTGTTTGGCAATTTTCCAGGACTAATTACTTCTAATCTATCACTAAATAAAAATATACGTATTGAGCTGCCCAAAATGGCATAATTACGGTGTACAACAGCATTTAACACAATTTCACGAAATACCTTATCTTCATATAAATGCTTACTATGTTCTCTTTTTAATCCAATAATTTTTGAAGGTGTAAGCAGGTTATTTTTTATCACTGATACCGCTAAATCAACCTGCATATCAATTGTGCCTTCAATATTCTGCTTATCAATTAATTCATCAGAAATTATATTTCCATTAAAATGAGCAAATACAATGTATGAATTGTATAAATATCGTTGTGGATTTATTCCAAAAATAAGAAGCCCACCTACTGTCAGGTTGCCCTCTTCTGTCATAATATCTGTATTCACCAGCAATTTTTCTTTATCCTTATCCAAGCTGAAGTCCACACCATATTTACTGAAATAAGTATCTAATTTATTAGAGTTTAAATCTGAAATTTTCGATTTTTCTACCTTGAACAAATCATAATTAAACGCACCACTTTCCTGAAACA
Source organism: uncultured Bacteroidia bacterium (assembly GCA_903834845.1). Taxonomy (GTDB): domain Bacteria; phylum Bacteroidota; class Bacteroidia; order Bacteroidales; family Prolixibacteraceae; genus JAAFHB01. The sequence continues at coordinate 50,656 of CAILKW010000142.1, read as the reverse complement.
GGCGCATTAATTCGGCAATGGAAGCTATTCGATTTGTAGAACCAATCCTGATATAATATTTGCCATCAATGGTTTGGTATGGCTTATTTTTTCCTTTATCAACCGTAATGATTGCAATTATTTTCTCCTTCAATTCAATATATTCGAAACCAATATTTAATGGTGGATTTATATTGTTGCGTGCAATATTCATCGTCCACTCCTCCCAGTTTTTTTCTTTTGAAACACCGCTAATCGTCCTATCATCTTCAATTCCAATCAGGATGATTCCACCATTCATATTGGCAAAAGCAATTATCTCTTTCGCCAAACTATCAGTTTTAACATCTGCCGACTTAAATTCGATGGCTGAATTTTCACCTTGTTGAATAATTTCAATGAAATTACTGTTTTTCATGTTTTTCCTTCAATTTTTAATCAACATTTTTTTTTAATATCTAACCATTTTTTTGTCTGAGCAGGTTTTCATACAAAACCATGTATTCCGCAAAACGGTCATTTTTCGAAAAAAAATCAACTGCCCGTTTTCGGCATGATGCTGTGTAGGCAAGCTTACCAGTTACTTTAACACTTCTGACGATTTCAACAAGACTGTTAATATCTCCTTTATCCACAATAAATCCTGTTTCCGGTGAAACCGCCTCAATACTTCCACCGGTGCGATAGGTTACCACAGGTGTTCCACAAGCCAATGACTCGATATTGGTTGTTGGAAAATTATCTTCCCAGGTTGGATTAACAAACAGGTCGGCAGCCGAATACAAATCCACCAATTCTTGTCTGTTTTCTGTTTTGGTTAGACCGATGATGTTCTTTGGTAATTGTTTTATTTGAGACTTATCCAATCCTACCAAAACTATAACATCATCTTTAGATAATAGCTTACTTAAAGCAATAAAATCATCAAAACCTTTCTTCTGTGTCCATGGATTAGCAACCCCCAAAATCACAAACCTTTCACCAATGTGGTATTTTTCTCTTGTTTCTCGATGGTTAATTTGTGGTTTAAAAACTGAAGTATCGATACCGTTGTGAATTATCTGAACCGGAATACTTTGCATAAAAGATTCCTTGACAATATTTGCTAACCAATGGGATGGTGTAACGATCACCATATTTTGAACGGAAGTAAAAAGTTTTTTCTTCAGGCGATAATTCTTTGTTGACCGGTCGAACCATAAGCTTGCAGGATACTCTTTTGTTTGGGGACAATGATTACATTCGGTTTTCCATTTGTCACATCCGATATAATCAAAATGGGCACAATGACCTGTAATTGACCAACAATCGTGAAAAGTCCAGACGACAGAAATAGCTGCTTTTGCTAAGTAATTAAATAATATTTCGATATTAATGTAGTATCCATGCAAATGGTGCAGGTGGATGATATCGGGTTTAATTGATTCAATCTGTTTGACAAGTCTTATTGTAGCTGTTTTTGATCCCAGACAATGCCGGTCAAAAAAGCGGGTTTCCAAACCATGACAGAATACCGCCAAATCGGATCCAATCCGTATGGTTTTGGACTTACTTGGACGTGGAAACCTACCGAATGCAATATAGCTTTCCCAACCTTGCTGCATTGCTGAAATTCCAATTTCTTCTGCAATCCTACCGGTTGAACCGGTATTCCCTTCGACACAGATTTGGAAAATGTTAGACATAAAAACAATGCTGAATCGCATATTCTTGCTTTACAATTTCTATTGCAACTACATTTTCAAAGCTGCTAAACTCTTCTACATATTTAAACATTGAGTCGTTGCTATTACAGAAATTATAGGTATTTGGCATGATTGTAAATTAGATCTTATAACCTATTACGGTAAACATGTTAGTTTAATATTTGTGATCTGTGCTGTTAAAAGGTTCTTAGTCTAACATATAAAATGCTTTTATCCAAGCGGCAAATGACTTGGTTGGTAATCTGAATTCACCCTGCTGTCCTGGATTCGGAATAATGATATTGCGCGTTTTCAGTGCTTGCAGAGCATTATTCAGGGTAGTGTCTTTAATCGTAATTTCACTTTTTATTTTATCCCTATTGACCCATGAGTCAGAAAAGTTGGCCATAGCTTGTAATACTCTTCTGTACTCATCTGAACCAATTTGTGTGAAATACAATTCGTTAAAATATTTATTCCCCAACTGGTTGAGTGCTCCATTAACACCAAATGCGCCATCTATTACATCTTCGGCACAAATCCGGTAATCGTTATCCTTTTCAAATGCTTTATATGAAAATTCCTGCAAAAAGTGGGGATAACCTTCAGACAACTGTGATATTAAATCAAAAGCATCATTATCAATCATTGCTTGCTCTTTATTTATCAGATTTGCTTTTGTTAATCCGCTCATAACTACTGCCTTATTTTCCTCGTCACTTAAGGGTTTAAGTGTAAGTTCAGTAAAAATGCGGGATGCCGATTCGTGGCTTGCCTTAAGTTTTGCTATCAATCCTGGTTGGCCGGTCATCCCAATTGCAACTTGGTCGCATCCTCTTTTTGAAAGTTTTTCGGTTAATAATTTCACTATTTCGCCAAGGGAGGATTTCTCACTGGGGCGGTCTGCTTCATCAATGAGAATTAGGATACCATCAATTTCGTTTTTGATTAGTTTAACTACTTTTTCAAAATTCAATACCAACTCAATCAATATTTCATAAGGTTGGATTAGGTTCTCATCAAACTTGTGATATCGAACGCCAAGTATCTCCCAATTGCTCAAAAAACCCAAACCCCCGATGCAAGAGTTTTTATTCTATCTCTTTCGGACAGGGCACGTTTGAAATCTACAGCAATTGCTTTTAATATTTCAAAAAAGGATTGGGTGGAATCAAGTTCAATATTGATTACAACGAAGTTTACTTTTTCTGAGTTTCGTAGTGGAATTTTGCCAGTTGCTTGTTTCTCAACCATTAGAAAAAGTGATGATTTTCCCAAACCACGTTCGCCTTCTATTAAAAAATGTTGAGGATTACCATTCTTTGTTTGGAACAGTCTCTGTTCGATTATCAGCATTTATTCCTTCCTACCTTGAAAAAGATCGGCTGAGGCAATACTATTTGGTCTGAATGGGTTGAACTTCATGGATAAATCTAAATTTAATACTAAAAAGTATAAACAATAACCACTAATAACCGCTAATAACCACTAATATTTTGTTGTAACAAATTTAGCCTATAATTCTGTATTTTTCTCTTGTTTCCCGATGGTTAATTTGTGGTTTAAAAACGGATGTATCGATACCGTTGTGAATTGTTCGAACAGGAATACTTTGCATAAAAGATTCCTTTACAATGTGTGCTAACCAATCGGATGGAGTAACGATAACCATATTTTGAACGGAAGTAAAAAGTTTTTTCTTCAGGCGATAATTCTTTGTTGACCGGTCGATCCATAAGCTTGCAGGATACTCTTTTGTTTGAGGGCAGTGATGACATTCAGTTTTCCATTTGTCACATCCGAAATAATCAAAATGGGCACAATGACCCGTAATTGACCAGCAATCGTGAAAAGTCCAGACGGCAGGAATAGTTGCTTTTGGGAGATAGGCAAATAATGTTTCAATATTAATATAATATCCGTGCAGATGGTGTAGGTAGATAATATCAGGTTTAATTGATTCAATCTGTTTGACAAGTCTTATTTTAGCTGCTTTTGATCCCAGACAATGCCTGTCAAATAAGCGGGTTTCCAAACCATGATAAAACACCTCCCGGTCGGATCCAATCCGAATGGTTTTGGATTTACTTGGTCGTGTAAACCTACCGTATGCAATATAGCTTTCCCATCCCTTGTGTATTGCTAAAATCCCTATCTCTTCAGCAATCCTGCCTGTAGAACCAGAATTGCCTTCAACACAGATTTGGGAAATAGAAGGCATTATGGTAAGTAGATTAGTTTAGTTTAGTTTTTTTTTGAGATCATTTCTGCAAGAATATCTACCACTCGGTTAGGCATTTTATCAGGAGGAAGCGGCCCCACATTAAGATCAATCCATGCTTTAAGCTCGTCTTTATCGAAAGTTTGCTGATCTTTAAGCAGAATTTTAGCGACATCTGAAATTTCGCGAAGCATGTAACTTCGTGGATAGCTTGTTAATACTTTACCAAAAGGTAATACTTTTAGTTTACCATAATTAGCCAGTAGTGAAGGCATACCCACTAATGTTGGCAACATCGCGAGCGTACTGGCCTCAACTATACAAGCAGAACAATCCATTAATTTGGTCAAAAATTGCTCATTTGTAATTAGTTCAATCCCAGATTTTTGAAGATTTTTCTCAATTAATTGTATGTTAGCTTGATGTGGTTTAAGCTTAACGCACAATCTATATCCTTGCTGCAATAATGAATATGAAGTAGTTATCAGATGATCAGAAAAATCCTGTGTCCCAGAATAAAACAAGCCAACAGAGGAATAGCCAGTTTCAATATACATGATTGTTTTGTCAATATCTTTTGAAGGTATCACCCAGTTACCGATCATCTCTTGGTTCAATCCGAAATGCAAAAAATCAGGATTGCCGACAACTACTACATCCTCTTTTATAAACCCATAGAAACGCATTGCGTGTTCAACATCAGCATTTACATATACCGCACATTTATCAGTTTTTGTATCCTTGGCGGCACGTTTTGATGGAAGTCCCCTTGCCATACTAAAAATATCATCAATAAACCTAACCCAATCTTTTAGATTGCCATTGGTTTTGATTAATGATTTTATGTAGCACGGGAATGTATGTCGAAACAACTTACCAAGCTTTGAAACAACGTATATTACATAAGCTTTGCGTGATGTTGAATATCCATCAGATTCATCTTCTGTATCCTGAACATTGACCAGACCATGGTAGAGATTTAAAGATGGGATAGACCTTTGAGTGCAATAGCGAATAAAAGCCCGATGAGCAAAAGTATCTGTTGAAAGTAGAAGCACTGCATCCGGTTGCTCTATATCCAATACGCGTTCAAAGGAATCACCCCCATAATACGAAATATCACGCATAATTAAATCACCAATTTGTTGCTCTTTGGGACAGTTTGGCTCGTTGCCCCATGAAGCTATATGAACCAATAAAAGTTCCATTTTCCGTTCTGCTAAAGCGGGTAGCAGTCGTCTGAAATGATTAGAACCACCTGTCCAACTATCGAATGCTATGATTTTATTGGTATCTTTTTCCAATGTTAATTTTTTTATTTTGTGGAACTATTAAAGAAACCGACAGCTTCACAAAGAATTTGAATAAAAACATATTGATTTTCCCAATTTCAATTGAATCCCTATAAATCTTCAATTAATTCGCTGGTTAATGCAATTCCTTTTTCAATATCATATTTCAAAGTTTTCCCTAACACCTCATGATAAAACTTCGGATGCATTCCAAATCCAGGTCTTATACTCCGAATATTCTTTTCGGATATAACTTCACCTGCTTTAATATCCTCCACTACATATAGCGATCGCGCTGATTCTCTACCTTTGAGCATTTTATCAGTAAGGGTGTAATCAATTTTTCCGATTGCTGCCTCTGCTTCACGAATAGCTTTTACCATTTCGGTAAATTCTACTTCATTCATTGAGAACGAAGCATCAGGGCCTCCAATGCTTCTATCAATGATGAAATGTTTTTCAATAACTGTTGCACCCATAGCAATTGAAGTTATTGGAACGGTAGATCCCATTGTGTGATCAGAAAGGCCAACCTTAACATTAAACTGTTCAGCCATGTCCTTTATCATTGCTAAATTGGCATCCTCTAAGGCAGCTGGATACGCTGATGTACATTTTAATAACGTAATATCATAATTTCCAGCAATTCGACAGGTATCAATGGCAAGTTGAATATCTTCAATTGATGCAATACCTGTTGAAATTATCATGGGTTTCATTTTTTTAGCCGCATAATCAATCAACGGAATGTCGGTTATTTCAAAAGACGCAATTTTATAAATAGGATTATTTAATGACTCAAGTAAATCAACTGCTGTTTTATCAAATGGAGATGAAAAACAAATCAGCCCTTCCTTGCGTGCAGCTTCAAAAAGCTCTTTATGCCATTCCCAAGGAGTATAAGCTTCTTTATATAAATCATAAAGGTATCTGCCACCCCATAATCCAGATGGAATATAAAAATCTTTATTGCGACAATCTATCGTTATCGTATCAGCAGTGTAAGTTTGCAGTTTTATCGCATCAGCACCGGCTCGCTTCGCGGCTTTAATGGTTTCAATTGCAATTTCTTTTTTGCCATTATGGTTGGCTGAAAGTTCAGCAACAATTAGGATTTTATTCATGAAAATATTTTAACTGATGATTTTTAATAAATAAATATTCTGAATCAATATCTCAAGCTTAAAAAAATCGATAATCGTTTAAAAAAAAGCAATCGTTGTGACCAGGATAGACCATTGGATTACTCAATTTGAAAGTTTTTGAGATAAAATTAAGTGATTTATTGAGTTCAGTAATACTTCCACCAGGTAGTTTTGTGACGGTTTTTAGACCCTTTATCAAGGTGTCACCTGTAAACAAATAATTTTTAAAATATAGACAAATACTACCTTTTGTATGACCTGGTGTAGAAAAGAAGTTTAGTTCTGTGTTATTCCAGAAAAAACAATTATGGCTTTCTTTTAAGATTATATCTGCAGGTTGAACATTAAATCCGACCTGATCATAAAAAATTGACATGTTTTTTTTGGGATCAGCAATGTTTTTTGCACACTCGATTGAACAAATAACCTGAATCGGATATTCCTTTTTAAGATGATTGATGCCCCAAATGTGATCAAAATGTTCGTGCGTTAAAACAATGTAATCCGGAGTTAGGGCTTTATTTGTAATAAAATTTATTATAATAGAAGAATCCTCGCTGCCTGGATCAATTATAATACATTTATTGGTATTGGTTGATTGAACTACAAAGCAGTTTGAATTTACTGGAGAATTGCGAAAAGCAGTAATTTCTATCATTCAAAATGAAACTCAGAGCGCAATCATATTCTTAACATTGAATTCTTCAGATCTTTCATGACTTGAAAAGGGTTCTTTCAGAAAGAAATTTGGATAACGCGAAATTAGTTCCACGTATGTGTTAAAAGATGACTTTTCATCAGTTATAGTAATTGTTCCATTGCCAATCTTAATCCGTTTTGCTTCTTCTCGTTCTATAAGTATATTTTCGTAAATGTATGACCCAGTTCCTGGCAGAACGTTATTATAACGCACGAAAAGTTCGTAAGTATCCTCATAAGTATCACTATTATTGGTAATTAAACCTGTAAAGTTTCTTTTATACCTATAAGGTGCATTAACCCGCTCCTCAATAAAATGCATATATGTATAACAATCCCCTACAGATGGACCAAGGAATAAGAATTTGACTTTAAGTTGAGTTTTATGGAGTAAGTCAAAAGTAGAATCCTCTCCAATTGAACTTTTACCAATATCTGTTATAAACTCTTTATGTTCACCGAGTAAAACATTCGACATCAAAGGATCACATGAACGAACTGCACCTTCTTGCGATAAAACATAATTATTCAACAAACCCATCGAGGTCTTTGATTCCTGTACATTATAACTTAACCCATTGCAAAAGCTGAATGTATAGGATGGAAAAATCAAAGTTGAAACATTTAATTTCTTAATTGTTTCTAATAATTCAAAGAGAAGTTCCTTTTTAGGGATTAAATTATTAGGAATTCCGAAGTTTAATGCTGTATGAATATAAAGGATATCAGCATTTTGAGCACCAATTGTATTCAGCGCATCCAACAGGTTAATGTTTGTAACTGAACCAAGTTGTCCGGTAAAAAGTAATACTTCTTTCATTTTTTTGTTTTATAAGTGGATAGAACAACCTCCATCAACCATATAATTTTGCCCGGTTATCCATTTAGATTCATTTGACAATAAGAAGCGAACCATTGATGCAATATCGTCAGGAATACCTTCTCCGAGCAGATACTTATTGTGATATTTTTCCATATATTCCGTATCTTCAAATAAATGATTGGTCATACGTGTTCTCAAACCTCCTGGTAATACCGAATTAACCCTAACCTTCGGAGCAAGTTCCACTGCTAAGGACTTCACAAAAGAATCAATTGCACCTTTGCTTGCTGCATAAACTGAATTTCCTTTATCACCGAATTTGCTGAACATTGCTGAAATATAAACAATATTTGATAATCCTTTTTCGTTTACTTTTAACAGTAACACTTTGATAATTTCAAGTGCACTAAAAAAATTTACATTAAATATCTCGCGGGCAAAGTCAAGTCGAAAGTGTTTTACCGGTAATATTTTAATTGTTCCGGCACAGTGAACAAATTGCTCGATGATAATTTCATTCTTGTTTAAAAAGGATGTTAGATTGTTACCTATTTCTTCAACATTTAATAGGTCAAAGTTCCAAATCAATGTTTTAGAAGAGTTAATTGAGCGTGCAATTCTTTCCAACTCTTCCTGATTTCTGCCATGTAGAATAATATTGCCCAAGGGAGATAGTTTACTGACAATTGCTTCACCAATGGCTGATGTTGAAGCAGAAACCAGGGTATATTTAGTTTTCATTCTGAAGTACAAAAGAACAAAAGTCACCCACTGTTAAAAAGTCAGTTAATTGTTTGTGATTCGTTGTCAATTTATAATCTGAATCTAACATAGCAATAATTGACAGACTTGTCAATGAATCCCATTCTTCAAATTCTTCAAATTTCTTTGATAGATCAATATTTTGAACTTCCAGTATTACTTCTAGTTTTTCAATTAGTTTTTCCATTAATAATGTTTTTTAATTAATAATCTATTTGTTTTGAGAAATTTAGATTTTCAAGAGTGAGCAATAATGAAGCCCAAGTCAACCCAACTCCAAAGCCTGCCAGGCAAATTAAAAAAGATTCTTTTGTTAATCGTTCACCGAGATTAAATGTTATTGCAGTTGGAATAGAAACTCCGCTGGCATTGCCGAAATTTTCCACAATATTGCTGGGCATTTTCTCGCGTGGCAACTCCAATTTATCTGCCAGCTTATTAAGCATAAATTTATTGGGCTGATGGAACATATAATAATCAACTGCCTGTTTGTCAACTCCGGCTTTTAAAAGTAGATCTTCAATCATTGGAGGCACCTCGCGTTGTACGAAATTAAAAACATCATCACCTTTCATTACAAGATTGTCCAACGATCTAAAGTTTCCTGCTGTATCTTCAACCATTGTGGCAGTTTCAGGAGTTGACGGAGTTTTAAAACCGCCCGCTGGAATAATCAGGGCATCAAAAGCAGTTCCATCCATTTTGATATTCGCAAAAACGGTATTTGGTTTAATTGATTTCTCCACAATTGTAATTGAAGCGCCATCTCCAATAAGTGGGTTACTGTTCCTGTCTCTTTTCGAAACTTTTGGGCTAAGTATATCGGCATTTAGCAAGACAACCTTATTGATTTCATCCTGATCAAGGAGCATAAATGCCTGAAAAAGGCCGATTTCGAAGCCCGCACAACCCTGATTGATGTCCATGCAAATCAAATCATGTTTTAAACCAAGTTTACCTTGAATAACATTGCTGGTTGGTGGCATAAAGTATTCAGGAGATTGCGTTATCAATATGACGGCATCAATATCTTCTTTTTTTAGAAGTCCATTTTCGAAAAGATGGTTAAGCCCAAAAACACATAAATCGGATATGGTAACCCCATCTTCCACAATGCGGTGCTTGTTATAGCCCATAGCCATTTTAAGTTTAAGCGATTTGGCAACAGAGAAATTATAGTTATCCATTTCATCCTCAAACTTAATTTCATTTGCGGGCAAAACAGTCAATATGCCCGTAATTGCCTTGTTACGAAATGTTAGGTTCATTGTTTTACACCGTTTTTGATCAACAGGTTTATGATTGAATCAACTGTCGCAAAATTTTCAGGAAGGATATCCATTCCATCAATCGATATACCATAATTTTCATCTAATGTTGTAACTAAACTTACGACATCAAAGGAATCAAGCATTCCTTCTTCAATGAAATTTATATCTTGTGTAAAATCAAATTCTGGACGAATCTCTTGAAGAATATTAATTATTTGTTGTTTCATTATTGTTTGTTTTTTCGTGTTTTTCAATGATTATGTCTCCATCGAACAATTTTAAAAATAAACCTAATTTATCCGAATAGTGTAATCCTAAACCGCTAAAATCCGAAGTTATCTGATTTTCAATCTGGTTGGCAGGATGTGCTTTCCAAATAATTATATTATCAAAAAAAGCGCCAAAGTAGGGTTTTGAAACAGCCCTGATCAGATTCATTGTTTGCATTTGAGTTTTTTCCAAAGAAATTTGGCATTGATTTCTTTTAAGTTTACCGTAATAGCTTCCTTCAAGTGCAGATTGCTTAAAAGGAATAAATTGACTATTTTGTGTTAATTGAATTGATTCAACGACTATTGATTTGTAAATATTTATGAATTCTAACTGTAAGTCAGATACATACATGTTTGGTCTTATCTCAATTTTTCGCTGCAATATTATATCGCCTGTATCCGCAGTTTCATCGATATAGTGTACAGTAATACCTGTTTCACTATCTCCATTGATGATGGGCCAATGTTGTGGAGACATTCCTCTATAATATGGCAATAAAGAAGGATGCAAATTTATGCAACCGGCTTTGGGAATTTCGATAATTTCTTTTTTTAATAATTTTTCGAAATGAGATACTACAAACATATCAGCGGTCGAGGCTCCCAATTTTTGAATAAAACCTAGGTCTTTTATATCGGGGACCCTCATATATACGATGTTGTTACTTATACAAGTGTTTTCAAGTCGTTTATGAATAAGATTTTGATAATAAGGGCTAACAACAAGCAGTATATTATGTCCTGCCCCAATTAATGACTGTAGCACTACATTACTAAATGAATCTTCTCCAAAAAAAACGATTTTCATAAGATTAAGAATTGACATTTTTGCTTAATTTCAACCTGTCTATCTTTCCATTAATATTTCTAGGAAGAACTTCCATTTGATGAAATACGGTTGGAATCATATACTTGGGAAATACTTCAGCTATTGCTTTTTTCATTTCAGCAATTGCAATATTGCTTTGGCTCTCGTAAAACAAGGTTATCTCTTTTTTATTGTGGTTGTAAACAATACAACCATTCTCTACCAATTTTAGTGTATTGATAATAACATGTTCGATTTCACCAAGTTCAATACGATATCCCAAATGCTTAATCAGGCTGTCTTTCCTACCTTTAAAAAATATTTCTCCTCTTTGGTTTGTATAGACAATATCACCGGTTCGATAAATTATTTCGGGATAAGAGGTATTCAAAGGATTTTGAACAAAAGAAGCAGCCGTCTTTTCAGGATTGTTGTAGTACCCCATGGCAAGCGAGGTGCCGCGCACACAAAGTTCGCCTTCCTCATTTGTTGACGCTCGTTCATCTTTGTCATTTAAAATCAAAATATCTGTATTCCGGCAAGGGAAACCAATAGGAATTGGTTCGTCATCTTTTATTTCTCTTTCAGCGATAAAATAGGTGCAATCCAATGTGATTTCAATTGGTCCATATAGGTTTACAAATTTTACTTCTGATAATTGCTTCCTCCAATAATTGAACTGCTTAGTTGGAAACACTTCACCGGCAAACCAAACTGTTCTTAAATCAGGCAAAGCTATTTTACTTAATAAATCCATGTTGGCAATATTCACCATAATTGTTGGCACCCAAAATAGAAAGGTCACTTTGTTTTCCTGCATCAAACTTAGGATCTTAGCAGGAAAAGGTGCTAGTGAATCCGGCAGTAAATCAATCGTACTTCCTTTTGCCATTAACATGCAAAGCTCAAAACTGTAAATATCGAAAACCAAAGGTGACAATGACCCAATTATTTCATTGTTTGTTATTTTAAGTGTATCGATTGCCCATTCAGTAAAATCAATGAAACTTTTATGATTTAAAACAACACCTTTAGGAGTACCGGTTGAACCCGAAGTATTTATAATGCACAGAGGATCGGTATCAATTATACTTTTAAGCCTTTCAAAGAAAAATTCTTTTGGGGCAATATCTGAAAAATCCAATTCATCAATTAAAACCAAAGGCAAACTTGGATTTATTTCACTAATAAAAACAGCAAGTTTTCTATTGGTTATGACGGCTTCAGGTTTAATCAATTCCAAAATATTTCCTATTCTGGCAGGTGGTGTCTTAATGTCAAGGTTCATGTATGCATTACCGCTATATGTAATAGCTATATCAGCAATAATGCTTTCGATTGATTTTGGCAGGAATACGGCGATGGGTTTATTAAGACAATTAAACCCACACAATTCTGACGCTAAAGATTTTGCTTTACGACTTAATTCGTTAAAGGAGATTTTTAGTTCTCCATCGATTACGGCTGTTTTAGTGGGAACGGTAATTACCGTTTTTTCAAAATATTCAAGGATATTAATTTGCATGATCAATCGTTTGTTTTTATTGAAATAGAACCCTTCTTAATCGAATAGACAAATTGTGCAAATTGCTTTTTGTCGGCTTTAATATCCAAATTTGAGCAGAAATCTTTTTTTGAAACATATGTTATATAGTATTCCATGTCAGCAATTAGAACCTCTTTTATTATTTTTGCGCCGAAAAATAGAGCATTTATAATGGCATACTTATTAGTCTTCAATATTATCCCGACCAGATGCTCAAACTTAAATTCCATGAATATTAGTTTTTGAAAACTTAGCGTAAAATCGAATCCATCGCCTTGGTTAATTCTTTCAGGATTTAAATAAAAGCCAGACTCACATGAAAGGTTTTCATTATCAATATTCGTTACAGAAACAACTCCAACAGCCTCAGAATTTCTATATACCAACCAGTAATAACAATCTTCCCGGTCTTTTAAGGAATTAATAAAATTTAAATGATTTTCTATTTCAATTATATTAGTATTCAACATCCATTTTCTTACCGATGGATGGTTTCGCCAATTTAGCACCATTACAATTTCATCAGGAGAAAGATGAATAAAGTTATGGTAGGAAAAATCATCTTGAGAATATGGTTTATTCTTATCTATTATATACATAATTCATTAAAGCTTTTGATATACCGACTTTTCACACTATCAAAATTAAAATCAAATCTTGAAATCTCAGATGCACCAAATTTTTCAAATATTAGTGCTAATTCATTTAAATACTTATCATTTAAAAGATTTCCCAAACCTAAAGCCATCTTATTTTGAGTCAGATATTTATAAAATTCAGCTTGATTATCAACGTAATAACCAACGGCTAATAATGTATGACACGCTAAAGCCTCGAGACATATTGTACTTGTTGAAAGAATTCCTAAATCACAATTTGTAAAGATTTCAACAATTTTATCAGCACTAATATTCTGATGATATATGAGCTTAATTTTATCATTACCTAAAAAAATTGACTTGTTTTGATTACTAATAATATCGATTTGTGTAATATTTTTCTGATTGCAAAGAGCACTAATTGTCAGTTCCGTAATATTGTTCATATCAGATCCACCAAAGCAGACCGCAATCCTTCCAATTGATTTAGGAAACGGTCTTGATTTTGTCTCGTTATATGCTTTTAGAAAAGGTGCACGTAATAAGACCCAATCAATTCCTATACAAAATTTAGTGTAAGCTTCTGCTGAGAACATGGAAGGATCACTGATTCCCTGATGAATGATTAGGTCAGCGAAATAATGCTTATCCCTCAAATCATCAATGCAAACCAATTTAGATCCTTTTGATTTTATGGCCTTTTGATAATCGGATGTGAAAAAATAATTATCCAATACTACAATTTCATCTCCTTTTAATGTCTGTAAAAAGGTTTCAAAATGAGATTGATCAGAAGGTAAAGAAATATATTCACAGACTTTATTAATCTCATTGATTTGGTATTGCGTCGGATTAACCGTTACTATAACGCATTCGAAGTCCTCCTGCAACATTTCTGCCAATGCCAATGAACGGATAAAATGGCCATAGCCTATTGTGAATGAGGCATCAGTTCGGAAATATATTTTTTTATATAATCTTTCCATTATTGACCAGCAATTTATATTTTAATTCTGCAATCTTCCAATCGGTTTCATTATCAATGTCCTGTACCTCTAATTCGGTCATTACAAGAGTGCCAATATTTTTTTTTAATATCGTATTATCGTATATATAAGACATATTCATCCAATACCATTGACCTGCATCATGGTAAACTTTTTTCAGGTCCTGTGATCTTGAATTTAAGTATTCAGGCCAGATCATTTGTGCTTTTCCATTGTCCAAAATCTCAACACCACGCCAAATTGGATATCCGAATGCAACAACGGGGTAAACGCTATCCAGGTTTTTTTCGTTTAACATAGAGCATCCTTCGATGAGATGCTTAATTTGAATAAGTGGTGCTGTAGGATATATGCAACAAACAAGATTAACTAAAGCGTTTGAATTTTCATTATATTTAGTAATAACCTCCTGAATTACAGCCATTGTTGTTGCATAATCATTGGAATTTTCTTGGCTACGGAAAAATGGAACCTTTGCACCATATTTTATTGCTATTTCGGCTATTTCATGGTCATCGGTCGAAACCATTACTTCGTCAAATAGGCCGCTTTGTAAGGCTGCTTCAATCGAATAGGCTATGATGGGTTTTCCGAGAAAGTCTTTAATGTTTTTTCTTGGAATACGTTTACTTCCTCCCCTGGCAGGTATGATGGCAAGTTTACTCATAAAAGGCTTCAATTGATTTGATCACAAATAACTGCTCCTCTTTGGTTAATGAGGGATAAATTGGTAAACTCAGGCAATGTGCATAATAGTTCTCAGAAATTGGCATATCTCCATCTTTCCATCCAAATTGTCTGTAATACGGCATCAAATGAACCGGGATATAATGAACCTGGGCAAAGATATTGTTATCTCGGAGGTGCCGAATCAAGCCATCCCTATTATTAAATTCAACAATGTACAGATGATAAGCATGTCCATGGACGACTCCTGTTTGTTGTATAATATAAGGCTTTCCTGCAAATTCATTTTCATATAAAGTTGCTATTTCAGTTCGCCTGTTTATTCCTTCATAAGCACGTTTAAGCTGACTCATGCCCAAAGCAGACTGAAAATCAGTCAGACGGTAATTATAACCAAGTTCCTGCATCTCATAATACCATATACCGTGATTATATTGGTAAAGTTCCGGATTTTGCTGGATACCATGCGACCGAAGATTACGCAATTTATCGTATAAAGCTTTATCATTGGTGGTGATCATTCCACCTTCTCCGCAGGCAATATGTTTAACAGGGTGAAATGAGAATATGGCCAATTCTGCGAACAACCCATTGCCACAATTTTGTTGTTTTCCTTTAGAATCAATGAAGTAGCCTCCTGGTGCATGGCAGGCATCTTCAATAATCCAAAGGTTGAATTCATCGGCTAACTTTCTATAGGCTTCCAGATCAACAGCCCTACCGGCAAAATCTACTGGGATTATGCCTTTATAAGTTCCTTGGGGGGAGGATTCCAGCAGTTCCCGAACTTTATTAATATCAATCAGATAGGTTACTGGATCAATATCGGCAAATGCCACATCACCATCAGCATATCGCACACAATTTGCTGAAGCGGCAAATGTGATGGGTGTGGTGATTACTTTATCACCCTTTTTAACACCAAGGGCCAAAGTACATAAATGTAATGCCGCGGTGCCATTTGAAACAGCAACTGCATATTTTGCACCTATATATTTTGCGAAAGATTGCTCAAATTCGGGAACATGTGGTCCCTGGGTGAGATAGTCTGATTTGAGAACATCAACAACCGCGTGAATATCATCATCTGTAATATTTTGTCGTCCGTATGGGATTTTGGTCATCTATATTATTCTTTTATTTTGCTATTAACCAACTTGGATACTTGAATTGCTCTATCCTTTATTGTATGATTACCTGCTATTAGGCGTTTATATCCAGCTTGTTGGATGGATATTCTTTTGGATGGATCTTCCTTTAGCTCCTTCACAATTTTAATCAATTCCTCAATTGTTGAAAAAAAACAAGCCTCTTTGCCATCTATGAAATATTTTTGTGCCTCGTCTGTACGCTCACAAACGAGTACGCCACCAACGGCAATTATTTCTAACGCCCTTTCTGTCCATGCATCGCGATTAATCTTGGAGAAAAAACATAAACCGGCAATAACATTTCTATATATTTTATTATACTCTTCACCGAAAGCATGTTGAACAGGAGAAAACGAAGAAAGTGTACCAGATTGAATGGCCCTGTCCCATCCTCCCCCACGCAAGATCACATGAAAACCCGTTTCCTTTAATGAAGTGAGGCATTTAACTCGCCAATCATTTTCCCAATGCCCTATAAATGCTACATCAGCCAAAACGGTTTCGTCTGCAAAAGCTGTTTCTAGAAAATGTCGTTTAGTATCATACGTAGGTGGGCAATGCTCAACATATTTTGCACCATAACTTTTGAATTTATCAATATTTAGAGGCCTATATACAAAGTGCCCATCATAAGCACTTAAAGCTTTCCGGAACTTCCAGTGTAACCCAAATGGGCTTTTTGATGAAAATGGATCATCGTTGAAGTATTCTGTCACAAAGCAACCCAAGTTTTGTATATTTTCGATTGTTTTTCTGTCGAATTCAATTGGTAACCGAAAATGCACCCATCTTGGTTTTATTTTATGGACAAGTTCTATTAAGGAATTCTGCATTTTGAGGTTTGCTTTACTTAGATTGAACCTGCGTTGAAATTTGCCAACAAACCCATGAGCTGTTTTGTGAATTGTGCTAAATGAAACGACCTCCCATCCAAGCTCTCCAAAAGAATAAATCCATCCTGAATCACGATCTGGACCCGTGGACAACGTACTAACATAAATCATTTTCATAATTTCATCCATGTTTCAGGCAAAAGACCTTTAAATCCCCAACTCATCTTTCCATCGCGCTTTTCAAACCCTGGAGCGATCACCAATTTTGAATCATACTCAGCCAACCACGCCCCCCACCAACTAAAAGTACTGTTGGCAATGATGAAGTGTTGACATTGACACATTAACCAAAGGTCAGCATAAGCGTATTCGTCTCCCTGATTATGTGTTACCATTGTTAAACGATCATTTGGAAGTGGAATCCGGGTTCGTGCGGATGAAGATTGATCAGAGAATACAAAGTAGTGGGCACCAGAGACAAGTGTCTCCATTTTACAAATGGCTTTTGCATAATAATCAATAGGTGTATTATTTATATTGTTTTCTATAGGGGAGTCAAAAAAGCGTACATGAACTGCCACGGAAGTGCAACTTTTTATTTTAGCGACCATGAACAGATTGATTGAATCCATCGGGGGGGTAATTTGAAGATCTTTCCGTATAATGGACTCCACGTCCTTAAAGTAATCCTCGCTTTGCCAATAGCCTTCAAGATAAACAGTACCATGTGGCTTGAAATATATAAGGCGTGGGTCGAAGTTAATGCCCTCTTGAACAAGGTAAGAGCGCTGCTCAAACGGTTTGCGTTGGTTCCATTTGCGTTTGACGTAGCGGCGCACTCTTGAGAATGGCTCAAATCTCTCTGCATATGTTGCCTTGCGGCAAGAAATGGCAAAATGATCAAGCTGATTGTGGCGCTGATAGTCAACGTCGTACTCAAAGCCGCTAACATTGTCAATTACCAGTTCTGCATTGTTGACCAATGCCAGCCGGCGGGCAGCGGCGTAGCAGAAAAGCTGGTTACCGAGACCGCCAAAAATGCGACATATGATTTTTGAAGGTGCTGTGTTGGGTGAGTAATGGTTCATTTCAACTTAGTTTTATTTGGCATACATAGCTGACCATGCCTTTCAGTTTTTGTTATCCGTAATTGAATGAATTGCCAAACCATAATCAATGATTTCCAATACCAAGCAGATAAATGGATTGGTCCACTTCTTTCTAACACAAGATGTTTGGATTGTCATTCAAACCATTTCTGACTTCAGTATTTCGGTTCAAGATTTTAAAAATCATGAATTTCAATTGGGGCAAAAGATTTTATTCATTGATTATCATCTAAATGAAAAAGTGGAGGTAGCCAACTTAGAATAAATATTAATAGGAATGGGAAAACGAAAGTAACTGAACCACCTGTTTCAGCAAAATATAACATAGAAAAAAAACCTATAACCACAGTGGTTATATATGCATGTAACTTGTAAATTTGGAACAGGCGTTTCGTGCTTTTTTCCAGAATTACCAGTATCAATGCAGTAACCATTGCACTAATAACTACCCACCATAGACTGGTATTTCCGACAATCACTGCATTTGATAATAAAGCGCCCCCATTATAAAAACCAATTGGTAATGTATATCCTTGCCATTGAATTGAATGTAAATCTACGTCGAATGGAGCTAAATTTCTCCATATCATTCTTAAAATAAAACTCCAGGCCCCATCCACTGCGTCCGGGTCATAAAATTGTGCCATAACAAGGTTACCAAATCCTTCGATTCTGGATAGAATTCCACTAATAAGTAAAGGTATAAAATCAAGATCCCATATTTTGCTATCCGAGCTATTAAATACTTTTGCTAATAGGGTTAAAATACTAAAACTGGTATCTGCTCCTGACGTACCACTCTCAACAAAGTAAACATAATTACGTGCCTCTGAAGCAAACGAAACGCCTAAAAGCGCGACGAGACTTACGAATGTAAACATAATCTTACGATGATCCAACCAAGCAAAAATAATAACTGGAAACATAACCATAATGACTGCGCCCTTACTGATAGAACATAATCCCAGCTCCCATGCATAAGCCAAAAATAGCATCATCAAAGGCCAATCCCGTTTGGTTTTTGAATATAAATAACCTAAAATCAATGGGGTTACGTATTTCGTTAAATAAAATAAAATACCAGATAGTCTGTAGGGTAGCCGGTATGATTCAACACCTGTAAGGCCAATACCTTTCGAATATAACCATAAATTAAGAGGTGCCAGTACTGCCAACATGAGAATGATAATGGATACAAAAAATAATGGGTTTCTATTTTTTCTAATGTCAAAATCAGAGTATTTATTTAGACGGTCTTTTGATGCGATGTTCTGCGTGTTTGAGTTTGTAACCTTGCTGGGTGTACCGCCCAACCAAGAGATAGGATAAAGCAATTTGAAAAATAGTACCAGGGCAAACAAAAATATAGAAACTTTGGCGAGCATTGGAAATGCTTCCCAAGCTGTAAAATGAAATGGCTTAACGTTTCCAAAAGCAAAGGTATCTCTGTTAAGGTAAAAAAATGGAACTGTAACAAATTGTGTAACAAATGAGATAATAGTAATGGTTTTCAACGCCACATAAGGGGTTTTCAATGCCCATAAAAGTGGTGGCATCAATAATATTATCACCAGCCACCAAGCCATCATTGTTTCATATTCACCTACTAATACTAATCCAAAAGAAGACAACAAAATGCCGCCCACTCCATAAGTAAGAAACTTTTTTTTTACTGGTTTATCCAGTTTCTTTATAACAGAAACCATTACTTATATTATTGTTTAACCGCCACACAATGCCAGCCAAAACAAGCTAAATCCACAGCCTGTTTTTTGCTGCGCAGTTTGAAATAGAGCAAGCCCAACAGTGAGTACAAATATGCCAGAGGCCAACTCCAGTTGCCGTGTTGGCGTTCAAGTCCGCCGAGGCGGGTGATTTCCTGCTCGGTATAAGCGTACCAGTCACCGTTTGGGGTAAGCTCTGTAATTTTGAATCCACGATTTGTAAGATGATGCTCATACCAGTAACGTGAGAATCCAGTGCAATAATGATATGGTGCAAAATGAACAAGTGATGCAAAGGGGGCCGTAAGAATCATTATCCCGCCAGGTTTTAGCAGTCTGTAAAATTCATCGAGAGCATGAGTTGGTTCAGGGATGTGTTCTAACACCTCGCTGCAAATAATGGCATCAAAGCTGGAATCTGGCGCTGGGATTGAAGTAATGTCGCTTATCAGGTCAATGCCGCTGGTGTCCCACAAACCAGTTTGCAGCCCTTCGTTCAGCTCCCCCCCCCCAGTATATTGATTAAAATCTTGAGAGGTATAGTGCAGATGGTCGCAGTGCTTCCTGTTCTTGAGTTCGCCAGCACCGGCATCCAGTATGCATGCACCTTTAGGCAAAGAAAGCAGGGTTTGTTTGAGCCAAGCCTGGCGATTAATTTCATTGATGTTTTTGATGAACATATTGGATACTTTTTTAGAACTTGTTTTTTGTA
The DNA here is from genome assembly GCA_903834845.1 of uncultured Bacteroidia bacterium. Lineage (GTDB taxonomy): Bacteria > Bacteroidota > Bacteroidia > Bacteroidales > Prolixibacteraceae > JAAFHB01. Next base: position 30,331 of record CAILKW010000142.1, on the reverse strand, counting down.
AAAATGAACAAACCAAGCTGATAGTGCTGTAAGGCTAAAACAGTAAGTGATTCTGTGTCTATAGCCGACTCCTGCGGACCCTTGGTTGGCGTAATTATGATGAGTTTTTGTAGTGTCAAGCCAGCCGCCTTGGTAAGGTGCACAATGCTTCTCGGGTCGAACACCCAGTTAGCGTTAAATTCAACTCGCTCTTGTCCGATTGGAGTAGAAAGATAAAATGTGCCACCCGATTGTAGCAGCTTAGCCATGTTCGCAATCCCGCTCTGATAGCCTTGTGGGTTGACAGAGTCACCATAACGCCCCAGCCCAAAGTGTTCAATGGCATGGAGGCAAGATAGCGAATCACAGTAGCCCACCTCATCAGTTGTCAAAAACGAGGTTGGTTTCATCAAATCAGCCTGGCAAAATACCACGCCAGGCAACACAGTGCTATTTAGCCTGACATCAAAGACTTCAATTTCCCGAAAGCTAGCCACATGCGCCACAAACCCATCCACACGCGAACCTATATCAACATGCTTGACCGGCTTGGCAGCATTAATGGCACGAGCAACAATTAGGTCCTGCCAAAAGTATTCACTACTGGTGGAGCCACCTTCTTCATAGCGGTCATTCAGACAGGGTTTGAACCGCATTGTGCCCGAATAGCCCTTTCGGAAAGCAGCCCAATCGCGAAAGTAAAATGGCAAGCCTTTGAATGATCGTAGAAAAATGAGAGGGTTCAAGCTGAATTGGCTTGAGAGAATCCAATGGAGTTTTATCAAAGAGTCCTTTATCATGAAAGTTGTTGTATTGTTAATTATCAGATAGTAGTTGTCTAATTTTTGTGATTCTTTTACGTGTTATCATAGTAAAAACAAAACCGTAAGCCACAGAAACAGGAAATTTAACAAGCTCTTTAATTGATTTCCAATCCACGATCCGCTTAAGCCATTTCCCTTTAATTTCACGAAATACGGTTTCCCAAAGCTCAGTTTTAAGTGGAAGGGTTAGCACATGTCGTCCGCGATAATATGCGCCTAAAGTGTTTAAAGTAGAAATTAAAGGGTCTGTCAAACCTATAGCAAGATCGTTGTACAGATGCATCTTGTTGTTGTCCTCCAACACCCATCGAATACCAATGTCCAGGTTATTGGCAATGTATGGTGGAAAATCTATATTTTCTGTGTAGTCGTCATCTGGATGGGCCGTAAAAACAGGAGAGTGGAGTACCATTCCCCCGTTTAATCCACATTGCAAAGCAAGCGTTACATGCGAAAACCCGCAATTCTTATTAGGTACATTCAGTCCTGCTTTACACCTTTTAATGACGAGGGATGTTAACTTTGGCCAGAATACAATTTTGCGCAAGGCATTTATATTATCTTTATTGACTTTATCAAAGTATTCAATCTTCTGAATGTAAGGTTGGGTTTTGTCATAAGGTTTTTGGTCATGATTATAATAGACCACTGTTGGGTTATATTGGTTTATATCCTGTATTATCGCATCAATCGCACCAGTAATTATATTATCATCGTCACTTAAAAACCAGACATACTCGCTTTGGCTGCCTGCGTAACAGGCAAGAACGTTTGCGTCAAAACCTTGATTAATGGCAGCTTCGCGTGAAGAAAAAGGAATGCCATTTTCATTAAATCGTTTACTGAACCGCTCAATAACTTCGGAAGTGTTATCCTTAGAACCATTATTACTTACATAAACTGCAATCAGCGCTTTGTTGCTTGCCGAATTAATTTCAGAGGATAAGTCAAACAAAGCTTTTTCAAGTCTTTTAGCTCTATTATAGGTTGGGATTGCTATAGTTAACTTCATCATTTTATTTCAATTATATTTTATTTGGAGCGTTGTTAGTCTGATCAATCATTCAAATTAGTCTAAGTTTATTTTTTATTGATCTGATTTCTAACTTGCTAATGCCAAAAGCATACATTCCTAGTAGCCAAAAGAAAGCAAACACAGCAATACAGATAACCAGACTTACAAAGCTGGTTGCACTGTTGGTCGCGATGACAAAGAGCATCCATCCAAGCATTGGAATCGCAGCAAGAATAGCAGGCCAAATTGCTTCGCACCAAGCTCGTCCATATGTCAAGTCTAAACCAGCAAAACTACGACGCGTCAGGAAAATAAAACCAGGTAAATCCATCAAGGCAATAGCAACCATCACCCATTGCATTCCTAAGTATTTACCTAATGTAAAGGCCAGAGTAATCGTTAAACCACCAGTAACAGTCGAGATGGATATCCAGTTTCGCATATTGCCTGCTGCCAAGGTAATCATGGCGTTAATATGGTTGATAACTTGTGTTAATGCGAACAAGGCAAGCGCAATAGACATTAAATTGCCTGCGTATTGATTTGCACCAACCCAAACTGTTATAACGCCTTTGTTAAAACCGACAATACCAATCGCGAGTGGGACAGCCAGTAATAGCGAATAACGTAATATTTTCAAGTAAGCTGACCTTAGGGCCTCAAAATTTCCTTGCGCCAGTAGTTCATTAGCTGCTGGCCCGGCATTATCCGATATTTTATAAATGACTTGAATAATCAAAAATGAAGGGATCTTTGTTGTGTAAAAAATAGCTGCTGCTGCAGCACCATACAGATGACCTATAACAATACTGTCACTCCCTGTTGTAAGAACAATTGCAATATTTACACCCCAGTAGGTTATCCCGAAAGAAAATAGCTCTTTTAATAATGGTAAATCCGGTTTTTTCCACTTTAGATCAAGTTTGGGATTTAACCTATTAAAATAAACTTTTTGTAATAGCAAACCCAGAAATTCGGACACTATGTTCGCTATAATCATGCCGATTAACCCATACCCGGCAAATACAAAATATAATGTTAGCAATAAGCGACTTGTGCTGCTAATCAGCCCCATTATATTTACAGCAGCCATGTTCTGTGAAGCAAAAAGGCCATGGCTAAATAAGGTTAATGGTGTTCGTAAAATTGTCCAGGCTGACAAAAGTAACAATGCAACGCGGGCGTCAATGATTATTGCAGAGCTGGCCGTGATTAGGTTATCAATATTAAAGGCAAGGACAAGAATAAAAACAGCTAGCAGCATGTTGGTTGCGAGGATAAAATATCTGCCAATATTGAATATTGTAGAGAATCTGTCTCCTTGATCATCTTCACCAAAGCTGTGTGCCAAGTACCGGCTGAGGGCAACACCTATCCCAAAATCCAAAATCAATCCATAGCCAATTATCTGCATTATAATAGAGTAAGCTCCCAATACTTCCTGTCCTGCTGTTTTTAAAACGATGGGGGCTAACACGGCTTGCAACAATACCAACACGCCATAAGACACAAGGCTTGTAACAGTTCCCTTTACGGCTTTAATTGTTCTACTGGTCATTGTTTATTTCAAAATTTCTACTTTCAATGGGCTATCTTAATAATTTTCAGTCATTCTTTATGCTTATCAATGATTTTGAAGCACACATATAACCTAAACTCACCGCTCGCTTATGTTCGGTCTTTTTGTGGTATTGCTTCCATCTAGTTATTGGAGTACCACTTCTTGGCTTTTAAATATACAACCAACGGAAAGTCTAACACTTTTAAAAAAGCAAATTTAAATCTCGACCCACACAGGGCTTCTGATATTAAAAGTTTTTCAATGTAACTATAATTAGGTATGCCGGTTATAATTTGAGCTGTCTCAACAGAAACATTACTAACAGAAAACAAGTTCCTAAACTTAATAAAAGCGTGAAGAGCGTTTAGCCCATTGTCATTTACGGCTAAGTGACGCTTAATAGCCGCTTCAGATAACAATCCTCTTCCGATAAAGTATTTAATTATTTTAGCGTAACCTACGCTGACGGTAATGTACCCACCATGCGACTTTTGCCATCTATCATTAGTCCCCTTCTGCAAAACCTGGAAATGCTGATATATAGTTGCAACCCGATCCAATATCAACATTCTTTCAATACCATAACTAATTACCATTTCCACATTAGCAAGAAAGAATACGAGTCCAGATCCGCCAAATTCAACTATATGTTTTTTATAATAGGGTAAAAATAGTTCTCTATTAAATATATTAGAGTTTAGAATATCACTTCTGAGTATAACATGTAGTTTCTTATCGTCTATTTTATTGAGCTTTTCTATATTCTGAAGAGGTGCAAAGACATAAGAGTACTCGATTTCAAGTTTCTCAAGTAAACTAATAATGGATTTTAGTTCCTCAATCAAAACTAGTGCGTGATCTTGCAAACACCACACATATCTGCTTTTTGAAGATTCCAATCCTACAAGTAAGCTTTTATCGAAGCCAATATCGTACCCATTACTAATTACGAGGATGTTCTCGTGATATAAACAAAAGTCTCTTAGAAAGTCAAGTGTATTATCCGTCGATCCATTGTCAACAATGATAATTTTTACAATATTTTCAAGACCTTCACGTTTTAAAGCAGCACAATGATGGCTCAAACTTTCTTTTATGGTTTCACATCTATTTTTTGTCGTTATAACAAAAGACAAAATATTGTTTTTCTCATAATTAATCATATTTAATAGTTTTATGAAATTTTCGGTTCCATCTCTGTTATCGGGCTACCAAACATCATTTTAGGAAATACATTGGTGTGTATATCTATTGAAACCTCGAGTAGGAAAGGTTGGGTTGGATCTTCCCAAAGCTTAGATAGACCAGCTCCAATTTCCTCTGTTTTACTAATACAATATGAGTCAATTCCATAGCCTAAAGCTACTTTTGTAAAGTCGGGAGTATTGTATCCCCATACTGTTGATTGGTAACAACTGTCAAAGTATGCATCCTGAAACTGACGAATCATACCAAGGCAATTATTGTTTAGTATCACGATTTTTATTGGCATGTTATTTCTGCGTATGGTTTGCAGCTCTTGAATGTTAATTTGAAAACCACCATCACCTGCAATACATACAACCGGAGCATTCTTCAAGGAAATTGAAGCACCAATCGCAGCGGGTAATGAATAACCCATAGCCCCCATACCTCCAGAAGTCAGAAATAATTGGTTCTCGGTTAGTTCCAACGACTGTGCGCTCCACATTTGGTTATTACCCACATCGGCAGTATATGCTTTGGTTTGTTGTGATGCACGCGAGAGCTGATGAATAAATACATTGGGGTTAATTCCGTTAATATAACCCAATTCGCTGGTATCTAAACGGGCTTGTTTCTTTTCTTCAATTTCATTTAGCCAACTTATTGGGGCGTTGTAGGCAGAATCAAGATTTGCTACTTGTGTGAAGAAATCAGATAAGTCAGCTTCTAATATGTGGCATCCTGTAACCCGGTTATTTAATTCCGCTTGTTCAATGTCAACATGGTAAATTTGTTTTCCGCTTTCGAACGAAGGAATGTCAGAACCTGTTTGACGAAGGTCTAAACGGCTACCCAATACCAACAATAGATCGCAACTTCCCAATGCATAATTGGCCCAACGGTTGCCATAGGTTCCAATAAAACCGATACGTTGGGGATACTGATAAGGTAAAACGTCAAAACCTAAAAGCGAAGTAACGACGGGTATCTGATGCTTTTCAAGGAAATTATGAAACTGTACTACTGCGTCTGCAGATCGGATACCTCTTCCTACTAAAACCAATGGTTGTTTGCTTTTTTTTAATGCATCAAGGTAGTTTCGACAAAAAGCTTGATGATATCTTTTGTTTACTTCAAGAATAGGAGAAAAAACTTCAGGAATAGGTAATTCAATTTCCTGATTTTGAATGTTCATCGGAATATCAATCAGAACAGGACCAGGTCTGCCTGATATTGCAATTTGATATGCTTTCTCAAATATAACAGGAATCTCTTTGGCGGTGTTAATTTCAAAAGCTTCTTTAGTAATTGATTTTGCCATGCTCACGATGTCTGTTTCTTGAAAACCTAATTGACGGGTAGGGCGATCACCTTTTTGTTCGTTTATATTAACTTGTCCAGTGATAAAAATGGCAGGAACAGAATCAAAATAGCAATTGCCTATTCCGGTTAATAGGTTAGTAGCTCCTGGCCCACTAGTGGCCAAAGCAATCCCTGGTTTATTTGTTATACGACCGTAAGCATCTGCAGCCATTGCTGCAGCCTGCTCGTGGTGCATACTTACTATTTTTATTCCGACTTCATGATGCAAGGCATCAATAATTCGGGTAATCATACCGCCCTGCAATTCGAATACAGTATCTATTCCTTTATTTTTTAGGAATTTTGCAATATATGTAGTTACTTTCAAGATTCTTTATTTTTAAAATAACGGATAGAATTTAATAATCCTTTTTTCAAACTTCCTGAATTGTTAAGATCCCTACAAAATGTTTTTCTAAATTTTGAATTATCACCATGAATTAACATATTTTGGCTGTTACGATACCGGATTTTCCCAAATTCAAGTAGGTCTGAAGATACATTCATAATTTCTGAAATTTGAATCAATAAATCTTTTAATTCAATAGATTCATTATTACATAGGTTATAGATTCCTGATCTATTTTGTGAACAATTAATTACTGAATAAATTTCTTTCACAAAATCACCAATATACAGGTAATTATATTTCTGTTCGCATGGTGTAAGTTGGATTGACTCATTTCTTAATAGTTTTGATATAGCAGTGGGTATTAACCAGTCAGAGTTTTCGCCTTCTCCAAAAACAGAAAAAATACGGATCCAGTACCACTCTGTTTGGTAACCTTCATATAAATTTCGAAGGTAATTGCAAGTTAATGTTTTTGTAGATCCGTAGGCATCTTGTGGCTTTGGCACTGTTTCCTCATTAACCGGGTATCCATATACTCCATATTCTGCCTGTGAACCTATTCCAATTACTTTTTTTATTTCATATTCTTTGGCGATATCGAATAATTCTTTAGAGAACCAGAAATTTTTAATTTGAATATCCCAATTGTTCCTATCTTTTGCTTCAATACCTCCCCAGGCAATATGAATTAATTGATCAGGTTTTGCATCTTTTACTTGTTTTTTCCAATCCGGAAGATCTGTGTTAATCCAATTTATTTTGTCTTTAATGCTAGAACATTTTTCAAATGAAGAGGTAGTTCTATGCGTTGCAGAAACCTGGTATCCATTTCCCAATAGTTCTCTGGCTATGTTCGAACCTATAAACCCAGTGGCACCGGTTAATAAAATCCTCATAAAATGCGAATTGCACGAATTTAAAACGATTAGTATTAATTTTATTCCCAGTTAACTATTAGCACATTTTGAGATGGAATCCCGTTGGTAATCAACGTTTTCTTGAAAGATTTTATCATTATTGGTGGACCAGAGATAAAATAGTTCGAGTTTTTACCATTTTCATTTAGGATTTTCTGAATATCAATAACTCCGTCAGTATCCTGATTGTAAGATTTCAAGGATATAAACGAATTACATTCACTCGAATTACCCAAATTTGTAAGAATGGTACGAATTGCCATCATACGGTTCAGTTCTTCCTGGTAGATGTTATATTCTTTTGAATGAAACCAAAGTAAATTTTCGGGTTGAGGTATTCGTTGAAAGATTCGTGTGTGAAAAGGGAGAGGAATGGTGTGATGCCTGTTCCACGGGCTATAAAGACTGTATTTGTTTTGTTATAAAATACGAATTACAAGAATTAAAACGAATGGCACGAATTTTTGCAAAGGCTGATTAGAATTGAATTATTACCAATTTGTTTTAACTATGTATTTTTTAATATTATCGTCTTTCGTAATTATTGTCATCTTTTCTACCATTCCCTGCGCTACAAGAATCCTGTCAAATGGATCACGATGAACCAACTCCAAAGCTTCATAAGCAACAGCGTGACCAACTGAAATTTGCAATATTCGAAATCCATTTTTTTCAATTAGTTCAGCTACTTCACTTACGTTACCATCGAAAAACAATTTTTTAAGCCCAATTTTAATTGCAACCTCCCAAATTGATGCAATACTTACAAATTTTCTGATTTTTGAATCTTCTATAAGCTTTTTAGCTTTAAAAGACAATTGTTCATCGCCATTAAAGAACCAAATGAATGTATGTGTATCCAGTAAAATATCCATTAGTACATATATTCTTTTAAATCATCTAGTGGTGCATCAAAATCAGGAGCCATTTTAAACCTGCCTTTTGCGCACCCAAACTGAGGTTTCACAAGTTTAATATCTTTCTCTTGTTTGGTCAAAAGAAAATCGACAAAGTCATAAACCTCTGCTTTTAAAGAAGGTTTGAGATTTTGTAACCTTTTATATAATTGAACATCTGTCATATCATTTTTTTTTGCTAAGATACGCATATTTAGTAAATACGGATTACACGAATCAAAACGTCTGCCTACCGTAGGCAGGAATTTCACGAATTTACTCCCAATCGTCGGTTAGAACATTTCTTGTCGGTACTCCATTTGAAAGAAGAGTCTGCTTAAAGTTCTTGATCATGGCAGGAGGGCCGGAGATAAAGTAGTTCGAATGAATACCGTTGTCAAGAAAGATTTCCTCTATATCTATAACACCATCGCTTTCTTGTATGTAGGATTTCACAAATTTCCCTTCGACTGCTTCGCGCTCAGGGACCGATGATTCTTTACGAAGTTGTATCATTCGATCAAGTTCAGCCTGATAGATGTTATATTCCTTAGATCTGAAACCTAAATAGATCTTTGGCTTTATATAGTCGTTGAAGGATTCGTGGGTAAAGAGCGAGAGGAAAGGGGTGATACCTGTGCCACCAGCAATAAATACAGTATTTGTTTTGTTATAAAATACGAATTACACGAATTAAAACGAATTGCACGAATTGCACGAATTAAGTGATTAATCCTTTCGCGCGTGCCATTTCATCGTTAACTACCAACACGGGGTTGGGTGTAAGATTTAAGGATTTGCAAAGGGGTAAAAGTCTCTGTTGAAGTGCATCTTTAAGAGGAGGTAACCATTCGATTTTATGACCTTTTATAACTAAAGTAATTTTGAATTGTATGTTCCCCATATCAACAGTTCTTATTGCTTCGTGAAAATCCGGATCGGAATACCTATTCAAACACAAAGCAAGAAAGAGGCTTAATCCATTTTCAAATTTTTCTTTTAGTTCACCCAAATAAAACTCCCAATCTGCTTGATTTTTAGGTTGAGGTGAGCTTTGTTTCGCCTCAATCAACCATATTTGTCCATCAACTCCATTCGGTTTATGTAAAACAAATTCGACCATTTTTACCTGGTCTTGAATTGCCCGGTAAACAATACATTTTTCTATATAAAAAAATTGATCTTCATGGAAAGGACCAAAAGTCATTCCCGATTCTACTACTGTTACCATGATCAGGTAGTTTGAATTTCAACCTCTTTCATGTAGAGGTCGATTGAGGCCTGGACAATTGAATTCGATGGCATTCCTTCTCTTAGATCTGCCATATTCCACCTATTTTCCTGAAAACTAATTACAGGGATGGACAAGTTCTTTTCCAATGCAATGAGTAGAAGTTTCTTGACTACAAAATAGGAGTGACTTGCCATAAAAAACTGAATTCCCCTTTCGGCCAGAAGAGCCACAATATCAAGCAATGTGCCAATTGCATCAGGATGCAAGGCAGATTCGGGTTCATCAATAAATACAACCGATTTGTCATCAAGATATCGGTTTCCTAATAACGTGTCAACAATCGCAATTTTTTTTATCCCTTCAGCAGTTGAGCCAATTGTAAATTTTGCATTGCCTTTTTTGAAAAGCCATTTGCCTGTTAATTCATCAAATTCAATTTTGCCACCAATCATTTCCTCTAATTTCTGCCGAGACCTTGCAAATTCATCAAAGTTTTTTCCTTTTTTCGGTGACTGCCTTATAGCCCTTGCCAAGTCGAGATAGGTATCGTCAAATCCAAATACTTTGTCAATTTCTCTGGACTTCAGGATGATATGGTGAATAGACAAGACTTCTTTAGCGGGTAGGAATATGGAGTTGCTTTCACGCTTTGGATTATGGTTTTCCAATTCAGAGATCTGTTTCACAGTATCGCGTCCAAATGAATATCGAAAATCGTGGTTGTCAATTTGCATTTTAAATGAAAGGGGCGTTTCAGCTCCTTTAGTTACTATATCTCCGATTTTATCGGATTGGAAAGTCCAATATAATTTTTCTTGCAAGATTTCGGAGGCAGTCCGCTGATCATCACCCCTTCGGTAATCTTCGAGTGTGCGGATTGCACTGTACAATGCTTTGAGCAAGAATGTTTTTCCACAACTGTTAGGGCCTAATATCAAGTTAATATTCCCCAATTTATTCCACTGTAAATCAGTTAAAGGCCCAAAATTATTTGTGTGTACAGAATTAATCATTAGAAAATACGAATTACATTTTTGCGGATTTCACGAATTTAGACGAATTACTCGAAAGTTACTCCCAATCGTCGGTCAGAATATTTTCTGATGGAACTTTTTTACCGATCAGCGTGTTTTTAAAGGCTTTAATCATTGCCGGAGGGCCGTAGATAAAGTAGTTGATAGCAGATGCCTTGCTATGAAAAATCTCTATACTACCAGTATTTGTACCCAGGTAATATATTTTTACAAATCAAAATGATGCTTTAATCTTTATTTTCAGATAAGCCTCAATTTCGGCAGGGCCTACCTTATATTTTGGGTTTAACAGTTCAAATCCTTGATCAATATTAAAACGTGAACTATTGATTAGTATAGCAAGTAGATTTTTGGTTGTTAAAATGTGCCCCGAATAATTTAATGATAAATCAACCAGCTTTTTAAAATCTATTCCATGTTGAAGTATAGCATAGATATCGTAATAATCGCGAAAATTGCTTCTGCGCAACATTACTTCCATTTTCATTGCACCGATTGCTTCAATATCGGCAAGTTGTAAATTGTCTTTTAAGTAAACCGGAGCTGCAATCGGAGAGGATTTCATGGAATTGTAAAATGAGAATTTGACTCCGGCAACCAAAAATTCAACGTGATTAAAATCCCAAATATCGTGGGCTTCAATAGTTCCTATTGTTGATAATTCTTTTTCAATAGCAAACCAATCAACCTCTTGTTTTTGCCTTTTCTGTGTCTTCCAGTTCATGAAGTCCAAATCTTCGCTAAGACGGGTATCTAGTTGCAGAGAAAGAGCGGTACCTCCCACCAGGAAATAAGGCTTTATACATTCCAGAGCGGCGACTTTATCGAAAAGTTTACCAGTGTTAGGTGCTAAGGCCGTCATGAAAGATGGTTAATGTGGTTACGAATTGTTATTTTTATGTAACGGTCTGGGTTTTTTATTTCAAAATACATCCATGCAAGCAGTTTATTTAGCGTATGGTAATAATCGTCCTGAATCACGACACGGGACCGCCAAATATGTTTTATCTTTTTTGATGAAAATAGTTTAAACAATACATTAATATCCACCAGATCAAGGTATATCAGAGTTTTTTCAATTAAAATATCATCAGGGATTTCCTGTGGTATTTTAAAAGACCAAAAGCTTTTGCATGAAATCAGTTTTTGGCTTAATATTTCTCTGTCACTGCTCGTCATTCTGGTTTCATTGTTGTTTTACAAAGTTAGTGAAATAATAAATTGAGAATTGTTGCCCTTATCAAGGGAAAAAAAATCAATGAACTTTGATGAATTTCACGAATGTTACTCCCAATCATCGGTAAGTATATTTCCTGCTGGAACTTTTTTACCGATCAGCGTGTTTTTGAAGGCTTTAATCATTGCCGGTGGTCCGGAGATAAAATAATTGGGTTCCGGGCCATTCTCGTTGAAGATGCTTTGGATGTCAATAATTCCATCGGTGTCCTCGTTATACAATTTCACGAATTTTGACGAATTTCTCGAACTGACGAGTTCATCCTGATATATGTTGTAAGACTGGGAACGAAACCCGAGGTAAATTTTTGGGTTGAGGTATTCGTTGAAAGATTCGTGTGTAAAAAGGGAGAGGAACGGGGTGATGCCTGTGCCGCCAGCAATAAATACAGTATTAATTTTGTTGTGTGGCTGGGAAAACAAATCGCCATAAGGTAGTTTCAACCAGACTTCGGAACCTACTTTAAAGTTTTGTTCCATCTGTTTGGTAAATGATCCCTTTACCGCATAAGTAATCCGGATGGTTTCTTCGTCGGGATTGCTTTGCATCGAGAAACATCGGGAATCGGGCCATTGGCTGGTACCATCGTAATCTGAATCAATCGCAATGTGAAGAAATTGGCCAGGCGAGTATTTGAATTTGTTTCCCAAGGATTTAATTTCCAAAGTATAGATACCTGAGAATGGATTTATTACGGATACAACAGCTGATTTATATTTTTTTTGTAGCATTGATTTCATGAATTTAAACGAATAACACGAACACGAATTAGACTAATTGACGATTCGTTTATAGGTCAATGATGGAGTACCGAAATTGATAAGCAAACCAAGTTGAAATTTGGTGGCTTTTACATTATTAACCGTTTGACGGTGATCAGCTTCAATAATAAACTTTGTTGCCTTCAGTTCAAGGATGATTGAATTATAACAAACGAAGTCGGCTTTGAAATACTTTTTAAGCGGAACGTCTCCATAAAATACGGGCAATTTTTTTTCACGCTCGTAGGGTATTTCGGACTTCTTAAATTCTATTTCGAGTGCCTCAGAATATACACTTTCAAGAAACCCACAACCAAGCTTTTTATGGACTTCCATACATGCCCCTATGATCTTGTAGCTTTCTTCTTTGTAGATAATCTCTGGCATTTCGATTCGTGTAATTCGTCCTAATTCGTGAAATCTTGAACAAATGAATCGAGTACGCCTTCAGCATAATCAAACATATCTTTCGTTAGTCCAGGGTATGTACCAAGGAAGAAAGTGTTATTCATTATGTAGTCAGTATTATTCAAATGATCGGCAATGCGCCAGTTTTTGCCCATGAAGCCTGGTTGTTTGGTGATGTTGCCTGCAAACAGATTACGGGTTTCAATTAGCTTTGCATTTAGGTGACCTGTTAAATCATCACGTTTAAAAGGAGCGGTTTCCTTAAGAGTTACAATAAATGCAAACCATGCCGGATCGGCTCGTTCGGTTGCTTTCGGCAAAATAAAGTAATCATGATACTTCGTGAAAATTCGTTCCCATTCCTGAAAATTTGCTTTCCGGCGTTCGCAGAAATATGGTAGTTTTTCGATTTGTTCTACACCAATTGCAGCTTGTATATCTGTCATCTTTAGGTTATAACCAATTTCGGAATAAACATATTTATGATCGAATCCGAAAGGAAGGTTTCCAAACAACTGCGAGAAACGTTTGCCGCAAGTGTTGTTTTCACCGCCTGCACAATAGCAATCACGTCCCCAGTCGCGGAAAGCACGAACTAATTGAGCCAATTGAGGATCATTTGTACAAATTGCACCTCCTTCGCCTGTGGTGATATGATGGGCAGGATAGAAGGATATGGTTGAAAGATGAGCAAAAGATCCCGTCTTCTTACCGTTGTACTCACTTCCAAATGCATCGCAATTGTCTTCGATTACCCACAAATCGTGTTCTTTGGCCAATTGCATTACGGCATCGATATTGAATGGATTCCCCAAGGTATGTGCAATAAAGATACATCTGGTTTTAAGCGTGATCGCTTTACGCATCATCTCTACATCAATATTGTAGGTAGGTATCTCAACATCAACAAACACAGGAACCAAACCATTTTGGATAATCGGCGTAACGGTAGCAGGAAACCCGGCTGCAACTGATACCACTTCATCTCCCGGACGTAATCGTTTGTCGCCAAGTTTTTCGGAAGTCAGTGCCGAGAACGCAAGCAAATTGGCTGAAGAACCCGAATTGGTCAATAATACATGTTCCACACCTATAAATTCTGCAATCTTTTCGGAGAATTCTTCAGAGAAACGTCCTTCAGTGAGCCAGAAATCAAGAGAAGCATTGACAGCGTTGTTGATTTCTTTCTCATCGAATACACGTCCGGCATAATTAACCCGTGATTTGCCAGGGATAAAGTCTTGTTTGGCATGAATTGTTTCCATTACCCCATTGACACTGATTCGAGACAATTTCCGGAGAACTTCTGCAGTTTTTGTTTTCTTTAATGTCCCAACTTTTCTGAGTGAAATACGTTGCGGACTGATGGTGATCATTTTGTCGCAGCGTATGATACTTTCTTGTTTAATTGTACCAGATTGTAAATGTGCCTGGCTGAACTTAACAGCATATTCGCTCCAACTATAATTTTCAATTTCTGATGTAACAAATGCAACGATTAAATCGTTCTGAATGTCAGTTACTCCAATGATAACAGCAGGCCTATATTTAGAGCCTTTTAGATTAGAATAGGGGAAATCGATCAAGACAATTTCGCCGATGTTGAATTTATTTGAGTCCAAAATAATCCTCCCAATTAATGTTTTTATCGTTTTCGTCATCAAAAAGCGCACTCAGTCCCATGGCTTCAAATTCAACTTCACTATCAATTTGTGTACTTTTAAAATCTTGTGATGGGATAAAACTATTGTCCTGTTCCTCCGGTTCCACTACAATGGTCAACCGTGCATTCCTTACTTTCTCTGGCATGGCTTCGAGAAAAGTAATTATGCCATTATGATAATTTGCTTTTATTGCCAACATATTGTTACGAATTATACGAATTACACGAATTATTACGAATTACACGAAGTGGTTCGTTTTTAATTGTTATAATATTGATTTATTTGGTATTCCGATACTGTACGCATGTTTTCACCACGCAAATAAGCTTTGTTCCACTCTACGATGGATTGTAAAGTTGTTTGGATGTTCCATTTGGGAGTCCAATCCAGTTCGGCTTTAGATTTTGAACAGTCTAGTTTCAGGTAATTGGCCTCGTGGAGCTGAGGGTCTTTGTCGATGCTGAAAGAGGCACCCTCACCCCAAAGTTCGCAGATTGTTAATGTGATCCACTCCACGTTTTTGGCATCTTCATCATCGGGTCCGAAGTTCCACCCCTCGGCATATTTTACGCCTTCGGTAAATAGTTTTGCAGCTAAAGTAAGGTAGCCTGTTAAAGGTTCTAATACATGTTGCCATGGACGAATTGCAAAAGGACTGCGGATTTTTACTTTTTCACCTTGGGATATGGAGCGGATAAAATCTGGGATAAGTCTGTCATTAGCCCAATCGCCACCTCCAATAACATTACCTGCACGAGCTGAAGCGACAGCCACACCATGTTCGGAGTATTTTGCAGGATTAAAATACGAATTGCGGTACGAAGAAGTTACAAGCTCCGAACATCCTTTGCTGTTTGAATAAGGATCGTAACCTCCCATTGGCTCATTTTCACGATAACCCCAATGCCACTCTTTATTTGCGTAACATTTGTCGGTTGTTACATTTACAATGGCCTTTACACTTTTTGTATGCCGACATGCTTCAAGAAAGTGTACTGTTCCCATCACATTGATCGCATAGGTTTCAACAGGTTTCTTGTATGATTCCCTAACCAACGGTTGCGCAGCCATGTGGATAACAATTTCAGGTTGAACTTGCTGAATGACTTTGAATAGATTTTCGTAATCACGAATATCGCCGATAAAGGAAGTCATGATTTCGTTAATTTTTGCTTCCACGAACAAACTAGGGTTAGTAGGAGGGTCTAACGCATAACCAAAAACATCAGCACCCAATTTATTCAATAATAAACACAACCACGATCCTTTAAAACCGGTATGCCCTGTGATCAAAACCTTGCGATTGGTAAATATTCTATCAAAAAGATTTTCCATGTTAAGTGTTCGTTGAACAAGGTATCTCAGTGAAAGCACTGAGTTTAACTGAGTGCTTTTTAACTACATTGTGTGACACGGTGCTTTTTTTTCTGTGTGACACTGTGTAATTTGTTCGTAAAATTCGTTTTAATTCGTGTAATTCGTAATCGCTACCAGCGTATCCAGGGCGCTTTCCCTTTTTCAATCAAATCTTCCAATTGGCTTTTGTCGCGTTGGGTATCCATGGGTTTCCATAATCCGTCATGTTTATAAGCTTGAAGTTGACAGGCACTTGCTAAACCTTCCAAAGGTTCTCGTTCAAAAATAATTTGATCTCCATCTGGAATATAGTCGAATACTTCAGGTTGGCAAACAAAATAACCTGCATTGATCCATGCACCATCTCCCTTTGGTTTTTCCTGAAATGAGGTTACCTCTTCATTTTCGTTAAGAACCAAAGAACCATACCTTCCTTCAGGTTGTACAGCGGTCATTGTTATTGCTTTACCGTGAGATTGATGATATTTAACCAGCTTAGAAATATCAACATCTCCAACACCATCACCATAAGTAAGCATAAAGGGTACGTTACCAATATAATCCCGTACCTTTTTAATACGCCCACCAGTCATTGTGTCGAGCCCTGTATCCACAAGGGTTACTTTCCATGGTTCGCAATGATTATTATGATGGGTAATTGTATTGGTTGTCATGTCAATTGTCATATCGGATGTATGAAGAAAATAATGGGAGAAAAATTCTTTGATCATATATCCTTTGTAACCACACAGAATGATAAATTCGTTATACCCAAAATGTGAATATATTTTCATAATGTGCCAAAGAATTGGTTTTCCACCAATTTCTACCATTGGTTTTGGCCTTAGGGTTGTTTCTTCTGAGAGCCGTGAGCCAAGGCCTCCTGCTAAGATCAGAACTTTCATTGGATTTTAAATTATATTTGTTTTTAATAATTTATGGTAAGTAAATTTTGTGATCATTTCTCATCAAATAATAATGAAAGTGCCTCGATTGGTTTAATTGAATCATTTAGTTGTATCTTAAGTTCGTTGGGGTAGAGATAAGCACTGAAAATTGTATGACCTTCAGTTTTTTGAATTTTAGTATCAACATTTTCTAAAAAACGATAACCGTGATCACCTTGAATAATTATAAAAGGCTTCTTCTTTTCATTAGTCAGGATATTTTGTATTGTTTTAATAACCATTGAATTTGTATAGCGTAATAGTTTTAGATAACTATCATTTTTTATTAAAGTACTGTATTCATAACTCATTTTGTTTCCGTTTTCATCATATTCAAATGGCTGGTGTGGCATTAAAATATGCGCATAATAGAACTTTGGAACTTCACTTTTCAATGGGTATTTTTCACTTAATAGCTTGAAAAATTTTAGATTTGGATAGGATGGGAATTGTTCTGAGGACTGAGTGAATCGTTTAATTTTATAATTGATATATGGATAAATTGTTTGTTGAAAAAAAACAGCTATGGGTTCATTCCCTTTTGGAAAGGGAGTATAAAAAAGTGCTTTGTCGTTTCCGATATTGAATATGGAATAATTAATAAATTTGTAACCTGAAGATACAAATTGCTGAATAAGGCTACTATTCTCTATTAATTTAAGAACGTGGTCTTTTTGCCAATTCCATCTTTGAGATAACAATTGGATGTTATAAACTTTTATTAAAGACATATTTAAGTATGATGCCATGCAGTAAGGTGTAAAATCATAATCTGATTTACTGGTATGTGTAACGAAAAAGCCCATTTTAGTGAGTGAATTTTCGAAAGAAGAATTGTCATAGGCCCAATACTTTTTTAAACTTTCAGAGCTTGTGTAAGCATCTAATATTATAAAGTAAACGTTGGGTTTATCCAGAATCAAGGAATTAATTAATTTTTTTTCTTGCTGTTTTGGTGTATTAACTAATTCAACATTGAAGGGCTTTGTAAAGATTATACTACCGACTTCGTAAGCTAAAAACAAGCTAATTACCACATTTAGGTAAAGATTGAGACTGAAAAGTTTTTTTCTTGTTTTGCTAATTATAAAAGCTACAGCTAAAAAACTAATGTATATTGAAGCAAAAATAAACCATCCAAACCTTTCATTTATAAATAAATCCATAAACCATTTAAAGAGGCTAAATTCAGATAATATTTTTTCAATATACTTGTAATAGAGATTAATTGTAATAAATAAAGTTGCGATAAGTGAGGCTTTTATTCTATTTCTAACCAAAGATCTGGATAGTCTATTAACAGCAACACAAAAAACCATAACCAATACAATAAAAAATAATTTATTATTACTTGTAGAAATCAACCAGTTAGAATATAATGACGTTGTTATGAACAAAATTCCAATTAGAATTGGATGAAGAATTATTTTTTCACTAAAAAAATATTTAAGTTTTTCGATTTGTTTCATATAGTAATTTAATTTTCTGATAACTCTTGCAACGATATTATTATAACTTTGTTGCTTTTTATGTTGGTGGATATATTGTCGGCTTTTTTTTGTCACCGATTACACAGAGTAGCACAGATTTTTTTATTTTATGTGGTAATCTGTGGACATGGACATTTTCTTTATTTTACGAATCTTTTGTATTATAAAACTTTTTTATTCCGAAGTTTATCAATAGACCGACTTTTGTTTATGTAGCTGTAACCAAACCTACCGCCATGCCCACAAGATTTGCAGATAGTTTGGCAACATAACGTTTTTTAGCGATTGTGTTATCATTCTTTAATTGACAGCAAAATACTTTTTAGAACTGTCGTAGGATTACTAATGGTACGTGCAAAGCGATAACAGAATAACTCTCTTGCCTCCTGAATTTCCTGTTGATTCCACCATGTTGGTACAACATCCCAGATTTCAGCCACCTTTGCAGCAGCAGATTGAGGGGTTTGGTGAAATATACCTGCTTCTTTAAGCCTGTTATAATAAGGCATTGCATCATCTCTCAGGGGACTTGAATCTAAATTCCAAAAAATTAGTGTTGGTATATTCCAAGATAAGGATTCTAAATATCCGGTTGAGTTGTATGTATAGACGAATATTCGGCTGTTTCTCATAAGGTGGTCCATATTCGAAGTACCATCATCCAATACAATATCTGAAAATTGATCTTTCCACCGTTTATCAATATACCATCCATATTCATTTCTATGAAGCCGAACAGTGATTTGATTTTGTATTGTTTTTGGGAGCGATTTCACAAATAGAAAGTGTTCCTCAAAACGTTGAATCAATTCTGCGGATTTAGGATCGCTATCAATTCTGTAGCTTTACATTGATGTGGATACCAGTACTAATAAGAGCTTTTTTGTTTTATTTTTTTTTAAATCAACAGCATTATTGTACCAGGAGGCAGTTTTTAAAACACCGGTTGGAATTATTTTCGGTTGTAATAATTCATCCCAACCCCATGTTAAATACTTATCACTTATTTCAATTTCATGTCTTTCTGCCCAACTGTAAAGAGCCGAGCCGTAAAAGCCGCCATGCTGTCCATATAAAAGTCCGGCTCCATTTTCAGTTTTTTCGGCTGTATATGCCATTGAAACGCTATCATGCCATAATACATTACTTGTGTAGATAACCTTTGGGTTTTGGGGCCACAATAATTCATCCGTTTGCTTGACAATGGCTTTATATCCTTCTAAGAATACTGCAGGAATATGTTTTGGAATTAAACGGTTAACAAAATCATCGAAAGGAGAATCCATATTATGCTTTAAAGCCCAATTCCGTTAATTAAAATTTGGTTTTGTTCGTACAGGTGTGATGTTGGATTTCCATAACTGAGGTACCTGTCCAAGTTTAATCTGCAACAATATTTCCAAATATAGTGGTAAATAAGTGTTTATTAAAAACATATCGGTATCCCTCTTAAATGTTGATGCAATTTTAGAAAGAAAAGATCGTGTTTGTTTTTTAGTGTATCTTTTTATTGATTGTTTTTTGGATAAACTACCGGTGTATTCTACGTGCGATGGTTTTTGAATAATGCAATTGGTTTTTGTATATTGTTTAAGAATTATTCCGAAAATTTCATGATTCCAATTATCTTCAGTAAAAAGTTTAATAAAATCATTCATGTCGTTTGGTACGAAGGAGCCTTCCTCAAATTCCAATACAACAGTTCCACCTTAGTCTTATTTTTCAATTGCATGATGAATACTTTCCCATCTGTCGAACAGCATCTGAATAAAGTAAGCCAACCATGGCCCTATAAAAATTCTCCAATAACGAAGACCTTTATTGGTGCAATGAATCTCATTAAGTTTAGAAGACACCAATATTAGTATTTCCTCATAATATGAACTTAGGAATTTTGCGTCGTGGTTAAATTTGGATTTACCTTCCCAATGATAAGGCATTACATTGGCATCCAATATTTCCCATTGTTCCTTTCGTGAATAGTTCTGCACCATTCTCCGAGAAATTAGTTTTATTCATCCGATATTATTAAATGTTTTGTTTTTCTAATATTGATAAAATTTCTGCAACATTAAGGTTGATTTTAGAGAAGGCGAACCATTTTTAGCCCAAATCTTTTAATGATGCTCTCTTATGCTAACGAAAAAGTTATTACACTTTCCAAATCGAAATATATTGTTATATATTTTATACTATGACCTTCTCATATTCAAAAGTAGAAATATTTTTATCCGTTTCGTCAAATTCTAAACCTATCAGATAAATATCTTTTTTTTCAGATAAATATTTTTGATGGTATTGCCGTTCTCTTATTTGTGCAAGAGCTTTTTTATTTATGTGTTTCATTTTTATTTCGAAAATAAATATAGCTGTTTGTGTTATTATCGTAAAATCTATGCGTCCCTTATTTGTGGTGTCTTCGCTTTTTATCTCCACACCAAGTGCAGCAAAAAAAGCATAAAATAAAGAGCAATAAAAGCCTTCGTATTGAGCAATATTATTGTTTGTGTACCAATTATTTGGTATTCCGGCAAAAAGAGTTGTAAATGCAAGTTTTAGGTCGTCCAAATTATGTTGGTTTAATGCCTTGCTCAATATTAATGAAACATTTGTGCGTTCGTAAGCATTAACTCCTGAAGCATAAAAAGCAGTTAATAAATATTCGTTAAGTCCTTTTCTAACTTCTTTATTGGGTATTTTTAAGGTATAAATATAGTTTTCGTTTATTTCTTCCAATTTCTCAATGGTCAGATAGCCCGTTTGATATAATAGGATCTCTAATTTAATATTGTTAATATCAAATTCACCCATTTCAAATTCCGAGATTTGAATTCTTTCTAAATTGGGAACATAGTAATTTCGTTTTTTTATAAGTTCAAGTAAAAAAGTTGGTGTACCTGTTTCGAACCAAAAACAACGGTATCTTTTTTCCCACAAAAACAATAAAACGTCATACGGATTATATAAATTACTTCCTAAAAAATTATACCCATCATACCAATTTTTTACTTTTTCCAAGTCCACATTGTATAAATAATCCGCAAAGGTAGTTTCTAAGTCGGTTTGTGTATAACCACAAATATCTGCATATTTTGGAACAAGCGAAATGTCAGTTATATTATTTAATTTGCTGAAAATGTTTGTTTTACTGAATTTTGAAACTCCTGTTAAAAAAACAAATTTAAGATATTTGCTTGCATCTTTTAAAACAGAATAGAAACTGCTTAGTCCTTCTTTTATTTTATTTGCATTTTCATTGGTGATATTATCAAGAATAGGTTTGTCGTATTCGTCAATCAATATTACTACCGGCAAATTGAATTTATCGAAGAGTTTTTTTATGAGTTCTTCAAATCTGCCGGGAATAGAGACATTTTTAATTTCTATTTTATTATTATCAATATTTCTATTTAATAATTCATTTAGTCGTATTTCAAGTTGATCATTAGTGTCAACTGTTCCGGCACCAAAACTAATCGTAATAACCGGATATTTTATTGACCAGTCCCAATTATTTTCTATATACAGTCCATTGAAAATTTCTTTTTCAGCTTCAAAAGCGGCACGTATAGTATCAATTAATAAAGATTTTCCAAAGCGACGTGGACGAGATAAAAAGTAATATCCATGACCGTCATCGAGCAAATCTTTTATAAATTTTGTTTTATCAACATAACAAAAATTGCCTTCTATTAATTCTTTAATTTCTGTTTTAGCTATTGGTAAGCGTTTTATAATTGTTTGCATTTTGGTAATTGAAAAATCTATTTGATTAGTTTAGACAAAATCGGTGTTCCTTTTTAAATATCTTTTGTTTTTATTCTAATTTAGCTATCATCTCAGCGGCATCAAGGTTGATTTTCGAGAGTGCAAACCATTTTTTGCCTAAATCTTTTAATGATGCTCCAATATGGTAAACTGTTTTATTGTCAATAATCAAAAACCTATCATGCGATTTGGAAAACACTTTTACCTCAATTTTCGGGTATTGAGCATTAAAGCGTTCTAAATCTAAGGTTATTTGGCATTATATTGGTTAAAAAATACATGCTCTCATAATTGTATTTAAGTTACTTATGAAATCCTTTCAAGTTTTTTTCTCCAAAGGAGAAAACTGTGTATAAACGAATTTTTTTTTTGAGAAAGAGTAAATAAAGAAGAAAAAACTCTTGAAGAGTTAAATAATGCTCAACTATGAAGTTGATAAAGTTTGCAGGTATTTAATGATGTTTTTCGTCACTTCAGCTTAGGAATTTCTAGTTGTTTGCATATCAACCGGCAAAGATCATCATCAATGTCGGGATGACGCGGAATATTTGTTCTTTTGCCGTTGACATGATTCATATATTTATCGTGTTTACTTCCATGGTTTATGAAACCACAGTTATGTTCATTCAGATATTGGATAAATTTGTTCCTCTTCATGAATTACGCGAAGATTAATTCCTTTTCCTGTATCATTTCCCCTTCGGGTTGATATTTCTCACGCATATCTTCGAGGTACATTTCTAACGAATCAACTATGTTCTCTTTTACCTCTTCAACTGAAAGTCCTTGCGTAAAAACTTCCGGTAATTCTTTTAACTGCCCAATCAGGTATCCATTTTTACCTTTTTTAATTACCAATGTCAGTGTCATGATATTTATTTATGTTAATTTATTAGTGATGGTTTCATCTTTTAGTGGGGATCAATCGGAACAACGATTTGGAATTAAATGAAGTTGCCTAAAATTCTTGGCAAATGAAAGAATCAAATTCTTCTCTATGGGCAATTTATATCACTATCTCTCAATGGAGTACCTCTTTCCATATCCTCTTACGATTTTCTCCAGTACCTTTGGAAAATACTATTGATGCTTCCCTTAACTTGACCTATTGATTCTTACATTCTTTTCAGTGATAACTTCCCTGACTTATTTCATGAACTACACAAAGCGATCGCGAAAACTTAAAGCTTTTCAACATTCTGTCCGTAAGCGTACTGTCTATTTTTGCAATTGCTACCTCTGTTTCAAGGACTGCCTTTACCATGTCTGTAAATTCTTGGTCATTTTGATAATAAAAATGAATCAGTACCACAAATGGTGCAATCTGTTGTAAAGTATTTTTCAATTAACATTGAGCCATATACCGTGGAAGCTACGGGTACAGTAATATCCATTGTATGGTCGGATATGCTGGTAATTTCACCATATTGCTTGCAAATTTAGGTATCATAGCCGGATTTATTTCATTGACGGGTTCTGTGTTTTTGTTATTTTTGCCTTTCCAATTTAGCCGACATTTCTGCAACATCGAGGTTGATTTTAGCGAAGGCGAACCATTTTCTGCCTAAATCTTTTAATGATGCTCCAATATGGTAAACTGTTTTATTGTCAATAATCAAAAACCTATCGTGCGATTTGGAAAACACTTTTACCTCGATTTTCGGGTATTGAGCATTAAAGCGTTCTAAATCTAAGGTTAATTGCTTCGATATTTTATTGGTATAAATGGTCGCTTTTACAGTTATATTTCTTTTTGAAAGTAAGGTTAATACACTTTCGTCTATATAATTGTCAATCAAGTCAATAGTGCTATTTGCTGATTTAACTATATCTGAAACAAATTTATAAGCGTCAAATATTTGTCCATCGTAAAAAATGCCTTGATCAGCCAAATTTTTTTTTGAAGAAATGGCCTTAAAAACTTCGTCAAACCGAATGTTAGTGCTTATTTCAAGGTCAGTATGTCTCTGTTCTAAGTTAGATAATTGTTTGAAAAAATTGTAATTTACATTGAGGATAGACCTCACAAACACAAAAGCTTTCATTATTTGGATACTAACCTGAATAGCTGTTTGTGAATTTAACACTGAAGAAAGCATTGCAACACCCTGTTCAGTAAAAGCATAAGGTTTTGAACCTCCAAAATAACTCTTCGATGGTATCACAGATTGTGATACCAAAAAATCAATTTCATCTGTTCTAAGTTCAAACATAAAGTCATCCGGAAAGCGAGTAATATTTCTCTTTACTGCTTGTTTTAATGCGCGTGTCTCAACCCCATACATTACTGATAAATCTCTATCTAAAATTGTTTCAGTGCCGCGCAACGTGATAATTTTACGTTTAATATTATCGTATAACTGTAAGTCTTTCATCTAAAGAACAGTAAACATTAGAAATATAACTAAACTTGAGATAGCTCCCATTCAGTTCCAGAGATATATTATTGCGTTTCTTTTTCCATTTTGCTGAAATACTCAATTGAGTTTCCATTGCCTTCTAATAACAAAATTGTATATTATAGCTGATTTGCTTTCTTAGATTGGTGTTGTGTTTTTGTTATTTTTGCTTTTCCAATTTAGCTATCATTTCTGCAACATCAAGGTTGATTTTAGAGAAGGCGAACCATTTTTTGCCCAAATCTTTTAACGATGCTCCAATATGGTAAACTGTTTTATTGTCAATAATCAAAAACCTATCGTGCGATTTTGAAAACACTTTTACCTCGATTTAGGATGTTGTGCATTAAAGTGTTATAAATTAACTATATCTAAAACATATTTATAAGCGTCAAATATTTGTCCATCATTAAAAATGCCTTCATTACGGGGTAAATTTGTTTTTAAGTCTATATATTTTATAGGATAGTATTCCTGAAATTATCCTGACTATTCAACTACGTACCAATGGCCAGCTTTAGCTGATCCTATTCGTTTCACTTTCCCTTCTTTTTTAAGTTTTTCTATATCTCTATATATTGTCATTCTAACAACACCCAAAATTTTACTAAGTTGTTCATAAGAGATTTGCGAGTTTAATGATAGTTCATTTAATATGGTTTGTAATCTTTTATCAGTAACATTATCAGTAACATTATCAAAATGAGAAATATTATTGAGAGGCACTACAGTTATAAACACATCATTTTCTTCAAACAAAATTTCATCACTTCCCGAATATGCCTTGGAATATTTGTACACCTTTCTTATACCTGTTCCAAGCTCTTCCGATTTTCCCATTTGAGTGAAAATCTGAGCAATATGAGGATTTTTTGGAAACGGCTCAAACTTTGTTGGCAACAATTGACCATAAGTATGTGGCCTGTTTGCATTTTTAACTATTAAACGATCGAGATATATGATAAATGTAGTGGGGAATGCATTTGTGTATTCGCGATGGATTAACAAATTTGTTACTATTTCTCTAAATATGGTATCTCTTAGCGAAATTCGTTGTGTGCCTTCGAGATAGTACTTGTCTGGCAAATGCTTTGCAACAAATTGCATTAGTTTGTCATGGGCATCAATTAAATTACAACGGATATTTTCGCGATCATCATAACTCTCAATATCTTTAACTCTTAGCAAAGCATCAATTTTAAAGTGAGGTAAAGCACTACTTATGGTTTCTGGTTTTCCGAAAAGTAATAGTGCAGACATAGTAAATCCCTCTAATCCAGATGCGAAATCTTTTCGATACAGACCTGAGGTTTTAAAAAATTCGTCATTATTAAGTTCATTCCATGGATGTTCGGGACGCTGAACCTTAATTATTTTTCTTACTCTTTCAACAATACCTTTATCAAAATCAGATTCATATAAATATGGGTAGATAGTGTTTTCCGAATACAAGGTACTCTTACGAATGTAAAGGTTTTTGATCTGTTCGCTTGATGATATTTCAAAATCTCCATCAGAACTTCTGTCGTAAATATTATTATTACATTTATGCACCTGCGAAGAGATGGGAACTAAAATATAAATTAAAGTTTTTCCATTATATTCAACAATGCTGGCATCCAATAAAAATGTGGGAAATAGTTTTTGAGGATTGTTACTTAAATTTGCGATATTTTTGCAAAAAGTATCTGCTTTTTGAGGGTTTACACCTTCTATTGTTATATCATCTTTTACGCCAAGTAGGATGGTACCTCCATTTCTGTTAAGAAATGCACACACAGTCTCAAACAAATTTAAAGGAAGCTCATCTTTGGCTTTTTTAAACTCAACAGATAAACCTTCTCCCTGCTTGATAAGTTGTTGGATTTGTTCTGATTTCATTTGATAAAGTCTGCGATAATATTCCTCGGCAATCTGGTATTAAACCCTATTTTGAAAACTGCCAACGATTATACTTGTTTATGAGAAGACTTTTAAGAAAAATGTAATCAAGTTTATATTCCGGACGGCTTATGGATTCCATTTGTTTGGGTCGCTGGAATATCTAAAAAGCACAAAGGCATAAAGAAAATTTCAATTTCAAAACTATTTTATTTGTAATTGAATTTTAATCTCCGATATTTGTAACTTCAACCTTGCACAAGGATTATAATTTCCTAATTTATTAATAATTAAGTCTTTGAAATAATTTTGGCTTTTCCAATTTAGCTAACATTTCTGCAACATCAAGGTTGATTTTAGAGAAGGCGAACCATTTTTTGCCCAAATCTTTTAATGATGCTCCAATATGGTAAAAAAGTGTTATAAATTAACTATATCTAAAACATATTTATAAACGTCAAATATTAACACAGATTATACTATCACAGAGATACATGGAGTTATTTTTATTGTAAAATCTCACTTATTTGTAAAAAATCATTCTTTCAATAAATTCAAATTTTTTTTTGTTATAAGTCATTAAAGGGTAATTAGTTATTATTGAGGTTGCTGCAATCAGGGAATATGGTACTGAATCAATTTACTGAATATGCTGTACGATGGATTATTACTTTCAGATTGCTTTTTGCAGCAGCATCTCTCCTGAATGCTTTTATCAAAACACAACTGTCAAATATTACGCGATCTTTTGCCGTGCTTGTTTTCTTAATTCATCCAAGTTAGCTAAAAGAATTATCGCATTGAATGCAGGGTTACTTTTTTTTTGAGTGATTACTTTTTCCATTTTCTATTATGCCACATCATGTTACTTTTTCAATAATGAAATTTTAGCCTCAGGAAATCTATTGTTTAGTTATCTGGCAATGGATAGTCCAATAACACCGATACCTATCACAAGGTAATTCAGATTGGGTTGTGCTACCTATCGTTTTGATAGTTCAATGTTGCTATTGTGATTTACCGCGGCTTTTACTATAATGTAAACATGATCTTTCCTACTAATTTATAACAGGACGTTTTTTTGCAAAACGCTCTTTAAATGTCTGTTTTTAATAGTTCGTCCAGAAAATTTAGAAAAATACCAATATCGTTGTTCACGTGTTTAAAAGACTCACCCATCTTTTTTTGCAAGAGCAATAATTCGTCCTTATCTAATTCATAATCGTAAGCATGACGTACAAAATGACGAAAAGCTCTGAGTTTATTTAGTATTTTAAAAGAATCATCGGATATAACGGCAGGCCGAATGTTTTTTATATCTAATTTCATTCGATTAAGTAGTTCAATATGATAACTCTGTGCCGAATCAATATTATTTTCAAATGTAACAGCAATAGATTTAAGCAAATCTTCAACAGCGGTATAGAGTTGTTGCGTTTTCAACGCAAATACATATTGTTGGTTGTAATCGTTTAAATCGAGATTTAGTATGGCGGCTTTTAGATTTTCAATTGTCCTTAGTTGCCTGCTAATAAATGCGACAAGTATTTTTATTTTTTCCATTATTAAATAATCTGAATGCTATCATTTAAAATATAGTCTTTAATATTGGTTTTTTCCAGAAAGACCAAATCTATTTCACGTTTGAATAGTATTGAAAGCTCGCAATATAAATCAATTCTATTTCCCTGAAAATTACCAACAGCAATATCTATATCCGAATTGCTAAGGAAACAGCCTTTATGACAAATTGAGCCAAAAATATATACTTTACCCACTTTATTCGTAAAATATTTTCGAAGTATCTCAATAGTATTATTCAATTCGGATAAACGAATTTCCTCATATTGTTCAGTTTGCATGGTCTGCCTCCCATGTAAATATGATTTTATTTGACTGTACTGAACTTGCATGGTAATAAATTGCGTGTATTTTCCTATATCAATAAATTCAATCTATCCATTTCCTTTCTTCCAGAAAATCACGACAACAAGTTATATTTTCTGATAATTGATTGGTAAGTTCAATCACTTCTGGAACAAGGTCACGGATTACTTCTGGAATGTATTCGTGGGCAATTTGATTACGCATATCTCTAATTCCGATCATTTGATCAGAAGAACGCAGTATTCCATTTTTCTCTCCTCCATTCATCATATCAATAAACGGCACGAACGGTTCGTGAAGCAACATCCATGTTGTACGGATTATTTTTTGGGTAAACAGGTCCGAAGTTCTGTTAAATTTTGATGTAAGCGAATCAACGGACTCTTATTCTTCGAAAGAATATTCAGATTTTATTCCGATTGCTTTACATTTTATAACAGATTGAATAAGGGTTTTCAGTGATGCCTGAAGCAGTACCCATTCGGATTGAAGCATTAGGAGGAGAAGTTGGTCTTTGTTATTTGTCATAGTTCAACAGCATTGGTTGTTATCAGCTGCCTGAATATAGAATGGTCGTCAAAAGTGAAATTTACGAGATCGATTTTCTGCCATCCAAATTTTTTGTAGAATTCAATCCGTATCGCCCTGAATAACCTTTTGTCAACTTGATTTTGCGTAAGTACCATCAGATCAATATCTCCGCCAAAAGCAGAATCATTTGCTCTGGACCCAAACAGATAAACTTTTGCTCCCGGAATCTCTTTTTCAAAAGCCTGTTTAAAGAAATTGATGATAGAATTGTTTAACCTCATTTTTTTGTTATAAATAGATATAAAATCTATTGCACAAACCAAATCTGATACCTAAGCAAACATAAGCCTACCTTTTGGTATAGGTATATTTCGCTTTGTGTGGATAGCAGTTTCAATCCATTCATCTATAACCAAATTTGCGTTTTTAAGAGCTTCTATCTGATTTTCACCGTCAGCCATACAGCCGGGTAATTCAGGCACTTCGGCAATAAACCTGTCATCTTCACGGCTCCAATAAAGAATAATTTCATATTTATTCATTTCTCTTAGTATTAAGATGATTCTTCACAATTAGTAATCAAATAAACTATGCTTAACTATTTGTTATTACCATGATCAAAACCGAGTTTTAAACCAGCTGGCACGGATTTGTAATTCATGCCCTGCATAACCTGCTGAAATCTACTGGTCTTGGTTACCCGCCTTAGCTATTTGTTAAATAAATGACCTGATGCATTATTGCAGGCTGATTTACTACAATATTCCCTATCAACTCTCCTTAATTTTGCCTTTCAAGAATCGGCTATATACATAGTACCGGCATGAAGAACTCCGCTATTTCGCCAGCTACTGAGCTCGGCCACATCATGTTACTTTTCCAATAATGCAATTTTAGCCTCTGGAAATCTATTGTTTAGTTCTTTGGTATTGGCTAACCCATTGATACCTGAACCTAACACAAGGTAATCCGGATTTGGTTGTGATTGGTTAGATTGTTTCATGGAAGGATTATTATCAATTACTAAATGATTAGTTTGAATATTTTGTCCACAGATTACTCAGATGAACACAGAGTTTTTTATTTATCTGTGGAAATCTGTGAAATCTGTGGACATAGTTAAGCGATGGTGCTTGTTACTGTGTTGATATTCTCTGAGTTGTTCCATATTTGTTATTGATTGATATTTAGCGTGTTACGAACTGCGTCTGTGGTGCTCTTACACTGCTTCGCCCCTTCAGTCCCATTTTTGTTAAGGTCTGAACAGGTTTGATTTCTCTGAAATCTGTCTTTTTGACCCGACAAAAATATAAAATAATGAGTAGAAAAACTACTTTGTCACTAAAATCATAAGAAAAAACGAAAAAAGGTTCAAAAAAGAAATTTGTAAAATTATGGTTTGTTGATTTACTGTTAATTAGCAACCAACTATATTTATTACCTTCCCTCCCGATATTTCAGTTTTCCAGAATATTTTCTTGTCCCAACTTCTTTTATTGCCCCTGTCAAAGATAACCAACCAGCCTGTTTTTTCACCGAGGGTGGTCATATAATTGCCAAGCTGCACCAAACCTTCCTGCACGACCGATTTTGAATACATTATTTTTAACTCGATGGGGTATTTATTATTTTGATAAACAACG
>CAILKW010000141.1 GCA_903834845.1 uncultured Bacteroidia bacterium | reverse complement strand
CGACTTGCGCAGGCAATTCCCTAACGCTGAGGTGTCGGCATCCACTTTTAACGCCGTTGCCGGGGATATTTCGTTGATTAGAAAACAGTTACCCGTTGTAACTCAGGAATTAGGCGATACCTGGATTCATGGTGCTGGTAGCGATCCTTTAAAGATTTCAAAATTCAGGGAAATATCCCGATTACGAAACAAATGGTTAAAAGATAAAACGCTTCAGTTCGGAGATGCTACGGATCTGGCTTTTGGTATTCCGCTGCTCATGGTAGCCGAGCATACCTGGGGGCTGGATGTAAAAACATTCCTTAAAGATTGGGATATTTACAAACCGGAGGACTTTAAAGCAGCCCGATCGAAACCAAACTTTAAGTTAATGGAAGAATCATGGAATGAAAAAAGAGAATACATCAATAATTCCATAGCTCAACTTCCGAACGAAAAAGCAGCAGAAGTAAAAGAAAAATTACTGAGACTGAAACCTGTTCCGGTTAAGAAATCAGATTTCACGAGAATAAGTAACCTTGGAAATGAAATTGATACTCGTTTCTTCAAACTAAAAATAGACAAAGTAACAGGCAGTATTATAAGATTCACAGATAAGGAGACTGGCAATGATTGGGCAAATGAGAAAAACCCACTGTGCCTTTTTTCGTACCAGACTTTTTCAAAAGGCGATTTCGACAGATTTCAGAACCAGTATCTGACACAAAAACCATCCTGGGCTATTGATGATTTTGGAAAAACAGGGCAGGAAGTAGCCCATGCCGTATCCCGAATCTGGATGCCATCACTGAAAGAAACATTCATAAAGAAGAATGACAATGGACATTACCTGTTACTTGATTTGGTAGTTGCAGACGAAAAAGGTAACTCTGTTGGCGGAAGTCCACGGAATATTACAGTTGAATTGTTTCTTCCAAATAAAAGCAAAGAGCTGCAGGTTACCCTTCAGTGGTTTAACAAACCGGCTTACCGGCTTCCTGAGGCTTCTTGGTTTTCATTCATACCGCTGGTTCAAAATGGCGAATGGATAATAGACAAGATGGGACAATCAGTTAACTCCACAGATGTTATTAAAAATGGTAACCGAAAATTACATGCAGTTAAGGAAGGTGTACGGTTTGATAGTAATACGAATAAGTGTTCCATCGCATCTTTGGATACGCCATTAGTAGCACCAGGAGAGCGTAATTTTCTCAATTTTGATAATCGCTTGCCGGAAGCGAATGAAGGTGTCCATTTTTGCCTTCACAACAATGTTTGGGGAACCAATTTCGTCATGTGGTTTGAAGACGATATGAAGTACCGGTTTGTATTTAAAGCCTAAAAATAGAATGAGGATATTTTCAATATTAAAAAATCGTGTTGTTTTCTTAGAATAAACTCTTCAATAATTTGAATATGAGATATGTAATCGGTTTTCTTTGGCTTGCACTGATTTTATTGAATGCCTGCGATAGCAAGGATGTTTCCATGTATGTTGATCCTAATATTGGTGGTGTAGCTCCTTTATTGACAACAAAAAATCCCACAGTGCATCGGCCTCACAGTATGGTTCGTGTATTTCCGGTCACAAAACCCGGATTAAATGACCGTTATCTGAGTGATAAAATTTATGGATTTGCCCTGAATATGCCAGCTTATCGAAATGGGCACGTTACAGAGCTTATGCCTGTCAGTGGTCGGCTTATTATTAGCAGAAATGATTACGCATCGTTGTATGACCACGATCAGGAGGAGGTTCATCCCTGGTACCACAAAGTTTTGCTTGAGGATTCCAACATTGAAGCCGATTGGACTACTACCGAACGTGCTGTGATCTATCGTTTTAAATATAATAGCAAAGATTCAAACAACGTTATCATTCGTTCTGGCCGTAAAGCTAATTTTAAAGTAATAGGAAATAATGTTGTTCAGGGGTGGGAGGAATCAGAAAAAACCCGACAGTATTTTTATGCAGAATTTAGCCAATCTTTTGACAAATCGGGGTCGTTTGTTTCCGGTGATATCAAAGCTGAATCCGAAATTGCAGGTAATGGAATTGGCTTGTATGTTGGTTTTAAGGCAACAGAGAATCCAATTGAAGTACGTATAGGTATTTCATATATTGATGAAAAACAGGCTGCTGCGAATCTTCATAAGGAAATGCAAGATAAAAGCTTTGAATCTGTCAAAGACGAAAGTTATAAAATTTGGGCAAACGAACTTGGAAAGATCAAGGTAGAGGGTGGAACTGAACGCGAAAAGCGGATTTTTTACACTTCGCTTTACCGTTCAATGGAGCGAATGGTAAATATTTCGGAAGATGGCCGATATTTTAGCGGTTACGACAAGAAAATTCATGATGACGGAGGGAGACCTTTCTTTGTTGACGATTGGCTTTGGGATACTTATCGCAGTCTTCATCCGCTTATGTTAATCCTCAATCCATCGCAGCAAGCCGATATGGTTGAATCTTATACCCGTATGTATGAGCAAAGTGGCTGGATGCCCGGTTTTCCGCAATTTTATGGCGATTTTCCTGCAATGATTGGCTTCCATTCTGCTGCTCTTATTTGGGATACCTTTCAAAAAGGTGTAACGAATTTTTCAATTGAAAAAGCTTATGAAGGTTTAAAAAAGAATGCAACTCAAGGAACCATGTTACCGTGGCGAACCGGCCCAATGTGTTCTCTTGATAGTTTTTACCTTAAAAATGGATGGTATCCTGCATTGCCAGAAGATAGCACTGAATCAATCTCAATAGTGAATGGTTTTGAAAAACGTCAGGCTGTGGCACTTACACTTGAACACAGTTACGATGACTGGTGTCTCGCTCAACTGGCCAAAGCTTTGGGGAAAAGTGATGATTACGACTATTTTATGAAACGGGCGAAGAATTACCGGAATGTTTTTAACCCTGCAACCGGGTTTATGGCACCTAAAATGGCTAATGGGAAATGGGTTGAGCCTTTTGATCCACAATTGTCGGGAGGGGTTGGAAGCAGGTCGTATTATGCCGAAAACAACGCATGGACATGGAATTTTAGCGTTCAACAGGATATTCCTGACCTGATAAACCTTTTAGGCGGCAATGATTCATTTGTAAAACGTGTTGATGCACTTTTTAACGAACCAACTCATATCTCGAAATGGCAGTTTATGGGTCAGTTTCCTGATGCTACCGGCTTGAACGGCATGTTTGTTACCGGCAACGAACCATCTTTTCATATCCCATATCTCTATAATTATGCAGGACAACCCTGGAAAACACAACGCAGGATTCGCGAAATCATGGATATGTGGTTTGATGATCGTCCGTTAGGTATTCCCGGTGATGAAGATGGTGGCGGACTTTGCTCATGGTATGTATTTTCGGCTATGGGCTTCTATCCTGTTACTCCCGGAAGCGGCGAATATGCAATAGGCAGTCCTTTTTTCAAATCAATAAAAATCCAACTTCCCAATGGTGAAAGTTTCACCGTACTGGCAAAAGATTGTTCTAAAAAGAACAAGTATATACAGTCGGCCACACTTAACGGCGAAGAATTAAACCGTCCTTTTATAAGTCATTCCGATATTGCTAATGGAGGTGAGCTTCAGTTGGTAATGGGAGATCGGCCAAATAAAAATTGGGGTTCAAAAACTGAATAAAATAAATTAGCAAATATGAATTCACGTGAACGAATAATTGCAGCCATCAATCACAGGCAACCTGACAGAATTCCCATCGATCTGGGGGCAACACCAAGTTCAGGTTTGTCGGTGGTTGCATATCAAAACCTACTGAAATATCTTGGGAAAACACATCTTAAGACTCATGTTTACGATGTTATACAGGAAGTTGCACAACCTGAAATGGAATTATTGGATCATTTTGGTGTTGACGTGCTTGATATTGGCAGGCACTTCAATACAAGCGAAGATTACTGGCATACGCTTGAAATAATTTCCGGACATAAGGCACTTTATCCCTCATGGTTTAATGCTCATAAGCTTCAGGATGGTTCACATATTACTTATGGAACCAGTGGTGAAGTAATTGGAAGGATGCCTGTTGGAGCAACATTTTTCGATCAGACAATTTTCCCTTACGCAGAAGGATATCCATTGGATTATAAGAATCTTGCCAACGATATGAAACGAACCATCTGGGGAGGTTTTGGTTTTACTCCCTGGGATTGGGCAAGTGAAAAGGATTTCTGGAAGATGCTTCGCGAAAAAACTATCGAATTAAAAAAGAGTACCGATAAAGCACTGCTCCTCGGCATTGGATGTAATCTATTTGAATGGGGCACCTTTATCCGAAGAATGGATAATTTTCTGATTGATTTGCTGGCAGATCCGTCAGGTGTTCATACTTTTCTCGATGCACTTATGGAAAGTCATTTAAGTACTCTTCAAAAAACTTGTGATGCAGTTGGTGATGTTATTGATATTATTAAATTCGGCGATGATTTGGGAACAACCAACGGCCCCTTTATTTCAAACGAAATGTATTGCGAGTTTTTCAAACCACGGCACACTATGCTTTGCGATTATGTAAAAGCTAATTCTTCCATGCACACAATGTTGCATAGTTGCGGAGGTATTTATGAGCTTATCCCCGAATTAATCGAAGCAGGTTTTGAAATATTGAACCCTATTCAGATTAATGCTGTAAATATGGAACCTGAACGATTGAAAAATGAGTTCGGTCGTGATATTACTTTTTGGGGCGGTGGTGTTGATACCAAAAGTATATTGAACAGGGCAACTCCACAGCAAGTAAAGGATCACGTTAAGCATAATCTTGAAGTATTCAGTGTTGGAGGTGGTTTTGTTTTTACTACGGTTCACAATATTATGCCAGATGTACCTCCCGAAAATATTGTGGCAATGTTTGAAGCAGTTAATGAATTTAATGTCTGATTTACATATTTATCTTAAAATAAAAATTATGAAGACTCTTTTTACTAACACATTAGCAATTATTATTTTATTGGTGATTTGTTTACCTTTTTGGTCTCTTGCAGTTGAAAAAGGATCAAATGCTAAGCGCGAGACTGCTTTAGCACCGAAAGAAGATACTATTCATGTTGTGGGTCATGCTCACATGGATATGAACTGGCTTTGGACATATTCGGAAACGATGAATATGTGCAATGATAACCTAAGGCAAACTGTTGCTTTTATGGACGAATTCCCCGATTATACCATGCTGCAAAGTCAGGCAGCAGTTTACAATTTTGTCGAAAAAGTTGACCCTCCTTTACTCGAAATGGTAAAGAAATATGTTAAGGCCGGACGACTTGAACTTGCAGGTGGAATGTGGACAGAAGGTGATATGAACCTTTCATCCGGCGAAGCAATAAGCCGCTCTTTTCTCTTAGGTCAGCGTTATTTCCAAAATCGTTTCGGACTTATGGCAAAAATAGGTTGGCTACCCGACAATTTCGGCCATATCTCACAGATGCCTCAAATTCTTAAACAGGCTGATATTGATTACTTTTATTTCCATCGCTGTAAACCATTCAAAGGTTCGTTTTGGTGGGTAGGTAGCGATTCATCAAAAGTATTGTGTTATGCAAATGATACTTATAATGGTGACATCACCCTAAAATTGAAGGACGAATTAAAAAAGATTACACCTGATAAACATCGGTTATTACAAATAACAGGTGTAGGCGACCATGGAGGAGGTCCGACTCGCGCAAACATTGACATGGTGCATCAACTTGATAAAATGTCTGACTATCCAGCCGTTAAATTTACAACTGCAGGCAATTTCTTCGGCAAAATTTCAAAAGAGATGAATGGCAGACCAACTCATTATGGCGAAATGCAGTTTATTTTCGAGGGTTGTTACAGCAATGTTTCTGATATTAAAGAAGGTAATCGGAACAGTGAGAATTCACTTTACAGCAGCGAATTTTTCAATACTCTCCGATGGCTTAATGGTGATAAATATCCGGCTGCTGAACTGAGAGATCTTTGGACAACGGTCACTTTTAATCAATTCCACGACATCCTTCCCGGATCGGCGATTAACGAAGCCAACAAAGAAGCAGCTGCCAGATATTCAGAAGTTCTTCGAATATCAAAAGAATTGCGCGATAATGCTTTTCGCAAAATGGCTGATGAAGTTATATTTAAAACAGATATGGGACAACCGGTTGTTGCTTATAATCTTCAGCCAAATTCAAGAAAAGCCATTGTTGAGGCAAATGTATATTCGCATAACGAACCTTTTTCGGTAAAAGTAGCAACATGGGGTGCGAATTATT
This sequence comes from uncultured Bacteroidia bacterium, assembly GCA_903834845.1. Lineage (GTDB taxonomy): Bacteria > Bacteroidota > Bacteroidia > Bacteroidales > Prolixibacteraceae > JAAFHB01. The sequence continues at coordinate 5,587 of CAILKW010000141.1, read as the reverse complement.
ATGGACAAAATTTTACCCCTGTTGATAAATCACTCGTTCCGGCAACCAAAGGAAAGAATGAGAATGAAAACTTTCTGGCAACCGATTATGTGAATAAGCAGACCAAATCCATCGAAAGAGTTGCGTCCGTATTAGTTCGTGATGGTTCAGGAAAAACATATCCTGCACAGATTGTTTTTTCAAAACCAACGCCTCCCGGTTATACTTCTAAAGTTCAGTTTATTGTTGATAAATTTCCGGCAGGTGGTTATAAAACTTTCTATGTTGATATGACCAAAATGGGTGAGAATAATGATCCTATTCCGTTCAAAGATAACACTTTTGATACCGATTTTTTTAAGGTAAAGGTTGATATGAAAACCGGAGGTATCGTAAGTCTCTTTGACAAGCGTACAAATACAGAATGTGTCAAAAGCGGAGGACAGCTAAACACATTAAGAATTTTTATGGAAGATAAAAAAGGAGGAATGAAATCATGGGTACTCAATAAAAATGTTAAAATAGAGGATGTTACCGATATTAAAAGTGTGAAGGTTATTGAGAATGGCCCGGTAAGAGCTTGTATTGAAACGGTTAAGTGCTGGGGGAAATCAAGATTTATTGAGCGCATGTATCTTTATCGTTCTTATCCGCGAATTGCTTATGACATGGAAGTACATTGGTTAGAGACGGGAAGCGATAGTACCGATTCACCGATGCTACGTGCCGTTTTCCCGCTGGCAATGCAGAATTCAAGATATTATAATCAGGTTCCGTTTGATGTCGTTGAAAGACCTGCTAATGGGAAAATTGGAGGTGAAGAAATACCTGAATCCATAAAACATCGGAATGATTATGGAATTGTTTCCGAGGCAAATGATGGACAGGAAGTACCTGCACAAAAATGGGTGGATGTAACTGATGGAAAAACGGGTATTGCACTTTTGAATAAAACCAAATATGGCAATTCGTATCATAATGGAGAATTAAGACTTACTCTTTTGAGAGCTGCCGGAAATCCCGATATTTATCCAAATCTTGGTAAATTTATTATCAGTTACGCCCTCTTTCCTCACTCTGGTGATTGGAAAAATCAAGTTTGGGCTGAAGGCGATGACTTTAATGTGCCAATCTATGCCGCAGAACCTCCATCATTAGCACTTGCAAAAAAACATTCAACCCGTCCTGAAGAAGAATCATTTTTCTCAGTCTTTCCGGCGAACGTAGTAATGACAGGTGTGAAGCAATCGGAAAATGCTGAAGAACTGATTGTTCGACTGGTTGAGATTGAGGGAAAAGCTACCTCAGCCACGATCAATCTGCCTGTTACTGTTAAATCAGCAAGGCATCTTAATTTGATTGAGTTACCTCTTAAAGGTGGAGCAGCACCTGGAATTCAAGGTAAAACGATCACTGTTAAACTAAATCCGCACGAAATAGTTACACTTGGAATTAAACAATAAAGGGAAAGATGATTTCAGATACAAACAAACGGACAATGTACAAATACGTTGGTGATTTAAGCCAACTATTTGGAATTAAAGAATATACCCTCACGGCAGGAAAAGCCAAAGGGGTAAAAGCTTTTGATGTAAACAATGGTACTGGATTGGTATTTACAGTGCTTGCAGACAGATGTTTGGATATTGCAGGTTTATCATATAAAGGAATCAACTTTAGTTATTTAAGTAACACTGGAATTGTTGCACCTGAATACTACGATGATAAGGGAATCGGTTTTTTACGCAATTTTTTTGGTGGTTTTCTCACAACCTGCGGTTTACGAAACGTAGGTTCACCCTGTGAAGAAAATGGTGAGTTGTTTAGTCTGCATGGCCGGATTTCAAATACACCGGCAGAGGATGTTTGTGCTTCGACCGAATGGATTAATGGTTACCCGGTTTTAAATATAAGCGGAAAAATGCGTGAAGCGCGACTTTTTGGTGAAAATTTAATACTTGAAAGAAGTATAACCTGTAAATATGCAGATGACAAAGTCTATATTAAAAACACTGTTGAGAATTGTGGTTTCAAACCTGAAGCCCTCATGCTGTTATTTCATTTTAATCTGGGATATCCGTTGCTTGATGAAGATACAATACTTGTGACACCTACTCAGCAATTAACCCCAAGAGATCAGGAGGCTGTTAATGGAGAAGCCTCTTCCAATTTATGTCAGCCCCCTACGGCTAATTATTCAGAACAGGTTTTTTATCACAACCTGAAATCTGAGTACAACGGAGAGACCTCCGTGGCAATGATCAATAAAAGGTTGGAAATCGGTGTTGCGATTCATTTTAATAAAAATCAGCTTTTCAATTTTACCCAATGGAAATCTATGGGTGAAGGAGAGTATGTTTTAGGTCTTGAGCCTTGTAATTGTTTTGTGGGTGGCAGAGTAGATCCCCGAAATAGCGAAATTCTGGAGTATCTTGAACCGGGTGGTATCAGAAATTTTGATTTGACTGTTGAAATTTTAAATGGTATGGAAGCAATTGACAAAGTAATAGATAAAATCAACAATATGAATTAAACGTTTAAAAATGAAAAGTAATTCTTCTGTATATAAAACACTTCCTGTACTTTTTGGTTTTTTCGTTATGGGTTTTGTTGATGTGGTTGGCATAGCAACCAACTATGTTAAGCAGGATTTTAAGTTGAGCGATACCCTTGCCAACTTATTGCCCATGACGCTGTTTCTGTGGTTTGCCATTCTTTCTGTTCCTACGGGGATTGTAATGACCAGATTAGGGCGTAAAAAGACAGTGATGCTAAGTATGGCCATAACCTTACTTGCAATGTTGATTCCGCTGATTAGTTATAGTTTTCCAATGATACTCGTAACTTTTGGTCTTATCGGTATTGGTAACACTATTATTCAGGTTTCATTGAATCCATTGTTAACTAATGTAGTACGAGGCGACCGACTGACAAGTAGCCTTACATTAGGACAGTTTATAAAGGCAATAGCAGCCTTTCTGGGGCCTATTATTGCCGGAGTAGCTGCGGTAAGTTTTGGAAACTGGAAATATATTTTCCTGATTTTTGCTGCGATTACAGTCCTTTCCTGCTTATGGTTAATGTTAACTCATATTCACGAAGAACCTGTTAATCAATCTTTCTCTTCATTCGGCTCGTCTTTTGGTTTATTAAAAGATCCTGTTATTCTTATGTTGTTCCTCGGAATTGTGTTTGTTGTTGGAGTTGATGTTGGTCTGAATACTACAATTCCCAAATTCCTTATGGAGCGATGTGATATTCTTTTGGAGAAAGCCGGATTGGGAACAAGTCTCTATTTTGTAGCCAGAACAGTTGGATCCTTTGCAGGTGCTTTTCTTCTTATCAAACTGTCGGGACGTAAATTCTTTATAGTTAGTATGTTAATTGCTATTCCAGCACTGCTCATCCTGTTGTTGATTGGAAATCTTTGGGGAATTTTAACCATGGTGTTTATCATTGGATTGGCTGTTGCAAATGTCTTTTCAATTATCTTCGCAGCGGCATTAAAAAGGAAACCGGAGCGTGCCAACGAAATTTCAGGTCTTTTAATTATGGGTGTTGCCGGTGGTGCTGTAATACCTTTAATAATGGGAATTACCTCCGATTCATTGGGGCAAACCGGAGGTATGGCAGTATTAATAGTGGCACTGTCCTATTTACTATTCAGTGCTTTTAAACTGAAAGAAAGTTGATCGAAAGTTGAATACAAGAAAATGATTACTGACAAATACACGAAGTAAATATTCTAACAATTATAAAATTTTAATACATGAAACGGAGCGAAATAAACCAATTGATTATCAAATCGATCAAGTTTTTTGATCTGATGAATTTCAAACTTCCCCCCTGGGCTTTACGGAGTCCTGAAGAATGGAAAGGGAAGTATGACACTTGCAGTGAAGTGATTGATAACATGCTTGGATGGGATTTGACCGATTTTGGAAACGGTGATTTTCAAAAGCAGGGTCTTATCCTTTTTACCATAAGAAATGGTAATTTTAAGAAAGACAAAAAGCCTTATGCCGAAAAAGTGATGATTGTTGAGGAAATGCAGGAAACACCTATGCACTTTCATTGGAGCAAAATGGAGGATATCATCAATAGGGGAGGCGGAAATCTGGTAGTTGATCTGTGTAATTCCGATGAAATAGAGGATTTCTCTGATCAACCGTTTACAGTAAAAACTGATGGCGTAGTCCGCAATCTGCAACCTTATGATTCATTAATCCTTACGCCCGGCGAAAGCATCTGTCTTGAACAAGGTATGTATCACCGCTTTTATGGTGAACAAGGAAAAGGAACAGTGCTGGTAGGAGAAGTGAGTGCAGTAAATGACGATGCATCTGATAATTGCTTCAACCCTCCGGTTGGCAGGTTTCCCGAAATAATTGAAGATGAAGAGCCGGTTTATCTGTTGGCATCTGATTACAAAAGATATATCTGACTTATGGGAGACGATAAAATAATTGTCGCAGGTACTGGTTGTGCCCTTGCCGACTATCTATACACGGGAGTAAGATTTAATACTCCCGTGTTTATAAAATACCTTTCTCAAAAAACAGGTGACGGTGGTCTAACTCCCGGAAAACTGGTTTTTACCGAAGAGCTCGAAAGGTTTGCCGGTTTCCCTTACTCCGATATTAGCAAAGAGTTAACCGGAGGCGAGGAACATGCTGCCTTTAATATCGGTGGTCCAGGACTTGTTTCATTGATAAATACATCACAACTTCTCAACAGTGATGGTTTTGAAGTTCGGTTCTACGGCGGAACGGGAAACGATGATACGGCTGCTTTGATTGATCAAATGGTACGAAAAACCCCTTTAAACATTGCTCATTATCACGCAATTTCAGAAAAGAGAACACCTTTCACCGATGTGCTTTCTGATGTTACCTACGACAACAATCAAGGTGAGCGAACATTCATCAATAACATTGGAGCTGCTTGGGACTACTCACCCGACCTTTTAGGAGAAGACTTTTTCGAGGCCGACATTGTCTGTTTCGGTGGCACTGCCCTTGTTCCTCAAATCCACGACAACTTAACCTCACTTCTAACCAAAGCTAAGCAAAACGGTTGTCTGACAGTAGTCAATACAGTATTTGATTTTCGTAACGAAAAGAAAAACCCTGACAGACCCTGGCCACTTGTTGATGCACCTGAAAATTTCCGTTTAATTGATCTGCTTATTATGGATTGCGAGGAATCACTCAAAATAAGCGGAAAACATTCAATTTTAGATGCTGCCCAATATTTTATCAGTCTGAATATTACATCTCTTATCATCACAAATGGAGCCAAAGAGCTTTATGCTTACTCAAACGGTGGCTTGTTTGAAAAAACAGATCTGATCAAGCTACCTGTTTCAGGAAAAGTAGCCACCGATTTTTCAATAAATCCTTCGTTGAAAGGTGATACTACCGGTTGCGGCGATAATTTTGCCGGTGGTGTAATTGCTTCGATTGCATTTCAATTAAAATCGTCTGAGATCGGAAAATTCAACATGACAGAAGCTTTAGCCTGGGGAGTAGCATCAGGAGGATTTGCCTGCTACTATATCGGTGGTACATACATTGAAAGTAGGGTAGGGGAGAAGCTCAAAATAGTG
>CAILKW010000140.1 GCA_903834845.1 uncultured Bacteroidia bacterium | reverse complement strand
GCGAAGAAGAACGAAAAGAATACGAAAAATATATTGAACAGCAACGCTACGAAAGAAGCTTGATCCTATCGAATTACAGGGTTGGCGAGATTCAAGGCGAAATTAATAAGGCTTGCGAAATAGCTACTAAACTCCTTAATTCCGGGGTTGATATTGATATAATCTCTACGGCAACAGGCCTTTCCAAAGAAGAAATTCAGAAATTAAAAGTTTAAAATAATCATCACAAATCAAAATAAAATGAAAAAACTAATTACTCTTTTCGCACTGTTACTGATCTTCGGCTTTACCAAAGCATCATCAGTTTCCATTGGAGTCACTGCCACCCAAGGCACTTTAGGCGGGAGCTATACATCATTAAAACTTGCCTTTGATAAAATTAACGATGGTACTCACAGAGGTACCATTACGGTAACAATAAATACAAATACAACCGAAACAGCAAGTGCTGTTCTTAATGCAAGCGGAAGCGCAAGTGCAAGTTACACCTCTGTAAACATTTATCCTACGACAACGGGACTCAGCATTACAGGGGATCTTTCTACACCTCTGATTGACTTGAACGGTGCCGATAATGTAACCATTGATGGACGTGTTAATGCAACTGGGTCTGCAAAAGATCTTGTGCTGACTAATATAAGTACAAGTCCTTTAAATACTGCAAGTACCATCCGGTTTTATAATGATGCTTCGTCAAATACCATAAAATATTGCACCATTAAAGGATCAACAACAGCACTTCAGGCGGGAATTCTGTTTTTCAGCACAACAACCGTAACCACAGGTAACGATGGCAACATAATTGACAATAACAACATTACAAATGCCACAGATGCTAACAGACCAGTAAATGCAATTTATTCAAAAGGAACATCATACAAAGAAAATAGCGGTAATACAATCAGCAATAATAATATCTATGATTTTCTGAACCGTGGCATCAATTCTTACGGTATTAACCTTCAACTTTATACTACAGCCTGGACAATTTCAGATAATAGTTTTTACGAAATAGCTTCATTTGTGCCGACTAAAGATGTGGCGTATAAGGTTATAAATATTTTGAATACATCGGGGATAAATTTCACAGTTTCAAATAACTATATTGGAGGTAACTCTTCTTTGTGCGGTGGCACTTGGACAAAGACCAACGCATTCAACAGTGTATTTTATGGCATTTATTTGGAAGTGGGATCAAATACTGCAAGCAATGTTATGGGTAATACCATTAAAAACTTTACTTACGGGAATCCAGAAAAGGTTGACTGGTACGGCATATATGTTTCAGCGGGCGATGTAAATATCGGGACTACCACAGGCAATGTCATTGGCTCTGGAACAGGTACCGGATCGATTACGTTTACAGCAGGTCAAACCGATGCAAATTTTTATGGAATCTACTTAAGTACAACCGGGGTTTCAAATGTTCAAAAAAACACAGTTGGTTCAATAACAGTTTCAAATATAGCCGATAATGCAACTAATTTTTACGGAATATACAAGTTTTACACACAAGGAACGACCACCATTAGCAATAATTTGATTGGAAGTACAACAGATGCCAATAGTATAAATGCAAGCTCTGCCTCAACAAGTAATGATCAAAAGATTTATGCAATTTATAGTTACGGTAACGGTACTGTAAATATTGAAAGTAACACCATAGCCAATATGACAAATAATTCTACCAGTGTGAATACTGGTGGTGGAATTTACGGCATCGTAACCATGGATGGAACAAATACAATTTCAACTAATACGGTCAGGGATTTGACGGTAGCAAGCAATAATACCAGTCAGTGGGATAATACCTCTGTGGTGGGGATCAGTCTATATAGCACTGTGGCGGGCCAAACTATATCTGGTAATACTATTTATAACTTATCAAACAGTTACCCTGCATTCGAAGGAAATGTTATCGGATTGTATTATTCAGGCCCTACCTCCGGAACAAATACGGTTTCAAAAAACTTTATTCATAGTTTATCGGCTTCAGGTACATCTGTTAACCCAGCCGCCATATACGGCTTATTAATGAAGTCAGGTAATTCTACCTATTCAAATAATATTGTCAGTTTGGGTGGCAACTCTAAAATTAATATTTTTGGTATTTACGATTACTGTGATGCAGCTAATATTGACATACTTTATAACACTGTCTATATCGGAGGTAATCCTACAATAGGTTCCTATTCATCGATGGCCTTTTATAGTGATGCGAATACAAATACCCTGACTATCAAAAACAATATCTTTGATAACGCAAGATC
>CAILKW010000139.1 GCA_903834845.1 uncultured Bacteroidia bacterium | reverse complement strand
GCCCAATCAAAGAGTTATGATCTGAAAAATTTTCCAAAAGGGAAAACGCCAAAAGAAATAGGCACACGTATCGCCGAAAAATTTCTGAAGACACCGCATTCGAAATATGGGAATACCCATCCTGAGACACCTCCAACGCAGATTACCTATCCCGATGTGTGTACTTGGTTAGGTGGAATGTGGTTTGCCGAGGTTACCAACAACAAAGCTTTGTTCGACCGCTTCGAAAAGCGTTTTACCCCGTTGTTCGATGCAGAAAAGAACTTACAACCCATTCCAAACCATGTTGATAATAACGTGTTCGGGTCGGTACCTCTGGAACTTTACATGCGTACCAAACAACAAAAATACCTCTATCTTGGTCTGAAATATGCTGATTCACAATGGGAATTGCCAGAGAACGCCAAACCGGAAGAAAAATCATGGTCCGATCAGGGATATTCGTGGCAGACACGTGTGTGGATTGATGACATGTTTATGATCACAGCTGTTCAGTCACAAGCCTATAGGTCAACCGGCAACCGCAAATATATTGACAGAGCAGCCAAAGAAATGGTTCTTTATTTAGATAAAATACAATTAGAAAATGGTTTGTTTTACCATTCACCCGAATCCCATTACAGCTGGGGGCGCGGCAATGGCTGGATGGCCGTAGGGATGGCTGAAATCCTGCGCATTCTGCCTAAAGACAACCCTAACAGCACCCGAATCATGGAAGGTTATCACAAAATGATGGCTGCTTTGCTGAAATATCAGGAAAAAGATGGTATGTGGCGACAGATTATTGATGACCCTGCAGCTTGGAAAGAAACCTCAAGTACTGCGATGTTCACTTATGCCATGATTGCAGGAGTTAAAAAAGGCTGGCTCGACAAAAAAGCTTATGGTACAGCTGCCAGCAAAGGCTGGCTGGCATTAATCAGTTACATCAATCAGGACGATGAGTTGACTGAAGTTTGCGAAGGGACAAATATCAAAAATGACCGTAACCATTATTTGCAGCGCAAACGCATTGTGGGTGACTTGCACGGTCAGGCTCCTGTACTTTGGTGTTCTACAGCCTTGCTAAGGTAATTTTGAAAAAATCAATCTATAATACTATTTGTTTTTTTAACAATTTAACTATGGTAAACAAAGACAGTAAGAATCTAAACAGACGCCAATTTATGGGTTATTCTGCTCTTGGAATGGCTGGTTTAACAGTCTTGCCCAGTTTGACTTTGGCTAACGGCACACTAAATGCAATGACTGAGACCTTTTATCAGGTTCGCAACGGAATTCCTAACAGCCAGTACTATTTCAAGGCGAACACCGTAGGAAATCAGTACCTTTTCTTCATCGGCAACTCTGTTCTTGCGGGCACTGGTCTGAAAGACCCGAATCTGCGCTATTCAGCACAGATGGTCCTTGGCTTCAAAAAATACTTTCCGGATGCAGCGATGCATGAGACACGACACATGCAGTCTTATGGCAGTTGGTTTGGACTGTTCCGCTGTAGCCGGGGTCTGCCTGTTTTCGGTGAGGTGATCTGTAGCGGGCATTTGGCAATCCTCGATTTTGCTGCCGATGACCGAGACACCAGTATTGAACAAGTCAAACTGTCTTTGGAAGGTCTGGTTCGACAGATTACCCTATACCGTAATACACATAGCCGGATTCTCATTTATACCCTAACCGCCGACATGCTTCATGCCTATAAAGCAGGTCAAACACCCGAATATGTACGGATAAGTGAACAGATTGCCGATCATTATGGAATCCCAAGTCTGAATCTTGCTAAATATGCTGCTGAGAAGATCATCGCTGGAGAGATTTCCTTCGAAGCATTTTCTGCTGATGGAATCAATCCGACAGATGCAGGGGCCAAAATTTATAGTGAGGCGGTTGCGAAGTTCATTGATGCACTGATGGCAGCTTATCCTATTCCTGAAAAGCCAGACCAGTATGTTCTGCCTGAACCCCTCTTCCCTGAAGCGGATGACAATGGCAGGATAATAGCTTATGAAGATCCTCAGGTAAAACAATCGGACAACTGGAAACAGGGACAGGTTAGTCCAATCGGCCCATTCCGTCATATACTTGTCTCTGATAAAGAAGGAGCCACATTGACACTGAAATTCAAAGGTTCGGAGATTGGCATAATTGACGTAGTTGAAAAGGACAGTGCAGATTACGAATATTCTGTTGACGGGGCCACTTTTACGAGACTTTATTCACCCAAAGAAGCACACAACCCGTCAATGCGTCCGATTTCACTTGCCAAAGGGTTAGACAGGCAAGCCTGGCACCAACTTGTTTTGAAGGTTGCATCACCGGGAATCGCGAGGATAGGTGGATTCCTGCTTAACGGCACCGTTGAAGATTCTCTGGCAGGAATGAGTACATTGGCTCAAATTGATGAGACCTATGCTGCGATGAATCCGATTGCTTACACACCCCCGCCAAACCGATTCGTCAATATACCCAAAACAATAGGCAGGTTGCGAGATGGAGGAGAGCTTCGAATGGTTCTTTTGGGAGACAGTATCATGGGTAATACTTCCGGTTCGTCATTTGAACTGCTTCTAATGCGGGACTATCCAAAATGCAAAGTCATCAAGATACCTTCGTTAAGAAGTTCCACCGGATGCAAGTACTACCGGGAGGAGAATCGCGTTCAGGAGTACGTGCTGAGGCATAATCCGGATCTTCTGATAATAGGAGGCATATCTAACGGCGGCGATTCAGAGGCAGTCCGATCGGTTATCAAACAAGTTCGCGCACAGAAACCAGATACCGAAGTGTTGCTGCTTACCCCTGTATTTGGTGCATTGCAAGATGAGCACATCAGGACTTATACACGCGAGATAGACCCGACAACCAGCAATTTCCGCTTCAATATGCAGCAAGTTGCAGTTGACGAAAAATGTGCTTTCTTCGATATGACAGGACCCTGGTGGGAATACATTCAAAATAGTGGTATGACTTATGGCTGGTTCAAGGGTGATGCTGTTCATGCCAATAGCAGAGGCTATCAGATTATTGGGCGATTATTGGAAATTTGGTTTAAGGGGTAATCAAAAGGAATAAATTATCGAATGTCCTATGCAATCTTCTGTCTATTACCTTGAACTTTTAAAGATCTTAAAATTAAGACTTTATTTTCTAATTCCTATTAATAAAGGAAAATCTTGTATAGCCCCTGTATTTCTGGTTGTGTGAAGTGATTTTCATTATATGATTCTTCGTAATTTTATTTAAACTTCAGGAAATCAAAGTAAAACACAGGGAGAAATTGAAAATATATTGATTCAACAGTTGGGAATAGCCCAGACTTATTTTCTAAATTATTAATTATAATATCATGAACACAAACATTTTAATCGGATTGTTATTGTTTTTATTTACAACTCTTGTTTATGGGCAACCCCAGATGGATAAAATGCCTTTGGCACCTAAGCAAAACAGGAAGCCTGAAAATTATCAGTCGCCAAAATCCGAGTATTCACAGGAGGAGTTGAAAAATAAATTTTCTTCAGAAATGAAGCGGCTTTCGGATAGGCAAAATCAAATCATTCAAGATGTTAATAATAATGGAAAATGGAAAGCTACCTCAGTTTCTGTAGATAGCCATCAGGCTCCCGAGTGGTTTAAAGATGTCAAGTTTGGGATGTTTATCGATTGGGGACCCTGGTCTGTTGCCGGATGGGCACCAAAAAGAGAAAAGGGAGCCATGTATCCCGACTGGTATGAATTTAGGTTTGATACCGATACCTCATTTTTTAAATACCATAAAAAGAACTGGGGCGATAATTTTAAACGAGATGATTTTATCTCATTGTTTACTGCCAGTAAATACCAACCCGAAAAATTAGTTGATATTGCAAAAGCTGCTGGGATGAAATATATAGTTCCGTTTAGCAAGCACCACGGGGGATTTTGTCTTTGGCCGTCATCCTATACCATGCGGGATGCGGGAGATATGGGACCCAAAAGGGATTTGATCAAACCACTTGTGGAAAGTTGCAAAAATAAAGGACTAAAATTTGGATTTTACTTCAGCATTGAAGAATGGGAATATCCCTTAATAGGAAATAGCGGAGAATTGCAAAACCGCGGATGGGGATGGAGAGGCGGTATAAAACAGTTCACTCCTGATTTAGAAAAAAAGATTTCGGGGAAAATCGCTGTTAAGGATTTTGCCCAGGACTACCTTGTGCCACAAGCTACTGAATTTATTGACATGTATGACCCTGACATCATCTGGTATGATGGTGATATGTCGTCAATAAGTGCCGAACAACTTAAAACTTATGAAATTGCTTCTTATTTCTATAACAAAGCAGAAGGGCGCAAAGAAGTGGCAATTAACGATCGTTATGGCACACAGGACAAAAAATGGTTGCGATCAATAAGGGGTGATTTTTTCACCAATGAGTATGGTGATATGGAAAAAGAAGCTAAGAAAACCACCCATGCTTGGGAAGCGTGCTGGGGTATTAGCCAGTCTTTCGGATATAACTGGCAGGACACTGATGAAAATGTGATAAGTTCAAAGGAATTTATTGATAAATTTGTTGATATTGTGGCTCATGGAGGAAACTTGCTTCTGATTGTAAATTTAGATGGACAAGGTGCTTTACCGAAAATTCAGGAAAATAGGCTGAGAGATATCGGGAAATGGTTAAAAGTAAACGGAGAAGGAATTTATTCCACACGGCCTTTCACACGACAAATTGACGGTAAGGTTGCCTATACGAAAAGCAAAGACAATCAATACGTTTATGCCATAATGAAAGAGTGGCCGGGAAATGAACTGTATCTTAAAGATATACAGCCTGCGAAAGACACCGAAATAAAAATGCTTGGTTATACCAAACCTTTGGAATGGTTAAATTCAGCTGATGGAATTACTGTAAAACTTCCTGATCAATTCCAAGAACCAAATAAAAGACCTTGTGACTATGCCTGGGTAATCAAAATCAAAAACAAATAAAAAAGGCATTATCGTGAATAATCAAAACTATTATTAACTATCCTAATAACTTTATCACTGTAAATTTTAAAATAAACAAGATGCGTAAATCCTTTTATTGCAGGTGTTTTTTTCTGTTAATCATATACATGTCGTTTGTGGATGTCTCATGGGCTCAGGAAACAGTCGAGATTTATCCGAATCTTAAATCGCAAAAAAAGCTAAAGTTGTGTGCGGTATTTACCAATACGGTTTTTCGGAACGAAAATCCGGATGAATTTTTGAAAACGCTCAAATCAGCCATAGACAAATATAAGATCAATGTGGTCAATGCCCACCATTTTTCAAGCGATCAGTGGGTGAGCTACAAAGGATATAATAAAGTGACGGCCAAGCCTGACCAAAATTCTATCCGTAAATATCGGAGCTATTACAAACAGATCAAGGATAAAGGCGTTTACCTGATCATCAGTGGTGGTGAACCTGTTGTTCCGGAAGATCTTTTTCAGAAATATCCGGATATGAAGAATGTAAACAATGGGAAATTCTGGCAGTTTGTTGAGGATAAAACAAAGGAGCTTTACGATGTGCTGCCTGAGATGGATTGCTTTGAAGTTTACCTGTGGGAAACAGCCACAGTTAATGATGACAAGGTTTTTGCCGACTTTGATTTTAACCGTGCTTCCGGATTCCCGTTCTATTCCCATTCTGATTATTTCAAATACCTGTTTGATGCACTGTCGAGGGCTGCCCACAGTAAAAACAAAGATTTTATGTTGCTTACATTCAGCCATTTTCCCTATCAGGAACTAGTAATGATTGATGCTCTAAAAAACAGGGACAGGAATTTTCCTTTCTTTCTTGATCATAAAAGTCAACCAGGTGACTGGACTCCTTTCAAACCAGCTAATAACATAATGCTGACTATTACCGATATGCCGGGCCAAATTCAATTCGATGGTACAGGCGAATATTGGGGACAAAGTATGATGCCGTATTGCTACCCGGAAGAGATTCATGCCCGTGTTCAACATGCACTTTCCCATAATCATAATATCAATACATTGAGTATGAGGGTCAACTGGTTGAGTGGCAGCTTGTTTGGAAAGCCTAACGAGATTAACTTTTATGCCCTATCGAAGTTGGCTGCTGATCCCTTTACTCCAATAGAAAAGATCTGGAAGGGGTGGGCCACAGAACGATTTGGTGAAAAAGCTGCCGACAAAGTGATTTCTGCACTTAAACGTACAGACGATATTGGAAGAAAGATTTTTTATATAGATGGAATGTGGGTTTTTAACCATAGCTCATTAGCCAACCTCCCTTATATCGAATCACATGTAGTAAATTATGCAAAATGTATTGCTCAATTGAAACCGGAAGAAATCATGGGCAATTACAGGCTTAATGAACTGTTGAATTATCCGCGCGAATACCTGATAAATGATGTTTTGACTGACCGTGACGAGGCATTACGTTTGAATACTATGTCGTTACAAGATATTGAAGATGCTGCAAAAGACCTAAAACCTGACGATTACAAGCAATTGAAAGAACAACTGACCCTGCAGCGGGATATGGCAAGAGCCTCAAAACTGCATCTGGAGGCTTTCTTCCGTTACCGGATCGAAAAAATGAATGCTCCCGAAAAAGGTGACAAAAACCGGCAAAAGTTAGAGACCTGTCTCCTGCAAATGGAGAATATGGGTGCAGAGATGGAGAAAACTTACGGAAACAAATTTATATTTCTGAAAGATTCGTTGTTTAAGGAATATGTAACTCAAATTCGTGAAGCAGTTTCTAAAAAATAACACTATGAAGAACAAAAAAATGTATTATTTGCTTTTTTCCTTGACTTTATACTTCTTATGTCCTGTTCGGTCTCAGATAACCTACAAATCCGATGCTATACCAGTGATCTTCAATTCAACCGAATCAGCTAATCCGGGAGAAACGATAGGAGTACAGGGATCATCATTCGGAACTGATCCACAGATTTGGTTTGCTCAGGTGAAGGGAGACGAAAAAGTCCTGAAACCACAAATACAGCTTTCAGTGATAACTCATTCAGAAATGTTTGTTGCTACCCAGATTCCGGAAGCTGTTCAGCCTGGGTTGTATGTCGTTTGGGTGATCGCCGGAAAACAACAAAGCAAACCGGTTTTCGTCAACCGGGCAAGAGTGATGACTGCCGAGTTTGATCAGATTATGCCGGGCACAACCTTCCGTTTATTTGGCCGGAACCTGCAATTGAAAGGATATGAAACCTATATTCGTTTTGTGGGGGCAGATGGTTCGTCGCATGAAACAAAATCTACCGATGGAGACTCCTATACAATAAAGTTGGTTGCCCCAGAGCAACTGAAGCCGGGGATGAAATATTCTGTTTATGTCAGCAATGGTGCAGGTGGAAACTTTGGCGAAAATCTCTTTGATGAACCTATTCAGGTACGCACTATTGCTGCCGATCCGTTTAAACTCGGAGTTCCCTGGGGTGCTGATTTCAACTTTTCCAACAACATATTCAACGTAAAAACAGATATACGCATTACGCAACAAGCAAAAGGTAATGGAACTGCTAACGACCGCGCAGCCATTCAGCAAGCCATTGATAAGGCAAGTGAAAGTGGGGGAGGGGTGGTTTACCTTCCCAAAGGCATATACAAAATCGCTTTTGCTTCAGGTACCGGCCTTACTTTGAAATCACGGGTCGTACTTAAAGGCGATGGCAAAGATCAGACAATTATCAACTATGGTTACGGACAACCTTTTTCTACTGAACGTGTTAAAGCCGCTTATGGCTGGACACTTGGCTGGCCCGACAGCCGCACTGAAGGAATGGGACTTGTATTTTCCGGTTTTATCACTACCAGTGGGTTAATTGATCTTTCCTTCATAAATGTGAACGAAAGCGGAGCATTTGTCCATACAATTAAAAATATGCCGGAGGGTGGTTCGAAGCTGGTAATTAAAGATTGCGGGTTTGATTTTAATACAGGATGGGGATTAGCTCTGGTAAACGTAGAAAAACTACTCGTGTCCGGTTGCCGACTAAAGAGTACCGCCACAGATGTCAGGGGAATTAATGCACCAACTCGTACCTGGCCGTGGGATTTTAAAAATTCCTCCAACATGATCATCCGCGACAACAACTATTTCTACACTGCCGGTCGTTTTGGTGCAAACGGATGCCATCATGCTTTGTTCGAAAATAATACATTTGAACGCGATGGAAACCATCAGTCAAAAGGTGAAACCGGCGGACTTAATTTCGATTACGTCACTGATATGGTAATACTTGGCAATTCTTTTCTGGTAACCGGTCCACCTATTTTGAGCAAGAATCAGGGTGAAACGATTCTAAGTCAGGGTGGCGATCCCAATCAAATGACATTAGGGATGGTAACCGAAGCAACAGCGACTACCATCAAAGATAGCAAACAGGAATGGCAGGATTTTACCGACAGGGTCAGCACATCCTGGCAATATGCCATTCATCCAATGAATTACACAGTAGCAATTGTTGATGGTTTGGGTACAGGACAGTGGCGAACCATAATCGGTAATAACGATACCATTCTGACTGTTGATCGCCCGTGGGATGTGGTTCCGGCTTCGGGTAGCAAATATATAATCACCCAATGGTCTGCCTATCAGTTACTGATAAAAGATAATCTTCTGAAAGATAATCATCAGGGAATAATGATGTATTGCGGAGGTACGGATATTGACATTGTGGGTAATAAATTACAAAATTCAGGAGGAATTTATTTGCGTGCTGATCAGCGTCTTACTACGAAACGATACAATCTCTGCTGGAATACATTGGTAGCCGATAATCAGGCTATAGATACTGATGGTAAACGTGCAACTTTTGTTTCCATGTTGCTTGCCCAGGGAAAAGATGAAAAATCGTTTGGTACAGGTGTGCTTGGAATTGAAGTTCGCCGAAATACCGTTCAGGCGTTTGTCCCGAACGTAACCCACAGTGCAATCAGAGGAGAGGGTTACTTCAACTGTATGAATGATGGACAGACAAAAAATCCATTCTTTAATCCTGAAGCTGTTGGAATTTTGGGTTCTATATTTGAGGGTAATATGGCCATCAACGCAGAAAATGCCTATCTGACTGGAGCCGGTGCACACCATACTGTTATTGTCAAAGCCAAAACAAAGAATGTTTCTGCTTTTCTCAAGGAGATGGTAAACGAACAGACAAAAACCGGATCACAATTCACATTTACAGATTGGAAATAATATATTATAAAATCAATGAGATATTTAACTGTTCTGGTATTGCTTATTGCAGTACAGGTTGTTTGGGCTCAGGAAAATCCTTTTTCGCAGGAAAATGCCGAGCTGAATGCTCTGAAAAAGTATGAGCTGATACATCCCCCTCGCCCGTTAAACCCAATGCCTGAGCCAGGTGTGAATGAAGCGTTTTTTGGTTCCCGTTTGATTCGTTCTGCTACGTTGCTTACCACCAGTTGCCAGGAACGCCGTTGGCCGGTGAAGATTCTGATTTACGGACAATCCATTTCGGGCAGTCAGATTTTTACAGAACAGATGTCAGCTTATTTGAAAGAACGATTTCCTTATGCAGATATTTCGCTCGAAAACAGGTCAATAGGTGGATTTGGCGGCGATAGGCTAATCCGCACAGCTGTTCACGATGTTTACACAGCCTGCGCGGATTTGATTATTTTTCATGTTTATGGCGGCGAACAACATGGTGAACTGGAGCAGTTTTTTACCAATGTCCGCCGCTACACCACTGCCGATATTTTACTGATGAACCATCACCTTAGCGGCGGCCAGACTGAATATATTCCCTCTTCCTACCAATACCTTCGCTATATTGCCAATAAGTACAACTGTGAGCTGGCCGATATTTCAACCGAATGGATGAAATACCTGTCGGATAATAATCTGAAGACTGCCGACCTCCTTCGTGATGGCACCCATCCTAACAGGAACGGCAACTGGTTACTTGCTCACCTGGTAGGTAGGCACATACAATACAATCCTTTGTTTCCGGGACAATGGCAAAATATGGTTCAGACCTGTTTCGCTACAAGTGCTTATGATATGAATGGAAAAAACATTCTTACATTTACAGGACAACCCTGGAAAATCGTTGGAGGCGTTTCAACGGGGGATGCAACGCAAAGTGCATTAAAACTTACATTTTACGGAAACAGGGTTGATGTCATTGCCGGACAATTGCCAGATGGGAAAAACGCCGGAACTGCGCTGGTAAGGATTGATGGGAAAACAACTTCAGATAAATATTTTCCTTACGCTATTACCAGACCAAGCCCTGGCCCCGGAACCTGGTTTCCTTCAATTAGGCGAATCAGTCATAAAAGTCCGCTTATTGCCGAAAAATGGATTCTGAAAATAGATAAAATAAATTCAGATTCCACTGTTTGGTTTTTCACTGTTAATGGTTCACAAACAGGGACAGACGGGTCTGGCAGGAGTGATCAATCTTTTGTATCCAAATCAGGTCGGGTTGTGATTGACCTCTCAGATTACATGTTTGCCGATATAAAAAAAGGCTTTAAATCAATGACTCAGGTAGGATTCGAAGTAAACTGGTCGGTAGTACCATTGTTTCAAAGTATCTATTCTGCCCCGCTTATCGTTGATAAAGCAAAAATGTATAAGACGACATTAGTACAAGGTCTGGAAAATGGTTTGCATACTCTCGAACTTATTCCGAATGGCGATGGCCAGATACCTGTCGAAGCCTTTGAAATCCACAGACCTTCATTTCAATAAATAGCTTTTTTTATCATGAAAAAATTGATTGACAGAATAATACAGTTTTGGTTTTTGAATATCATGTATCAGAATAAAACGCAACTCTCATTTCTGATTATTGGAATGATATTTATTTTATGCCCCTATTATATTCAGGCTCAAAATGAGATAAGAAAAACTTCAATAATACTTAATGGCACCGGTAATTACGAAATCACTTTAGCCGATATTGTGATGGAAGTTGATGCAAATTGCGGAGCCAGGATCATATCGTTCAGGTTGAAAAACCAAGAGGTGTTGAGTTCTTCCGGAATTAACCAAGAAAATTATGGCTCCACGCTTTGGTTAAGCCCGCAGATTTGGAAATGGCCACCATCCCCAATACTCGATACAAAACCTTATCAGTGTGAACTCAATAAAAATACATTAAACCTGACAAGTCAACCTGACAGTTTGAGTGGTTGCAAAATTTCAAAAAACTTTGTCGCCAACAGTTCCGACAGTTCATTTTCCATCAAGTACTTAATTACCAATATTTCAAAAAAGGACAAATCTGTAGCACCATGGGAAGTCACACGTGTTCCGGCTGGAGGAATATCTTTTTTCCCGATTGGAACCACCGGAGGATTTTCCAAATCGAACCTTAACACGGAGGATAAAAATGGTATTTGCTGGTTTCGCTATGAGCCTGAATTAGTGACAGGTCATCAGAAATTGTTCAGGAACGGCCATGAAGGTTGGTTGGCACATGTAAATAATGGACTGGTCTTTATCAAGCAATTCCCTGACATCGGTATAGAATCGGAAGCACCGAATGAAACAGAAATCGAATTGTACACTAACAAAGACAGAACATACATCGAACTTGAAAACCAAGGGCCATACCAGACGCTTCACCAGAGAGAATCAATTTCGTGGACAGTAAAGTGGTATTTACGGGAACTTCCTCCTACGGTTGGCATTGCCGTTGGGAGTGAAAGTTTAGCTAATTTTGTCAGGAAAATTATAACAAAAAAATAATGAAAACATTGTTAATTATTGCATTAGGACTTCTTGTTAATTTAAAGATAAATGCAGAGGTTCCATCTTATGAATCAGGCAGTCAGGTATTCATGAAAAAGGCACTCCCTGTCTGGGCGGAAGGACGTGAAACAGAGATGAATCTGACATTGGGTTTTTGCAGTACTTTTCAGATTGCTGAAAATAAGAAGATTAACCTCAGAATTACCGCATCTACCATGTATAGGGTTTTCATAAACGGAAAATTTCTGGGGTATGGACCTGCACGCGCCAGTCATAGCTATTTTCGGATGGATGATTATGAATTAAGCAAGTATGTTAGGAAAGGGGAAAATAGTATTGCCGTTGAAGTTGCCGGTTATAATGTAAACAGCTATTATACACTTGATCAACCCTCTTTTTTACAAATGGAACTGGAGGCCGATGGTAAAATTGTGATGGCGACAGGCTCGGATAAAAATATTGAAGCCTTCCAAATAAAAGAGCGTTTACAGAAAGTTGAACGGTATAGTTTTCAAAGACCATTTACCGAATATTACCGGTTAGCAAAAGATTTTGACTTATGGAAAGTCTCGGCTAAAATTCCTGGTGAATCGTTAAAACTGAAAATCTTACCGTCCGTTAAGCTACTTCACCGAAACCTTCTTATTCCCGATTTTAATCTTGTCCGTCCTGTTTCGGTTTGTTCAAAAGGTACGATTGGATTCAAAATACCTGAAAATTATTATAACGACAGATCGTTAACTAAAATCAGTGATAAATTTAAAGGATTCAAGGAGAATGAGTTGGAGGTTTTACCATCTCAAATCATTCAGGAAATTGTCAACAAAACGCAGGATACCTTAACAAAGCCTTTTGATGTAAATGGTTATAATTATTTGGGTGAAAACGGATTCACAACTTATGATTTTGGGATAGACCTTTCGGGATTTATCGGGGCAAAGTTATCCTGCAAAATACCAACTAAGCTTATTTTCTATTTCGATGAATTACTGACAGGTGGAGATGTGAACACCAAGAAACGTATGCGGGACGTAAACAACCAGATTGTTTGTGAATTGGAACCGGGAGATTACAATTTTGAATCCTTTGAACCCTATACTTTCAGGTATCTGAAGATGATTGTTCTGAAAGGAAGTTGCCGAATTCAGGACGTATATCTGAGAGAATATGCTTATCCTGAAAATGCTAAAGCATCCTTTACGTGCAGCAATAACAAGCTAAACGAAATCTACAAGGCGGCAAGACAATCATTCAGGCAAAATGCAGTAGATATATTAACAGATTGCCCTTCAAGAGAAAGAGCTGGCTGGCTTTGCGACAGCTATTTCTCTGCCATTATGGAGAAAGATTTTACCGGTCATTCGGCTGTGACCCGGAATTTCTATGAAAATTATGCACTACCGGAAAGTTTTGCCAACCTTCCTGAAGGGATGATTCCGATGTGCTACCCTGCAGACCATCCGGACGGGGTTTTTATTCCAAACTGGGCTATGTGGTTTGTCATTCAGGTGAACGATTATGCACAGCGTGGCGGTGATCCTATCTTGATTGCCAGATTAAAACCACGAGTTGAAGGTGTTTTGAACTATTTTTCCAAATTTGAAAATGAAGATGGACTTCTTGAAAACCTCCAAAGCTGGATTTTTGTGGAATGGTCTAAAGCCAACAATTTTGTCCTCGATGTGAATTATCCAACCAATATGTTGTATAGTTCCGCATTGGCGAATGCGGCTGATTTATACCATAATGACACTTGGCACCAAAAATCGGAACGTATCCGTAAGATGATACTTCAACAGTCATTTAACGGAACTTTCTTTGTTGATAATGCTGTTAGAAAAATGGGCAAGCTTGAAGTAACTACTAATACAACTGAGGTTTGCCAGTATTATGCTTTTTTCTTTAATCTTGTATCGCCACAAAGCCATCCTGCATTATGGAAGAAACTAATCACAGATTTCGGACCTAAACGCGATGATGCAGTTATGTGGCCTAAGGTATTTCGAGCAAATGCCTTTATCGGAAATTACATCCGCATGGATATTCTTTCCCGGTACGGACTGAAGGCCCAATTAGTGAATGAGATACAGGATTATTTCTACCCTATGACCCAAAAGACAGGGACTTTATGGGAGAATATGGATTCCGGTGCCAGTTGCAACCACGGCTTCGCATCTTATCTTGGACATGCGATTTACCGTGATATATTGGGAATCAGCCAGATTGATTACCTCCGAAAAGAGATTAATATACAGTTTACTGACATTGACCTTAACGAGTGCAGTGGCGCTATCCCGATAAATGATAATTCAGTAGGACTGAAATGGAAACGTTTCGGTAATCAGATCAGGTATTCGGTAAATGTGCCTTCAGGTTTTAAGGTTAATATTGAGAATTTAAGTAAATCAACGTTGGTGAAATCGGAATAAATGGAGCGGCGCAACAATCATAGGTATTTAATTCAAGTGTAAAAATGCCCTGATTTTTTTACCTTTAATATTGTGTATTTGTTGTTTTCTTACACGTTAAAAAAACTTTGATGCCTTTAAATATAAATGCTTTGCATTTGTAAAGAAAAAATCCATAGTACACATATCGAAAATAGAGAATGGCAAATTTGTTGATCCCCAAAATAATTCATTTCGGAATAACTGCAAATTGGGTTAAATTGGGAATATATTTATATAATTGATATTTAGATTTTTAGTATTTTATCGAATAGTTGAAACCTATGAATTTTACAGTTTTTTGAAATCAACCAGATGGATAATTTGTTCCCAAATTCAAATGATGGCTGTTGAGAGAAGAAGGTGCATGATGCAAATGATATGAAGTACGGTTTTAAAATAAAGCTTTGAGCAGGTGGTTAGGTTTTTTGTTTATAATCTTGTTTCTATGACGATCTTTATGGGTTCTTTAATTATACGCCTCATAGCCACGAAGTGGTTAAATTTGAATAACCGTGAGTGAAACTCACGGAAAAGCAACGTAAAAACCACAGCCACGAAGTGGTTGAATTATAATTGTAAGTACTATGGTTCAGCCACTTCGTGGCTGTGGAGGTTGTTGATTATGTTTTCCGTGGATTTTATCCACGGTTATTCAGATTAAGGTCTTTCAGACCTTCTGTACTATTATCTTAAATGTAAGTTACCCATACAAAACAACATAGAGCCATAATCTTGTTACTTACTTTCAATATGGGAACAATAAATCCCTGATTAAACTATTTTTTCGATTTCCATTTGAGTTAACCTGTTTATTATTAAATCCGCAAGATCCAAGCAATGATAGGTCTTTCTCCTAAATTTCAGCTCTTTACCGGTATTGTTCATCATCCGCAAATTGAAAAGCCGTATTGATGAAAGAATTAATTCGTTATTTAGTGCAGACTGAAAATCACTGAGATCAACCACAAGCCTGATCACATCACCTTCAGTCTTTTCTTCAAAGTATTTTTCCAAATCAATTTCTAAATGAGGTATATGGTAAAATAAAGCCGTTAGAGTTCTTTGTTGTTTAAGATACCTTAAAAATGGTAATCTCGATGAGAATATAATAAACCTTAAAGTACTCTCAGAGGATTCGAAAACCGATAAAACCGGAATCGCATTAACATTTATTCTTACTACACAATTATCCTCTTCCAGATAATTGGGTAAACAGGTTATATTCCAGTAGTTAAATTCACTCGCGATGTAATTTGGGATACATAAGGTCATGTATTTTGATAAGGCCATGATCAATTCTTCGAAGTAGGGCTTCTCCTTAAGAATCAAAAATCTTTCCCTAAATCTTTCCCTAACTTTGTCGTTATTAAACTTTATTCCTGTTAAAGTATTGAAATGTAAATTATTGAGCCAATGAATCTGGTCGGATTCAGTGAAAATGTTTTTAAATTTTAACTGTTTAAGGTTCCTGATTCTTAATTTGTTTTTCTCAAAAATAGAAATGGTAATATTTTCTTCCGAAAGCAATGAGTCGGCACTGACTGGCTTAAAATAGACAGATTCAATGTCATGGTATTTACTAAAATGTTGATTGATCCTGTGCTGTATTTTCTTTGTTTGCCCTATATAGTATTCATTGTTAGTGAATTCAAGTATGTAAATGCCACAGTCGTTATCGTTGTAAATTATTGAAAACCCTAAATCGCTAATGGAAAATGATTCAGTTGAGATTTCCGGTTCAGATGGTATTTCTGGAAAATTGCTGATTTTATTAATTTTTTCTAAACTGCGAATATTTTTTAATTCATGTAAAATCAGCCTTTTTATATCTTTGTTTGCTTTCTTGAACTGTTTTGTTAAATAATACAATTCGGCTCGACACTGTAATGCACCAAGGTCTTTATATTTTAATAAGTGTCTCGAAAAATGGTCTATTCTCTTTTCAAAGTTCTCCAAAAAACAGTAACTCCCTCCTAAATAGTAATCAATACTATCAAATTCTGCATTATAAGATTTTGCCTTTTCCAAATCCTGAATTGCCAATTCAATTTTATGTGCCATATAATAACAAATTCCTCTATTGTATAAACCAATGGCATAATCAGTGTTTAATTCCAAAGCTTTTGTAAGGTCAATAATAGCTTTATCATAATTTTCCAACTCAATATTTGCTTTGCCTTTAGCACCAAAATATACAAAGTTAATGTCGCCAGATTCAATTTTGGAATTGCAATAATCAATCAGTCCGGCAAAGTCTTTTTGGTTGTAATAATTTTGTAAAATATTTCTTTCCTGTTTCAATATATTGGTAAGTTTTAATGTAAATATATCACAAAAGAAGTACATTTATTTTGTGTGGCAGCTCCACGGAAGGATATTCATCTTTAAGTTCGTTCAATCCATTTACTAAGGAAAAGGTAATAATTTGTACTTGTTTCTCGGTTTTCATGCTTATCTTAGTTTAAAATTATTAACTCAGCATACTCAACTTATTGATGATGAATTTTTTTGATGAGATTTTCAAAACCTGATGTAAATGGAGATAATTTCATTTTGACCTCAATTTGGTAATACAATTAGACTTCGTAAGTTTTGGCAATATGAGAAAAATATAATTGGACAATAAACAGCCATCGTACAGAGTTGAGCAACAATTCAAAGATATTATATGCCTGATATACAAAGCGTTAAAACATTTTTTTTATTATTGATAATTCGAAAGTGTAAATGTTCTGTTATTTAACACATTGATTAATAGATGATTAAAAATACTATCACGAAGTCTACAGTTATATTAATACATCGATAAAATAATGTTTCTCGTTCTTGATTCCTTCAATATTTGTTCTATTACAACCTCAAATTGTTCTTCTGTTTCAACTTTACCATAGTCAGTTGGAGGGCCATAGTGAGAAACAACCTTAATTGGGTATGTTCCGCTAGTTTCGATACAATCTGCTTCTAATAGAGGATAAATGAAATTATTGTGTCTATTAAATTGCAAGTAAAATGTAAAACTGAGATTTTCATTTTTTCCATCAACAGCACTACCGGAAGATGTAACAGTCGTACTAATATGGCCTTGATAACGATCATTAAAAGTGTCAGATAGCCTTATAAGTACCGTCTCAGGACTAATTTTTTGGTTCGATCTCTCCTTTGGATCAGGAAGTAATTTTGAAAAGTCTTTGCTCATTCTATTTCGTTTTAAAGTTAAATGAAAATTTTAATGGGAAATGGTCGATTTTATTTTCATTTTTTTTAGGTTCACGTAGTATTTCGGTTTTAATGAATTCATTTTCAATAATTTCCAAATCTTCTGATACAAACTCATTTATCAGAGACTTTCTCATAATTATTTGGTCTATTAAGTGCCAATAGAGGGAACGTGAGATTTTTTTCTTGAAATAAAATGATCCTCCAGTCCTTTTATGTTTTGAATAGTCTAACTTATTTACAAAATCACCCAGTAATGTCCATGAGGGATTATAATACAGTATGTTATGGCTTCCAAATTTAAACTTAGTGTCCGAAACTACCAGATCACGATTGTTGTGGGCATTAAACCCTTTTGGTTCAACCATCGCATAATCAAATGGATCCATATTAAAATCACCTACAACAAAAAGTCTATCTGAAACTTTCGTTGCATTGTGTATTTTGCTTATATAATTTTGAACAATTTGTAAGTGAGTAATTTCATCATGAAACAATTTACTGGGAAAATGGATGCAAGCAAAAAAGGTGTCTGGGATATTACCTGAAATTTTGAATATTTGAATTCTATTGACCTGTCTGGTGTTTCCTTTTTTAAGGCCATCTGTTACATTATCTTCGTCATGCTCAATTTCTGTAAACTCATGAAAATGTGTTATTTGATAATTGTCATTTTTTTCGGTAATAAACATTTATCCACTTTAATTTGCTATTGTTTAAAAATAATGGGACGGTAACGAGATCTGTGTCTAATGTTAGTTTTGAATCAGTGATATTCCTGTTTTCAGATAAAATCAAAACATCAATTTCCTTGTCAGAAAGAAGTTCCTTTAGCTTCTCTTCGAAAGGTATCTGTTGATTGTTAATATTCCAATATAAAAACTTCATTGTAATATTGTAAAGTTCTTTTCTGTATAATATAATTACTTGTAAACTAATATATTGCCCACACATTGGTGGTTTTTTTCCAGTCTTGTCTTACCAGCCTATGATGCAAAAGTACTTCTTTTTCACTATACCTGATCTTTCTCATAAGATATTTTTCAGATTGCCTATGGTTTAAATTAACAACAACCTGCCGCAAGGTTTATATTGTTACTCCAACCATTAAATTCGAGCAACGAATGGCAGGTTGCCAGCCGACAGCCGTCTAAAGTCAATCTTTCACATCACAACATAATCGGTTTGCATTTATTTGGATTGGTATTTTACCTTTATGGGCATCAATATCCAAAGAAAATAAATTTATGCGTCCAGTATAAAAAGGTTTTAGTCTTATATTTCGGGACAGTACGGATCACTTTCTCCTTTACTATCCGAAAGGTACGACAATTACTGTTTCGACAATAAACAAAAAGTAAAAAATCTTTTTAACTCAACTTCTATCTTGTATTTTATAGAAGAATATTTGGGGCAGCGAAGTTCCTATTGAATAGATTGATATGAATATACGTACAGATTATGACAAATTGCGTTTCCTGAAAAAGAAGAAAAAATGCCATAAAATCAAGTTTTAATACCCTAAAACGTGTGTTTTTTTTGTTTTCCAATTCGTTTAAAAAATCTTTGATGTCTAAAATTACGTTTCCTTGATAAAGAACAAGCCCATAATTTGCAAATCGAAAACATAAAGTGCTAATTTATTGATTTATAAATAATTCATACCGAATAGCTGCAAATTGGGTTAATATCAGTCTCAAACTAAACTAAATAGATTTAAATAATACGAGTTGAAATAATTTGTTTTCATAATAATATATTAAAAATTCAACTCATCGACTTGTGAATTAGCTGAAAAATATCTTTAATCTTTCATTATCTTTGTAAGATAATAATGCAAAAGAAATGAAAAAAATACCGTACGGGATAAGTAGCTTTGATAAAATAAAATCTGAGAATTATTATTACGTAGATAAAACAAAATATATCAAACTAATGGAGGATATGGGTTCTCCGTATTTGTTTTTTCTCCGTCCCCGCCGTTTCGGAAAAAGCCTGTTTATTTCGATGCTCGAACATTATTACGATATAAATGGGGCAGATCAATTCGAAAGGTTGTTTGGAGATACGTATATTGGGCAAAATCCTACTCCGTTAAGAAATTCATATCCTGTGTTACGGTTTAATTTTTCAATGGTTAAGACACAGGGAACCATCAAACAAATTAAACAAGGTTTTTGCCTGCATATCTGGAGCGAAATGCACTCCTTTATCCTGAAGTATAAAAATCGTTATTTTTTGGATTAGGAAATCATAAAGAAGATTGAAAATCAAATTGATCCTGCCGATATGCTCTTAATTTTCCATACTGAAATGAGGGCAAAGTATGTCTCCTTTTACTTGATTATTGATGAATACGATAATTTTGCCAATAATGTTTTAGTTGAACACAGCCCCGAAACCTATCAGCAAATTACCCATTCCGGCGGGTTTTTACGCAATTTTTTCACCATGATTAAGGGTTTAACCGATAGTCGGGGAATTGATCGCCTCTTTATTTCCGGAGTGACCCCTATGGTTATGGCAGATATAACCAGTGGGTTTAACATTGGAGATAATATTTCACTTTGGCCTGATTTCGGGTCAATGGCAGGTTTTAACAGGAACGAACTCCAGGAAATTATTGATTATTATATCCCCGGACAGTTTGAGACGCTATTTCCTTTATTATCAGAATGGTACAACAATTATTGTTTTGATGCGAATTTTCATGAAAACAATATTTTTAATTCAACATCTATCCTATATTTTTTAAAGGAATATCTTTCTTTAAAGCGGATACCCTCTAATCTTATCGATGAAAATTTGCGTACTGATTATGGGAAACTTCGTTTCCTAATTATTCAGGATAGAAAGCTCAATGGTAATTTTAATATCTTAAGCGAAATAGCCGAAACCAGGCAAACTGTGAGTACCCTGGTCAGAAGTTTCGCACTTGATGAACTCATATCAGATGAAAAGTTCAAATCACTGCTGTTTTACCTTGGGTTTTTAACGATCGAAAAAATCGATTTTATTGAGAATATCACTTTTAAAATTCCTAATAAACTCATTAATAATTTAATATGGGATTATATCCGTAAATCTATCAGTGAATTTTATTCTTTGGATTTAAAGGTCGATTTTCTTAACAACTGTTTTTCCCAAATTGCGCTCGCAGGTATTTGGCGGCCTTTGTTCCAATATATTATTGATAAATTTTATGAAGCAGTTTCAATTCGCGATTTTGTTTTCCATGAAGAAGGGCTTATAACTTTCCTTTTAGCCTGGCTGAATCTGACAAACCTTTATGATGTAATCAGCGAAAAAGAAAAAAACAAAGGATACGCAGATATTTGCCTTGAACCGGACAGGAGATTCACCCAATATGTAAAATTTGATTATAATATTGAGTTAAAATACATTAAAGCCGCAGAAATTGAAACACCTGAAAAAGAGGAAGTTGCAATAAATCAGGCAGTCCAAACCGCTACTGCTCAATTATCGCAATATACTACAAATGATAGATTTAAAACAACCAAAATCATCATTGTTGCTTCTGCCAAAAAGTTGTTATACATTGATTGTCTGGAATGAATACAATATGTTTGATCTACCTTTGTTTTGTAATTATACCCTTACAAGATCAATATTTGAATAGCTGAAGTTGTTTTTTTCGTCGTAAAATTTTTCACGCGACAGCTCCATCCAATCATTAAAATTTATCTCAGGGAAAAAAGTATCGGCCTCGAAATCCATATCCACCATTGTTAGAAAGAGTTTCCCGGCAATGGGATAAAACTGCCGGTAGATCATCCCGCCACCTATTACAAAAGCGAGTTGTTCGTTTTTAACTGCTTCAACTGCCTCATCTATCGAATAGACAGTTTCGCAATTGTCAAAGGTTTCGTTTGGAACATCTGTAATAACAATATTCCTACGGTTGGGTAATGGCCCATTGGGAAGTGAAAAAAGGGTATTTTTTCCCATAATTACTGCTTGGCCGGAAGTGATTTTTTTGAATCGCTTCAAATCATTGGGGAGATGAAACAACAAATCGTTATTACGGCCAATGGCAAAATTCTGTGCAACAGCTACAATAATAGCAATATTGGGATAAATCATAATCGGTTATATTGAAACCTCACCTTTTATATGAGGGTGACTTTGATAATTGACTAATTCGAAATCTTCATATTTAAAATCAAAAATTGACTTTACATCTGCATTGATCACCATCTGTGGTAATGCAAAAGGGGTATGTGAGAGTTGAAGATTTACCTGCTCGAAATGGTTATTGTAGATATGAGCATCTCCAAAAGTATGTACAAAATCACCTGGTTTTAATCCGGTTACCTGCGACACCATCATTGTCAGCAAAGCATAAGAAGCAATATTGAACGGAACACCCAGAAAAACATCCGCACTTCGCTGATAAAGCTGACACGATAATTTACCATCAATAACATAGAATTGAAACAACAAATGGCATGGCGGAAGATTCATTTTATCAAGATCTCCTACATTCCAGGCACTTACAATTAGTCTTCTGGATGTCGGATTGGTTTTGATGTTTTCTATCAACTGAGAAATCTGATCAACAGAATTGCCTTCTGGTGTAGGCCACGATCGCCATTGATAGCCATATATGTGGCCAAGATCTCCGTTTTCGTCAGCCCACTCGTTCCAGATTCTCACCCCATTATCTTTAAGATATTTCACATTTGTATTGCCGGACAGAAACCAAAGCAATTCATGAATAATTGATTTTAAATGAAGTTTTTTTGTAGTAACAACAGGGAAACCTTCTGCGAGGTTGAAACGCATCTGGTATCCAAATACACTTTTCGTTCCTGTACCGGTTCTATCTTCCCGAGGTTTTCCATTATCAAGAACATACCGCAAGAGATCGAGATATTGTTTCATTATAGCGGCTTTCTTTTGTTGATTTCGTCCCTGATTTCTGAAGCTTTTTCGTAATCTTCGTCAGCGACAGCTGCATCAAGGAGTTCGTTTAATTCTTCGGGCAAATATTCCGAATAATCAATATGCTTTGACGAAGTTTTGTTATTACTGTCAGAAGTTTCGCCTTCCTCGTCTGAATCGTCAAACTCCATTATTATTCCCGCCTTCTCAATAATTTCTTCTGTAGTAAAGATCGGACAATCGAATCGCAGAGCAAGTGCAATTGCATCTGATGTTCTTGAATCAATCCTGATACGGTTTGAATTCTGTTCGCAAACAATTTCGGCATAAAAGATCCCTTCTTCAAGTTTGTGGATGAAAACTTCGGAAATTTCGATATTGAAGGCCAAAGCTACATTCAGAAAAAGGTCGTGCGTAAGCGGTCGGGGAGGTTTCAGACCTTCTAATTGTATTGCAATAGCTTGTGCCTCAACGGCACCAATAATTATAGGAATTCTTCTATTCCCGTCAACCTCAGATAGTACCAACGCGTAAGCCCCTGTTTGTGTCTGGCTATACGACAAGCCAAGAATATTTAATTTTACTTTTCTCATTTCAAAAATGACATGGTTAGATAAAAGAACAAATATAATTAGTTTTCCTTTAATTCTATTTTGTTCTGACAAAAACCAGAGTAGTATTCTTTTTTCCCGTCTCCCGTTCATCTATCTCGAACTGATCGAAGCTTTTAATTAGCGGCACCAACTTTTTAAACCCATAGTTTCTCGGGTCAAAATCGGGTTGCTTTTTCAGAATCAGGTTACCAAGATCACCTAAAAAAGCCCAACCATTTTCATCTGCAAGATCATTAATACTGTCAGAAATTACTTTGGAAAGCCATTTATTTGCAATCTCGATAGCGTTTACAGGAGTGGCTTGCGCCACCTCCTTAATTTTTGTTTGTTTTTTGGATTCTATCTTTGTAGTAACAATTTGTTTGACAATCGTTTCTACCGGTTTAAGGATTTCAAGATAGATAAACTTGTCGCAAGCTGCTATAAATGGTGTAGGTGTTTTCTTCTCACCGATACCATAAACTTTCATACCAGCCTCACGCAAGCGGGTTGCAAGCCTCGTAAAGTCGCTGTCGCTCGATACAATACAAAAACCATCAACTCTGCCTGTGTAGAGAATATCCATTGCGTCAATGATCATTGCCGAATCAGTTGCATTTTTTCCTGTGGTGTAACTGTATTGTTGCACAGGAGTGATGCCGTTTTCGAGGAGCACGGTTTTCCAGCCTGCTACAGTAGGTTTTGTCCAGTCGCCATAGATTCTTTTAAAGGTTGGTGTTCCGTATTTTGCAATTTCTGCAAGCATCCCTCTTACGTTGGAGTAGGGAACGTTATCGGCATCAAAGAGCACAGCCAAACGAGGATCGCGTGTTAATTCCATTCTGAATAATTATTTGATCAAAATTTTAATCTAAGCCTCTGCGTTGTAAAAGCGGTTGAATATCAGGAGCTTTTCCTCTAAATTGGTTATAAATATCCATTCCGTCTTTGGACCCGCTTTTTGTGAGCAATTCACGAAATTTGGCGGCAAGTGCAGGGTTGAACAGGTCGCCACTTTCTTTAAAAGCCTGAAAAGCATCTGCGTCAAGGACTGCTGCCCAAATATATACGTAATAACCTGCCGAATATCCACCACTGAATATATGTGAAAAATAAGTGCTTCTGTATCGTGGCAAAATCTCAGGAATAAGTCCCTCTTTTGCAAGTGATTCCTTTTCAAATAAATTAACATCAGAAATTACCGGAGTAGCGGGGGTGTGATATTTAATATCAAGAATCGAAGCAGCAAGATATTCAACAGTTTCGAATCCTTGATTAAACTGCCGACTCTTTTCAAGTTTCGATATTAGTGCATCCGGAATAGCTTTCCCTGTAATGTAGTGCTTCGCATATCCTTTAAGAACAGTAGGTTCTGATGCCCAATTTTCCATAATTTGAGATGGTAATTCAACAAAATCGCGTGGCACGTCACCTGCTGTTCTGTCGTAAGGCTGATCCTGAAATAAGCGGTGAAGTGCGTGGCCAAACTCATGAAACAGTGTAGTCACTTCATCGAAACTAAACAAAGCTGGAACATTTCCTGCAGGACGTGTAAAATTCATAACCATCGAAACTACAGGAGTGATTTTTTTCCCGTCTCTGTATTTCTGAGACCTGTAAGTAGTACACCAGGCTCCGGCTCTTTTACCATCACGCGGGTGGTAATCCAAATACAAAACCCCAATATGCGACCCGTTAGCCTCTTTTACTACGAAAGACACCACTTCGGGGTTATATACCGGAATATCAGTCCTTTTTTCAAAGGTAATACCATATAACTTATTGGCAACATAGAAGATCCCATTTTGAACATTCTCAAGGCTGAAATATGGTTTTATTTCCGATTCGTCAAGATCGTATTTTGCCTTGCGCAATTTTTCGGAATAGAACCACCAATCCCACGATTGCAATTTAAAGTTGCCCCCCTCCTTATCTATAATGGATTGCATTTCTTGACATTCGGTTTTAGCGCGATTTAGTGCCGGAATCCATAGTTTATTGAGAAAGGCATCAACATTTGCCGGAGTTTGGGCCATATTTTCATTTATAACAAATGAGGCATAATTCGGATATCCCATCAATTTTGCTTTTTCATCGCGGAGCTTAACAATCTTCTTAATAATTTCCTTATTGTCGGCACTGTTTCC
The DNA here is from genome assembly GCA_903834845.1 of uncultured Bacteroidia bacterium. Taxonomy (GTDB): domain Bacteria; phylum Bacteroidota; class Bacteroidia; order Bacteroidales; family Prolixibacteraceae; genus JAAFHB01. Next base: position 18,226 of record CAILKW010000139.1, on the reverse strand, counting down.
ATTATCGCAACGCATAAAATATCCTTTGTAGAGCTTTTCGCGTAAGGCGCGGTTTTTTGCGAATTGAAGAAACGGCAGCATACTTGGTTTTTGAAGGGTGAAGCTCCATTTACCTGGAGTGCTGTCTTTTTTTGCCTGAATTACCGCAGCCTCAATTACATCAGATGGGAGACCATCAAGATCTTTTTCATTCGAGACTATCAACCGAAAATTTTTATTTGTTTCGGCCAATACATTTTCGCCAAACTGAAGGCTCAATTTTGAAAGAGCTTCGTTCAATGTCCGCAGTTTAGTTTGATCAGATGCAGAGAGGTTTGCTCCTCCGCGAACGAAATCGTTATATATTTTCTCTACTACCCTCAGTTTATCGGCATCAAGACCAAGAGATACCCTGTGTTCGTAAACACTTTTAATTTTTTTGAATAATTCGGGGTTAAGAGAAATATCATCACCATGTTTTGTCATTTTCGGTGAAATTTCACGCGCCAGTTTCTGCATTACGGGGTTAGTATTGGCTCCGTTTAGGTTGGAAAAAACCCTCGAAGCTTTCGAAAGTAACTCACCTGAGTTATCGTAAGGCAAAATGGTATTGTTAAAATCAGGAACACCCTTTTGTGTTATAATTAAGTTAATTTCAGCTAATTGCTGTTTAATGCCTTCTTCAAGGGCAGGTATAAAATGTTCAGGTTTAATGAGATCAAAAGGGGGAACCTGATAAGGTGTTTTATAAGAATCAAAAAACGGGTTTTTGCTGACTCCCGGATTCTCATTTTTCTGTGCAACCGTCCCAAGTGCTACTACTAAGCCGACAAAGATAAAGATCTGTTTTCTCATATTTAAAGTCTGTTTTTTAAGGGGCAAAAGGTAGTCATTTTGATTCAAACTGTCTATGATTTTTGTAAGTTAAATTTTTAGCAGCAAACACATGAAAAATTGAATTAATCAGGAACATTTTTTTTCTGTAACTTGCGCTGAATTTCAATTTGTTTTTCTTCAAGAAAAAATACTAAAAATCAAAATGTATGACATTTCAAACGATTCGCAAGGAGCTGATTATTATTTTATTAACAGCTCTCCCTATAATTTATCTCCTTGTAAACTGGAGTGTTCTTCCTGATAGGTTACCTGTTCATTTCGATGGAAATGGTGAGCCAAACGGTTATGGGTCGAAGTTGGTATTTATTTTTTTACCGTTGGGTTTATATTTACTATTAATCGTTGTGCCGTTTATCGATCCCCGAAAGAGCAATTACGAACTTTTCAGCAGCACCTATTTTAAAATAAGAATCATTTTAAGTGCATTTTTAGGATTATTAAACACTGTTGTGATATACAATGAATTACATGGAATTAGCAAGATAGGGTCTTTCGTTCCTATTTCTGTTTTTATTCTTTTTACATTGCTGGGTATCTACATGGGCAACATCAGCCCTAATTATTTTGTTGGAATAAAAGTTCCATGGACGCTCAACAACGATGAGGTTTGGATCAGAACTCACAAACTGGCGGGAAAGTTATGGTTTTGGGGCGGCATTTTGGGAATTGTTTCTTTGTTCTTTGTCAAAAATGCTGCACTTGTTATGCTTCCTATTATTATTGTAATCACGGTTGTTCCGATCGTTTATTCGTATATCATTTACCAAAAAATTGCGAATCAATTATAAATAAGTTACTTATATTTAAGTATATTACTTTTCAAAAATCACATAGAATGAAATCAAGTATTTTTACAATTGTGTTTTTAATAATCGCAATACCTTTTCTTTATGCTCAGACAGAAAAAACGGTAGTACTCAAAACTGCTACAGGTGATCTTGAAGGTTCATTGATGCAGCCTGAATTAAATTCAACTAACACGGTAGCATTAATAATAGCCGGTTCAGGGCCTACGGATCGTGATGGAAATAACCCTGCCATGAAGAACAATTCACTATTAATGGTAGCGGCACAACTAAGTAAAAATGGAATTGCTTCGGTGAGGTACGATAAAAGAGGAATTGCCAAAAGTCAAAAAGCCGGGCTTAAAGAGTCAGACCTCAGATTTGAAAACTATGTTAATGATGCCAAAGAATGGATAATCTATTTAAAAAAAGCGTTGAAATTCAAAAATATCATAGTGATTGGGCACAGTGAGGGATCATTAATCGGGATGATTGCTTCCCAGAATATAAACGTTACGAAATTTGTATCTCTTGCAGGTGCAGGACAACCTGCAGATAAACTAATCAGAGAACAACTTAAAAGTCAGCCACCAGCCATAACAATTCAATCGAATTCAATAATGGATCAATTGTTAAAAGGAAAAACAGTTGAGAATGTTCCACAGCAATTAAGTGCATTATTCCGTCTTTCTGTACAACCATATATTATTTCGTGGTTCAAATACGACCCCCAAAAAGAGATTGCCAAATTGAAAATTCCAGTAATGATTATTCAGGGAACCACTGATATTCAGACAGGTTTAGATGATGCTAAAAGACTTGCGAATGCTCTTGCCGGTTCAAAACTTGTGGTTATCGAAGGTATGAATCACATTATGAAACCTGCTCCTGCTGACAGGCAAATGAATATTCTTACTTATACCCAGCCGGATTTGGCACTTAAGAAAGAATTGATATTCAACCTGATACCATTCGTTAGCGGTAAATAAAAAAAGGAATTTTTAATCAGTAATATACCTGATGGTTAAAGCTTATTTGTTTGTTATTTTTCCCCTTCTTGTCAGCCTTCAATTGCTGGCTCAAGTGCCAGCATCAGATCACTTTGTTAAAACTGAAAACAATCAATCTGATACATTGATTGTAAAGCAACTTAATAAGCAGAGCTGGTTATTGAGACGAAAAGATCCAAAAGCAGCAATTGGCATCGGCAAACGATCATTGCAAATAGCGAAGAATATAGGATATCATGAGGGCGAAGCTCAGGTATTGAATTATCTTGGTATCTTATATTTGAGGCTTGATGACTCACGAACTGCTTCGGCATTTTTTTTTCGGGCACTGGCTTTCAGCGACAGTTTAAATTTCAGTATTGAGAAAGGTTATGCATTAAACAATATAGCAAGTTCCTTTATCTTCGAAAGAGATTACCATCAGGCATTAAGCTATGTGTATCAATCTCTATCAATTCAAACCCAAAATAAAGATAAGATGGGAATAGCATATTCCTGGGCGCGATTGAGCGATGTTTACAAAAATATGCAGCAGTATGATTCCCTATTAATAGCTGCAACAAAGGCCCATGAACTTATGAAAGAGTTGGGTATGAACGAGAATTCCCTGATTGCAATAAAAAATATTGGACATGGGTGGGAAGGGAAGAAACAATATGAACAGGCGTTAAACTGCTATATGACAGTTGTTAATGATACATCAATCTCGCAGGAAACAGCTCGTGATGTTTACGCAGACCTTGTCAGGGTTTACAATCTTTTGAAATTACCGGATCAGTCGATTTTGTTTGGTCAAAAATGGCTTTCATTTAAAAAAGATAATGAAATTATTTTAAGGTATATAGCAGAAGCCTACTCTTTGAAAGGGGATTGGAAAGAAGCTTTTAAATTTGCCTTAATGAGTATGGAATTAAGGGATAGTCTTTCAAAAGATGCGAGATTCAATCAGATCAAAAATCTTCAGATTCTTTACGAAATAGGAGAGACAAAAAAGGAAAATAATGATTTGAAGATAGAGCTTAATACAAAGAATCTATTTATGATGTTTTTCGGGATTACAATTATTCTTATTTGCTTGCTTGTGCTTATACTTTTAAGCAAAAGAAATCAGCAAATACGGTTGAATCAAATTCTTAATAAAAAAAATGAAGAAATTTCCATTCAGCGTGATAATCTAAATGAATTAAACCAGACAAAAGACAAATTATTCTCCATTATAGCCCACGATTTAAGGGGACCAATTGGAAATACCTCCTCTTTTCTTGAAGTGCTTACCGAGAACGAAGGTGAATTTACCAAGGAACAGCTACTCGAAAACCTGATTTTACTTAAGGATTCTTCAAAAGCAACTTTTAAGCTTTTGGAAAACCTCCTGACATGGGCAAGGACTCAAAAAGGCGAAATTGAATTCAATCCGGTTCCGAATGATTTGTTCAAGGTTGTACAGTCGAATATTGATCTGTTCGCATCAAACGCTGAAAATAAGAAAATACTAATATTGAATAATTTAGACCAAAATCTTATCTTCAGTTTTGATTCTGATATGATAAATACGGTAGTACGAAATCTGATAAACAACGCCATCAAATATACCAGAGAAGAAGGACAAATAACAATTTCTGCTAAAAAGGTTGATAGTAAAATTGAAATAAGTGTAAATGACACAGGTATTGGAATAGATTCAGAAACTGCCAAAAAATTGTTCACTTCAGATCTAAAGCCTAACAAAAAAGAAGGAACAAAAGGCGAAAAGGGAACCGGCTTAGGTTTGATTCTTTGTAAGGAGTTTGTGTTGAAACATAATGGAAACATTTGGGCCGAAAGTGAGCTGGGTAAAGGAAGTACATTCAGCTTTACTTTGCCGTATATTTGTTAGAACTTACTTATTCATTTTACCGGTTTTTAACCAACAATCACGGTATTCGTGTATGAAATCGGTAAGGTTGCGAGGGGCGTGGCCGGTAATACTGCGAAAGACATCGTTGTTGTAATTCATTTTCCCGCTCCTGGCAGCAGCATAAAGCATAGAAAGCGTTACCACTACAAATAACTGTTTCTTATCTAATAACTTCTGCCTGACAAACCGAATAGCTGATGGTCGTAAATATCTGATCTCGCGACCTAATTCATCAGAAAAGATTCGGGCAATCTGATAAAAGTCCATGGCTTCGGGTCCTGTAATATCATAAGCCTTATTCTCATGCCCTGGATTCATAAGCACTGTAACGATTGTTTCAGCAACATCTCTCACATCAATATAATTAACAAGACCAAGTCCAGAGGGTATGTTAATCTTATTATGATCCTGAATATCATGACGATGTAATGTTGAGAGATTTTGCATATAAAGCGATGGTCGCAATATGGTTGAAGGGATGGTTAATTTCTTAAAATGGTTTTCGGTTCGGTGATTGGCAAAAATGCGATTACGTTCGGCTCCGACAATTGAGACGAAAACGATATGCTTTACTCCCAGTTTTTCAGCTTTGGCCAGAAAAGGGAAAATATAATTAGAAACATCAGTAACCTGATTTGGACGAATGAGAACCAATTTAGTAACCCCATCCAGTGCTTTATCGTATGTAGCCGGTTCGTCAAACTCAAACTGGCAGAAATTGCATTGGGAAATCTCGTCAATTTTTCTGGCGCGCTTAATATCCCTGACGGCTGCAACAACCTCAACTCCGGGATAATTTCCACTTTCCAGCATTTTTAATGTGGTTAAACCAACATTGCCGGTTGCTCCGGTAATTAAAATCTTCTCCATAAAAAACAAAATTCAGTTTTGAATCACGGATAATGTCCTAAATTCAGATGAACAAAAATAAACCTTTTCTATTTAACTAATCCGAAAATCTGAATTATCTTTGAAGCAAATGTTTTTTTCCAGTTTATTTCGAAAAAAACACTATATCCTTAAAATATTATAATATGCGTACTTTACTTTCAATGCTCTTTTTCTTTTTTTGTTTACTTCACCTTAATGGTCAAACTGCCCGAAAGACACATCTGTTTGGAGATAAACACATTGATTTTAATGCCTTTATCAATCCAACCTACCAATTCAGCCAGATTGCCCTTCAAAATACTTTTATTGCGGGGATTCGGGCAGGTGTGATAATAAACAAAAAACTTACGGTTGGATTGGTTTATAATTATACTCCTAAAAAAATAACACTTCCTGAAACGCTTAACTCTGATGAACTTATGATGAATTGGATCGGTCTTCATCTTGAATACACTCTGTGGCCGCTTCAAAAAATACATCTTACATTTCCTTTATCGGTTGGAAAGGGTCAAATGAAAATCACTCAAGCCACAATTATACCCGATCAACCCCTGACAGGAGATCCCAGCTTCTTATTTGCAGAACCTGGAATGATGGTCGAAATCAACATTTGGAAATACGTAAAACTCGGAATTGGAACAAGTTTCCGGTTTACGCGCAATGTGGATTATAATTCCATTACCAAAAGCGACCTAAGCGGATTTGCAGCAGTAACCTCCGTTAAATTCGGATTTTTCAATTATAAAAGAGGTGAATAACCAGAATATCAAGACGTCATCAGTTCAAATGGATTTCAATCCTCCTCGCGTGAAGCAGCAAATATCTCTTCGATGATATTTTTGTATTTAGCTTCAATGAACTTTCTTTTTAATTTTAGAGTTTGCGACAATTCCCCGGATAATGGACTCCATGAATCTGATACCAATCTGAATCGTTTTATTTCTTCGTGCTGGCCGAGGGTTTTATTGATCTCTTTCACCTCACGCAAAATTGCACTCTGAACTTTAGGATTTATAATCAAATCGGAATTATCGCTAAAAAGGATCTGATTTTCAGCACACCAATCGTGCAGATATTCAAAGTTTGGAGAGATAAGCGCACTGGCAAATTTTTCATGATCGCCAATTACGATCACCTGTTCTATAAATATAGATTCTTTAAGTTTGTTTTCAATCATTTGGGGAGCAATATACTTTCCTCCTGTCAGTTTGAAAATCTCTTTCTTACGGTCGGTAATCTTTAAGTATTTCCCCTCATCAAGAATACCAATGTCACCTGTATGAAACCACCCATCTTTGTCAATCACTTCAGCTGTCAGCTCAGGCTGACGGTAGTAACCCATCATCAAATTAGGTCCTTTGGTGAGGATTTCGCCATCCTCGGCAATTTTTACCTCAACACCCGGTAAAACAGGACCGTTAGTTCCCACTTTTAACTCACGGGTAACCAAATTACTTACCGCAACAACAGGAGAAGTTTCAGTTAATCCATATCCCTCTAATACATAAATTTTTGCAGCACTGAAAACGCGTGCAATACGCGGTTGTAAAGCAGCTCCGCCAGATACAACAATCTGTAGGTTGCCTCCAAGTCCTGCACGCCATTTGGAATATATCAATTTATCTGCGATGGCTAATTTCAACCCAAACCAGAAATTAACTTTCATATTGAACTCGTAACTGCGTCCAAGCTCAACAGCCCAGAAAAAGAGTTTCTTTTTTATCCCTTTCAGTTGTTTCCCTTTGGTAAGAATACTATTGTAAACCCTTTCGAGTAAACGAGGTACGCCACAGAATATGTGAGGCTGAACTTCCTTAATGGCAGGCATAATCTGAGCTAATGACTCTACATAATACATTCCTATCCCTTTGTATAGAAAATTGTAGTTTACAATACGTTCGAAAATATGGCAAAGTGGCAAAAAAGATATTGCTTTATGAGCAGGTCCCAAATCAAAATTCTTTGCATGGGCTGTAAAATTTGAAACAAGATTACGGTGCGAAAGCATTACCCCTTTAGGGATACCTGTGGTACCTGAAGTATAGATCATTGTTACCATCTCCTCCTCCCCAATTGACTGTTTCATCTGTTGCAGAGCGGGAAATAAATCCTGCTCTTTTTCTTTACCCAGACTGTAAAGATAATCAATGTTTGTCGCACCATCAACCTGATTGAAAGTGAAGATCTGCTCAAGACAAGCAATCTCTCCTATCATTGGGCTTAGTTTTTTGAACAATTTTTCGTCTGAGACAAAAATGAAGCGGGTTTCGGCATGACTAAAAATATATAGATATTCCTCTTCGCTGATTGTAGGATAAACAGGAACATGCACCGCACCTGACATTGCAAGAGCCATGTCAACAAAACTCCATTCGGGGCGATTACCGGAAACCGTGGCTACACGATCACCTTTTTTAAGACCAAGTGCCATAAGCCCCATGGCGAGCCACTCGGAATGACGGACAAATTGTTCAGTACTAAACGAAACCCATTGGTTATCGTATTTCCCGCAAACAGCATCCACACGGGGATGGCTTTCAAGACAATGTTCGAGAATATCGAAAGTACGTTTAACAGGCATAGCTTTTCTTTTTTTGTAAAAGTAAAAAATGTTCTAACAAAATCTACTATACAGGGACAAAATGATTATTTTTACGAAAATATTTTTGTGATCGTGCATAGCAAATGCGATATACGGAACAAAAACGGTAATCCAACGGGAATTTGTCACAATAAAAAGACCATCAAAATGAACAAAAAAACAAAAAACATTGTAAAACTGATTGTATTTTTTTCAGCTTTTTTTTTAATCGTAGCTTCTTTTGCCCAAAAACCAACAATCGAATGGGTAAATATCCATGCGGGCACTTTTACAATGGGTAGCCCTGCAAGTGAGGTGGGACGAAGTAATGATGAGATGCAACATCAGATATTGCTGGATGCTTTTAAAATGAGCAAGTACGAGATTACTTTTGAACAATTTGATGCTTTTTGTGAAGACACCAAGCGTGAAAAACCAGGCATTGATATATTGCATCGCGGAAAGAACCCTGTGGTATTTGTTAGTTGGAATGATGCAAAAGCCTTTGCTGACTGGATGGGTTGCCGTCTTCCAACCGAGGCTGAATGGGAGTACGCTTGTAGGGCGGGCACATCAACTCCATTTAATACCGGAAAAAATCTTTCAATCTGGCAGGCAAATTATGATGGACGGTTTCCTTACAACAATAATGCTGCTGGTAAATATAGAGACAAAACTATGCCGGTCGGGAGTTTTGCTCCTAACGCATGGGGTTTGTACGATATGCATGGAAATGTATTTGAATGGTGCAGTGATTGGTACGGCGAATATCCTATTTCTGATCAACCCATTGCCACAGGCCCTCCAGAAGGAACGCACAAGATTTTCAGGGGTGGAAGCTGGTATGAAGATGCTCAACCTTGTCGCTCTGCATATCGCTACAAAAGCTTCTCGAGTGCCCGCCGTAATGACTTAGGTTTTCGTTTGGTCTCCAATGAGTAAGTTTTTTTTTATATTTTGGGGAGGTTACATATAGTCTGTGACAAATCACAATCGGTGAATCGTCATCCCGCCATCTGCAAACACCACCTGGCCTGTTGAATATGGAAGGTTGCCTGTTGCCATTGCGGAAGCTATTTTACCTATGTCGGAAGGATTACCCCACCGTTTTTGGATAGCAAGGCCATTAGCGAACAGTAGATCATACTTTTCCTGAACTCCCAATGTCATATCTGTATGTATTATACCCGGCTGAATCTCGTAAACCGGAATATCGAACTCACCAAGACGTGAGGCCCAGAGTTTTGTAGCCATTGCGATTCCTGCCTTGGAAATGCAGTATTCGCCCCGATTCACCGAGGCAACAATCGCTGAAATTGATGAAATATTAATGATACAAAAAAAATCATCCGGCAAAAGTTTTTTTATTTCAATCATATTTTTTGCTACCAATTGTGTCAAAAAATATGGTCCCTTAAGATTGATATTCAGTACCAATTCAAAACTTTCTTCTGTTGCTTCAAGAATGTCTTTCCTTTCCGGTGGAGCGATTCCTGCATTGTTAACCAAGACATTAATTTTGGTAAATCGTTTCAAAACTGCCTCAACCATAAGATTGCGATCTTCTTTTTTCGAAACATCACCCTGGAAATACGCAATATGAGTGCCATAATTGGTCAGATCGTCAAGAATTGGTTTTACAATATTCTCATCTCGTATTCCGTTGATAGCCAAATCAAAACCAGCCTTCGCCAGTTCTATTGCAATACCCAGTCCAATGCCACGTGTTCCTCCTGTAATAAATGCTACCTGGCTCATTTGGTTCAGAAGTTTAATTTTGGAATTTCTAACCAGCTCTTTTTTGCCCAGCTTTCGAGACCTTTTTCAGCCAACTGAACACCTTTAGCTCCTTCCATAAGATTCCAGCGGAAAGGCTCATCTTTTACAACATGTTTGAGAAACAGTTCCCATTCGGCCTTAAATGCATTATCAAATATTTCTTGTTCAGGAACTTTTGACCAGCCTTCGTAAAAATTTATAGGATTGGGTATGTCGGGATTCCAGACCGGTTTTGGTGTATTCCCATAATGTTGAGTCCAGCAATCGCGCAATCCGGCTACGGCAGAGCCTTTAGTTCCGTCAACATGCAGGGTAAGCAAGTCATCCCGCCTTACTCGAGTTGTCCAAGAGGAATTGAAATGGGCAATAATACCTCCTTCGAGTTCGAAGGTTGCATAAGCTGCATCATCAGTGGTGCAGTTGTAAACCTTTCCACTCTCATCAACCCTTTCGGGAATGTGTGTTGCACCAAGACAGAATACCCCTTTTACGCTTCCGAAAATATTATCAAGCACATAACGCCAGTGGCAAAGCATATCTACTATAATACCGCCATCATCTTCCTTGCGGTAATTCCAGCTTGGACGCTGAGCTGGAATATTAAAGCCTTCAAAAACCCAGTAGCCAAACTCACCTCTTACAGAAAGTATCCTTCCAAAAAAGTCGTTTTGTATTAATCGTTTCAGTTTAATTAAGCCAGGCAGCCACAGTTTATCCTGTACCACCCCATGTTTTACGTCAGCTTTTTCACAAACTTCGTATAGTTCAAGTGCAGTGGCTGTATCAACAGCAACAGGTTTTTCGCAATATACATGTTTACCGGCTTTTGCTGCCATTTTCACAGCATCTGCTCTTCTTCCTGTGGTCTGAGCATCGAAATATATCTGATATTGAGAGTCGTTTATTACTTCTTCAAGATTAGTTGTCCATTTTGCAACTCCCGACATTTGAGAAAGTTTACGAAGTTTCAATTCATCACGACCAACAAGTATAGGATCAGGCATTATAAACTCAGAAGGATTAACCTTCACACCGCCTTGTTTTATTATTTCAACTATCGATCGCATCAGGTGCTGATTTGTCCCCATACGACCGGTTACACCGTTCATTATTATTCCTACTTTATGAATAGTTATTTTTTCACTCATAATATTATGTTTTTGTCAAATATGCATGTTTTATTTTTTCAAGATAGGCTTTCTGATCTGTTGCCCAGTATTTGTCCGAAAAGATTTCTACTTCATTATATCCCATAAAACCCGTATCTTCAACCCACGATCTGATTTCCTGAATGTTAATACAACCATCTCCCATCAAACCGCGATCGTTTAAAAAATCGTTTGTGGGAACATTCCAGTCGCAAACATGGAAGTTAAATAAATGATTTTGAGCAGCACATCTAATGATTTCATATTTCAGCATGTCGTCCCACCAAAGATGATATACATCAATTGCAACACCAACCAGACTGGAATTGATCATTTCAGCCATATCATTGGCTTGCTTTAGTGTGTTAATAGCCGAGCGATCGCCCGCGTACATTGGGTGAAGCGGTTCAATTGCCAGTTTTACACCTGCGCTTTTGGCAGTAGAAAGTATTCTGATAATACCTTCAGCAATTTGTTCCCTCGATTTTTCCAATGTTTGACCGCTATCTGCTCCACAAACTAAAACTATCGAAGGTGCACCCAATGCTGCTGCCTGTTCAATCGCAAAAAGATTATCTCTGATAGCCGATTCACGCTGGGTCGTATTTACTGACGGGAAAAAACCACCTCGACAAAGTGAAACTACTTTCATATCGTAATCGTCCAAAAGAGACTTTATATCTTTTAGATTCTTGTTTTCAAGTACATTACGCCATATAGTAATCCCATGAATACCTGCTTCTGAATAGTTTTTGGCACACTCTTCAATTCCCCAGGGTCTGGTGGTCTGAGTATGAACGCTCAGTTTTGATAAGTCATTAATTTTAGATGCCATTTCTTAGATTATTCCATTAAAAAAAGTGTAATAAGGTTCGCCGGAGATGAGTTTGGACAAGTATAAAGCAGATTCGCGTATATGGTAATCGCCCCACATACTTGACTCGTTGCATGGTATTTTATACCCATCCGGGATATGATCCCAACCGTTTGGCCTGTGATAAACAGAATGAAGAAGAATACCTTGATGTTCTTGTGTTTCAGATAAATATGGAGTTTCAAGCAATCGTGATATTACCGTTAATCCTGCCTGCCAATACCGTGTTCCTTCCTCAATTTTTCCTATGGAATTCAAGTGATACCCGAGTCTGAGTAGTCCCTGCGCTCCAATGGCCGCCGCCGAACTATCAATAGGCTCAAAATCATTAAAAGGATTTGAAGGCTGGTTGAGGTAATCACCCAGATGTTTCAATCCCGGTGCACCGGTATCCCAAAATGGAATACCATCAATTGGCGTATTCTTGATATAGAAATCACAAGTCGCTTTGGCTCCTTCAAATATTTTACTGATTATATGCTCCTTATTTGTTAAAATAGAAATCTTTTCAAATTCCTTTTTGGAAATAGTCTTAAGAAATTCAAGTTCTTCAGCAAAGCCGAGCATTGCCCAGGCAAGACCACGTGTCCAGGTTGAAAAGCCTGTGTATCCTTGTTGCGAATTAGGACAGCGGTAATTGCCATCGTTGGGATTAAATACAGATTCATGAGCTGTGCGACCATATTCGTCATAACTGTCACGCCCCATGCCATAATAGATTGAATATTTTGCAGTTGCAAGTAAATGATCTATTGCTCTTTGGAATAGAGAAATACGAATATCATTCTCTCCCGGCAAAAAGTGACCTAACCGATGAGCTATCATCATTACCCGACATGACCTGATTGTATCAACAAACAAAGAATGAGGCCCATTGAAAGAATAGATAAATCCTCCTCCGTCATTAGATTTGCTCCAACGGTTGGCCTGAACAGCACCTGATGATTTTAATGCAAGTTCGTAAAAAATTTTCTCCCATTTATTCTGAGGAATTTTTCCCTCTTTCATCATTCGGTGTAAATTTCCGTAAGTGCTTATATTATTGAATCCATGATCATGAACGCCTACATGACTGACGTGATGAGCCATTTTATTCACTGTATTTTCACGCCCTATTTTCAGGAAAGTTTTATCACCTGTTGCATCAAACTGAAGAAGTGCCGAACCAAACTGAAAACCCTGTGTCCATTCTGTCCAGCCACGGGTTGAATATTTCCCGTTAACAGTAAAAACGGGTGCTCCTTTATTCGGATTATATTCCGATTCAATCCTAAGTATTTTCTCACCGGACAAATTCCAGAACCGCTCAAGTTTTGTTTTTAAATCTTCAGGTTTAATTTCAAAATTAATTATCATGCTTGAATAATGGTTAATGTTTTAATTGTCAATGCTTAAGAGATACTTACTAATTTGATCAAACCTATTGCTTGGTTTTTGGTAAAAATGACACGATTAATGCTCCAAGTGTGGCCAGACAAATCAATACTATAAAACCTGTTGCATAACTTTTTGATACATCATTGTATAAGGCACCGACTAACATAGGGAACAGAGATTCTGCTATCCCATCTGCAACCAATATTATTCCCATAGTACGACCGAGAGCTCTTACACCAAAAAGATCACCGGCTATCAGAGGGATAATCATATAATCTCCGCCTAAACCAATTCCAAAAATAATCGCGAAAATATAGATTCTTCCTGAAAAGTCTGGAATCAATAACAGAGGGATTGCACAAGCTACAATCATGTAAATCAATATCATTACATATTTTCGGTTGATAATATCTGCCAGAAATCCCATCAAAACTCTTCCGGCCAGACTCGACAGTAGTACAAATGACATCACTTGTGCAGCCTGAGATTGCGTAAAATCAAGATCGCGAAGATATAGCTTCAGATGCTGTCCAACTCCGCCAACTGCTCCTATTGAACACATACTCCCAATTGCGAGAAGGTAAAAATTCGGATTCCTCAGAATTGTGCTTATTGGAATCATTGTTTGTTTATCTACTTTTTCGGTACTCTCTTTTGTTGAATCCTTGATAAAAAAGGCCATTGGAAAAGCAATTACAATTACTAAAACACCTAATGTTGTCATTGCCAAATGCCAGCCAAGATTTTTTTCAAGGGCTGCCGAAATCAATGGAACCAACGCACCGCCGGTTCCGATTCCAAGGTAGGCAATTCCCATTGCTTTGCCGCGGTTCTTGTCAAACCATCTGGATATCAAGACTTGACAGGGTAGAGGACCTCCAAAAACATAGCCAAGTGCATTAAAAATATAAAAAAGATAAAATGTCCATAAAGAACTGGAAAAGCTTAATCCGATTAATGCAGTTCCTGCCATCAAGACACCCGTCATCATCAATTTTCGGGGGCCGTAACGATCAATCATCCAACCTGCTAAAAATCCGAATAATGGTCCGACAAGCAGTTTTCCCACTGCATTTCCTGATGTAACTACTGCGCGCGACCAGCCAAATTCCTTGGTCATAAAATCGTAAAAGAAGGGGATTCCGTAATATGCAAATCCAACTATGGCAAAAAGAGCAAGAAATGCAGTTGCCAGAATATACGATTGCGAACTGCGAGAATCAACAGAAGAACCAGATAGTAGTTTGGTATTGTTCATTTATTTTGTTTTATGAATTTTGTGTAATTAACTTATTGTGCTATTAGTCTTTATATAGATCATCCTGATTTACGATTGCCAGTTCGTACAAAAATTCTCCAATTTTTTCTGTAATCAGTTTGAAAAATGCTTCCCCTTTTTCTGCTGTGGCAAGGGCAGGATTACCAATACCTGTGTCTTTGGTTACTTTGGTCCATTTACGTTCAGCCCAAGCCCACCCCTGATTGAGTGCAGAAACACTAAATACAGAGGCTTTTCCATCCCCTGCTTCCGACAATGGCAGAACAAGATCAGGAGCTAAATACTGCATTAAACTGGTTTCTACCTCTCCGGCATGTTCACCCAAATCTTCAAAATATTTTTCTGCCCCCGGAATTCTAAACCAATTACACTGACAAATAAACATTTTAGGAAACAGCAAATTCAACTCTCTGATAATTTGTTTAAAATCGTTCCCTCCATGAGAATTCATTATTACAAGTTTGAAAATTTCCTGACGATCCAGAACAGTGATAAGATCTTTGAGGATCATAAACTGAGTACCTGGATTGAGGTTCATATCGAATTTTACATCGGGTTGTCCGGTGTTCACTCCGAAAGGAATTGTAGGCAGAACGATAACTTTTCCGCCGCGGACACTGGCGATACGGGCAGATTCGGCAGCAATTCGGTCAGCCAGAATATTATCCGTACCGTAAGGAAGATGATAATTATGGGCTTCGGTAGCACCCCAAGGCAACACAGCAAGTTGATATTCAGTCTGTTTTACTGCCTTCCAATTGGTTTCTGTAAGAAGATAATGACGCATATTTCAATTTGTTAACGGCCTAAAATTAATAAAACTCTTTACACCTTAATATTCTTAATTAAATCAAATTGATTTTTTTAAATTTATGGAGTCAATATCATTTGCAAAATGAAAAATATTTACGTTCTGACTTTTATTCTTACTGTTTGGTTTTCAAATACTTCATCACAAACTTATAAAAATATGAAAAACAGAATTCCGGCTGTTGCAGGGAAATTTTATCCTGCAAATGCCTCAGAGTTGAAGAATACGATTTCGAATATGTTCCAAAATGTAGTAAAAGTTCCAACAACGGAGGTTGCTGCATTAATTGTACCTCATGCAGGGTATATTTTTTCGGGTGAGGTTGCTGCGGCGGCTTTTGCCAAACTCGACAGACATGCGAAATACAAGAATGTTTTTATCATCGGAGCATCGCACCGGAAATATTTCAACGGAGTAAGTGTTTATCCTTCCGGTAATTACTCAACTACTTTTGGTGAGGTTAAAATAAATGAAGAGACTACTGCTCAACTAATGGAGAAAAATAAATTCATTTATTACG
Organism: uncultured Bacteroidia bacterium; assembly: GCA_903834845.1. Taxonomy (GTDB): domain Bacteria; phylum Bacteroidota; class Bacteroidia; order Bacteroidales; family Prolixibacteraceae; genus JAAFHB01. The sequence goes on along the minus strand of CAILKW010000139.1, from coordinate 2,398 downwards.
ATGAAGATGCAGATAAAGCTGAACACTCACTTGAAGTACAGCTGCCATTCCTACAGTATTGGTTATATACGGATTTTCAGATAGTTCCATTAATAATGGGAAGCGATAGTCCTTTACTTTGCGAAAAACTTGCTGAAGCATTAAAACCCTGGTTTAATTCCGAAAATCTGTTTGTGATAAGTACAGATTTTTCACATTACCCATCGTATGAAGCAGCCTGTAAAGCAGATTTAGAAACGGCAGATGCCATAATATCAAACGACTTTATTAAACTTGAAAATCTTTGTAACAGAAACAAACAATCATTCACAAAGGATTTATTAACTGGGCTTTGTGGTGCTTCTGCCGTTCAAACTTTGCTGCGATTAACAAAAGATCAAGGTATAAAATTCGAAAAAATAGTTTACAGAAATTCCGGTGATGTTCCGCACGGTGATAAAAGTAGGGTTGTGGGTTATTGGGCTATTGCCGCAAATAGACCAAATGACATATTAACCATTTCGGAAGCTGAAAAGAGTGAGTTATTGAAATTAGCAAGAGAAAGTATTAAGGGTAATCTTAAAAAAAGTAAAAACTTAACTGATGGATCTAAATTTTCGGGAATATTGAATGAAGAATATGGTGCGTTTGTCACGTTAAAAGAAGCTGGTAAACTCAGAGGCTGTATAGGTCGGTTTAATCCCGGATGTCCATTATATCAAACAATTGAAGAAATGGCAATAGCCGCAGCTACTCAAGATTCGCGATTCGATTCAGTCGCGATCGGCGAACTGAACCAAATACAAATTGAAATTTCGATACTGACACCTCTAAAAAAAATCAATTCTATTGACGAGATTATACTTGGAAAACACGGTATTTGTATTGAAAAAGGTTTTAATAGAGGGACTTTTCTGCCTCAGGTTGCATCGGAAACCTTATGGACAAAGGAAGAATTTCTGGGACATTGTGCCAGGGATAAAGCTGGTATTGGATGGGATGGATGGAAAACTGCCGAAATTTTTACATACCAGGCAATTGTGTTTGGCGAAAAATAGTTTTATTCACAGAATAATTCATTACAACTAAATTTTGATATAATACCATTATTGTTACCTTTGGAAAATAAACTGTACTTTTCAAATTCATCTATTTTCATTTATGATAATACCAATATATCAGGTTGATGCATTTACAGACGAACTGTTTTCAGGCAATCCTGCAGCAGTCTGCCCCGTAGAATATTGGCCTTCGGATGATATTCTGCAAAATGTCGCATCAGAGAACAATCTATCTGAAACTGTTTTTTTGAGAAGGCGATATGGATTATATGAAATCAGATGGTTTACACCTGTATCTGAGGTTGAATTATGCGGTCATGCAACTCTCGCTGCCGCACATGTGCTATTCAACCACCTTGATTTCGATCGCGATCACGTGAAATTTGAATCGTTATACAATGGAATGCTTGAAGTTTCTAAAAATATGGATTATCTTACACTTGATTTTCCTGCAGATAATATCGAGCCGGCCTTGCCTCCTGATCATCTGTTTAAAGCTCTTGGATGTAAACCTCTTGAGATTTGGAAAGGCAAAACAGATTATCTTTTGTACTACCCATCGCAGGAAGATATTGAAGAACTCAAGCCGGATTTCGGTTTACTAAAAAAAATTGAAACTCGGGGAATTATAGTTACCGCACCTGGTTATGATTGTGATTTTGTTTCCCGATTTTTTGCTCCTCTTCTTGGTATTAATGAAGATCCGGTAACAGGTTCTGCTCATACCTCTCTTGTGCCATTTTGGGCGCATCGGCTTAATCAGCTTGAATTTGAAGCTCGTCAATTATCTGCAAGAGGCGGTTTCCTGAAATGTAAACTTTCAGGTGATAGAGTTTTAATTTCAGGTAAAGCATGTACTTACATGATCGGTTCAATTACATTGACTTAAAAATTATTGAATATTATAAACCAATTTTATTTATCATTATCATGAAAATTAGCACTTTAAAAACTTTTGTCTTATTTTTTCTGCTTTTATGGTCGGTTGCAGGAATGACGCAGGTAACACTGCCACCTTTTTTTAATTGTAATATGGTTCTTCAAAAAGGGATAGAGATTCCCGTTTGGGGATGGGCTAAACCTGGTGAAAAAGTTACTGTAACTCTTGAAAAGAATGTAGTATCGGTACGTACAGGAAAAAATGGGAAATGGCGCGTGAATCTTCCAAAAATGGAATACGGTGGTCCTTACAAAATGACTGTTAAAGGTAAAAATTTCCGCACTATCGAAAATATTATGATCGGCGAAGTATGGGTTTGCTCAGGACAATCGAATATGGAGTGGAAAGTATCGAAAACAAAAAACGCCGAAGCTGAGATGGCAGCTGCCAATTATCCGGATATAAGGCTTTTCACTGT
>CAILKW010000138.1 GCA_903834845.1 uncultured Bacteroidia bacterium | reverse complement strand
GATGAGTTCCATTTTAGGCACAATAGACGTTCAAATATGGGAACAATCTTCGATGTACTCATAAGAAAGATGATTTTTTCTAAGCCTATTCGTTTACAATCTGTTAATTAACATGGGATGTCTAAACGCCTATACCTAAAAACCTTTTTAGAAGCAGATGCAACTGGTGCAATATCGGGTGGATCCAGAGGCTCGGCACCATATAGCCCAACAAGCATGGATTTGCAAAAAGCAATAGAGTATGTCAATAACCCAACTCCCGCAAATTCTGTATATGTAGATCCTGCCTTTCCAAATATGTACAGATACGTTGCAAATACCAATTGGGTAAAGGAGATTTACTCTGATGTTGCTCCGGAATTACAGCATAATATTTCCTTGACAGGTGGAAGTGACAATACAACTTACAAGGCATCTTTAGGATATTTCAATCAGGAAGGATTAGCAAAGACCGGAAAACAGAATTTTAATCGCTATAACGGTACCTTAAAGATTAATTCAGATTTAAAATCATGGTTGGGAGTTAATTTTAGTATGCTTTTGAACCGGATAAATGATAATAGTCTTTCTCCAACTAATACCGGTGGAAGTGCGGAACTCGCTGGCGGTGATTTACGTTCTATTATGCCTGTAAAACATCCTGACGGTAACTTCGCGGGGCAGGGTATCTTTACCAATCCTGTGGCAATAGCAAATTATAATGGTAGGGCTATCACGTATTCAAACGATTTATGGGTATCCGGCGGATTTGAATTAAAGCCTGCCAAAAATTTCAAAATAATTGGCGATTATACCTGGAATTCATATACCAATAATAAAACAGAGGCACTCAAAGCCTATAGTGAATATGGTGTAAACGGCGTATTTCTAAGTGTATATCCCTGGACAACTCCTGCAAGAGTCACTGAATCAAATAACAATGATACTTACACTGCCATAAATGCTTATGCCCAATATGAGAATACATTTGCTTCTAAACATTATCTGAAAGCAATGGCTGGTTACAATCAGGAGTTAAAACAAACAAAATCAATTTCTGCAAGAGCCAAAAACCTGTTAAACCAGGATTTTCCGGTATTATCTTTAAATAATGATGATAAACCTGTGGTAGGTGCCGGAATTCAGGAATGGGCCGTTTCGGGTTCTTTCTTCAGGGTAAATTACGCTTTTGATAACAGGTATCTGTTGGAAATAAACGGTCGTTATGATGGTACTTCCCGTTTTGTAAGAGGACATCGCTACGCCTTCCAGCCTTCCATATCTGGAGCTTGGCGAATTTCGCAGGAGAAATTCTTCATCCCTTTAAAAGGCTTGGTTAATGATCTGAAATTGAGAGCCTCTTATGGCACATTGGGTAATCAACAATTAACTAGTAACTATCCGTATATTGCCACAATGGGGTATGGAACAACGAGTTATATTTTTACTACTCAACCGCAAACTTATATTTCAGCACCTGGATTGGTAAGTGAAAATTTCACATGGGAAAAAGTTACAACCAAAAATATTGGTTTGGACTTAGGTTTGTTCGATAATCGTTTGTCAGGAAGTTTTGATTATTATATCAGAGATACAAAAGACATGGTTGTTGCAGGTACACCGCTCCCAACAGTTTTAGGTACAAGCGCTCCAAGCCGAAATGCAGCAGATCTGAGAACCAAAGGCTTTGAATTGAGTATAGGCTGGAATGATAAAATAAATAAGGATTGGAGATATAACGTTTCTCTTGCACTATCTGATTATCAGGCAGAAATTACAAAATACGATTTAAATCCCAACAATCTTATTTCCACTTATTATGTTGGACAAAAGATGGGTGAAATTTGGGGTTACGAAACCCAAGGCTTTTATGCTACTGATGCTGATGCTGCAAAGGTCGATAACACAAAAATATGGGGAGGCAAATGGTTGGCCGGAGATATTCAGTATAAAGATTTGGATAATGATGGTAAAATTACTTCCGGAAATAGTACCCTAAGTAGCCCCGGCGACAGGAGGATAATTGGGAATAATACTCCAAGGTATCAATTTGGTATAAATACAGGAGTAAATTATAAAGGATTTGACTTCACGATGTTTTTGCAGGGTGTTGCCAAAAGGGATTTGGCCTTGTCAGGAAATTTCTTCTGGGGTTATAGCAGTGAGTGGAATACGGTAACAGAAGCCTTAGTAGGTAACTATTGGACACCTGAACATACGGATGCTTATTTTGCCCGTTTACGTTTAAATGGAGCACCAAATCAACAGACTCAGACTAAATATCTGCAAAATGGTGCTTACCTTAGAATGAAACAGATGACTTTAGGATATACACTTCCACAATCAATCGTTAATAAAGTTCATATTAACAGATTACGAGTTTACGTAACTGGTCAGAATTTGTTTGAATTTACCAAAATTTATGTGAATTTTGATCCCGAGCAACCGGCGCAGAGCAGTTATCCTATAAACAGGGCCATTTCATTTGGTATTCAACTCGGTCTCTAATAATATCATTATAAATTATTATTTTATGAAAAAGATAAGTTTAAACCACATAATTATTGCAGTAATGGCTCTTGCAGCCTTTAGTTCCTGCAAAAAAGAGGCTTTTTTGGATCGGTTTCCTTTGGATAGTTTTAGTGAGCTAACCTTTTTTAAGACAGAAACAGATCTTAAACTATATGCCAATCAGTTTTATTCCACTTTACCCGTAGAATTTGCCAGCAATGACGTAGCCTCCGATGACGAGGTACCCCTTAGTCAAAACTCTTTTTTAGCAGGCACTTACGTGATCCCTGCAACCGGTGGAGGATGGGATTGGGGCACTATCAGATCTTGTAATTTTTTCTTGCAACGTTATCAAAACGCAACAATAGATGCTGTAATTAAAGAACAGTATGCTGCCGAGGTACGTTTTTTCAGAGCAATGTTTTATTGGCAAAAAGTTATTCGTTTTGGTGATGTGCCTATCTATGAAAAAGATCTGAACGAAACATCTCCTGAATTATACTCTGCCCGTAATAAGCACAAGGATGTTATGGCTTTTGTTTTAAAAGACCTTGATTTTGCTGTAGCAAATTTGCCGGCAAGTGTCCCTAATAACAGAATTAATAAGTACGTCGCTTTAGCACTCAAAGCACGAATTTGCCTATGGGAAGGAACTTTCCGTAAATATCATAGCTTGGGTGATGAAAGTGTGTTTTTGCAAGCCGCTGCCGATGCTTCAAAAGCAATAATAGACTCTAGGGTATTTGATCTTTACACTACCGGAAATCCCAATATTGATTATGTAAATTTGTTTCTTCAAAAAGATTTAACCAAAAACAAAGAGACAATTCTTGCAAGTATTTACATTACCAACACAACCACAAATGGTTATACCAGAACAATAAGCGAAGCATCAACCGGTTTCAGTAAAGCTTTTGTCCGTTCCTATTTATGTACTGATGGTCGCCCCTATGGAGTTTCTCCTTTATATAAGGGAGACAATACCCCCGAAGATGAAGTAGCCAACCGTGATCCCCGGTATTATCAGACTATTGGTATTCCAGGGTTTGTATTAACTCAAAATACTGACGGAACTCAGATAAAGATTGTTTTACCTAAAATTGGTACTGCAGCAACATCAACAGGATATCAGATCATTAAAGGCAGATCCTCCGATCCGGCAATGTACAATGCAAATCAGGACGATATTGATCGTTTTATTTTCCGTTATGCTGAAGCATTACTCAATTATGCCGAGGCTAAAGCAGAATTGGGACAACTGGATCAAGCTGTTATTGACTTGACAATTAATAAATTAAGAGCTCGTGTTGGTATGCCAAATATGGTTTTAACGTCGTTGGTTGCTGATCCGAATACTCCATTCCCGACAATTAGTTTGCCAATTCAGGAAATCAGAAGGGAGCGCAGAGTAGAACTGGCTGGAGATGGCTTTAGATTTAATGATTTATTACGGTGGAAAGCAGGTAAGTTGATTGAGAATACTGATACATATTCAGGCATGAAATTAACACCGGAATACAAAGCCAAGTATCCTGCAAGTCAGGTTAATAATATTCTTTTGGACGCAAATGGTTACGTTCGGGTTTATACTATTGCCAGGGTGTGGAATGATAAAATGTACTTGTATCCATTGCCAATAGATCAGCTGACATTAAATCCCAAGTTAGCACCTCAAAATACCGGTTGGTAATTATAAAAAATAAGAGAGGGTGCGTGTTTGTCGCACCCTTTTTTATTTTCTGAAAAATTCAACATAGCAAAAAAATATTTTTCCGGAATACTTTTAATGTTTACATTATGAAAAAAATAAAATTTTTCAGACTTTTATTGTTTGCCGTTGCACTTAGTTTGACAGGTTGTAAATCGTCTTCAGAAATCAATAAACGATACAACTCTGTTCATATTCCTGATGGAGCTAACGAGGAGCAAATTGTAAAGCTGGCCGCTAATATCACGCCTTCACCTCGCCAGGTGACATGGCAGGAAATGGAGTTTACAGCTTTTTTTCACTTTACAGTAAACACATTTACCGATCGCGAATGGGGTGATGGTAAAGAAAGCCCATCTGTGTTTAATCCAACACAACTTGATGCAAAGCAATGGATTAAAACGGTTAAAGATGCCGGAATAAAATTGGTTATATTAACTTGTAAACACCATGACGGTTTCTGCCTATGGCCCAGTAAGTTTACAGAGCACTGCGTTAAAAACAGTCCGTATAAAAACGGTAATGGGGATGTGGTAAAAGATGTTTCTGATGCCTGTAAGGAGCTTGGGGTTAAGTTTGGTGTTTACCTTTCGCCGTGGGATCGGCACGAAAAAACTTATGGCGATTCACCGGTTTATGATCAGTATTTTCGGAATCAGCTTACAGAGCTTTTGAGTAATTATGGCAATATTTCAGAGGTCTGGTTTGATGGTGCCTGCGGCGAAGGGCCAAACGGGAAAAAACAGGTTTACGATTGGAAATCGTACTATTCTGTTATTCGTAAACTACAACCCAATGCAACTATTGCAGTTATGGGGCCTGATGTAAGATGGGTTGGAACAGAAAGTGGTTACGGCCGCGAAACAGAATGGAGTGTGGTCTCAGCTTCCGAGAATAGTCTGGCCGAAATCGCAACCAGTTCTCAACAAAAAGCAGGTAACGGAGCCTTTGTTCCTGAAGGAGATATGCAGAAAGCCGATTTGGGAAGCCGTTCGGTAATCTCAAAAGCCAAAGGTTTGATCTGGTATCCATCAGAGGTAGATGTCTCAATCCGCCCGGGTTGGTTCTATCATTCAAAAGAGGACAATCGTGTAAAATCACCTGAAAAACTTCTTGATATTTATTTTAGCAGCGTGGGACGAAACTCATTATTGTTGCTTAATATTCCTCCTGACAGGCGCGGTTTATTGCACGAAAATGATGTTCAGAATCTGCAACTTTTTAAAAAGAAGCTTGATGATATTTTCGACACAAACTACTTAAGCGGTGCAAAAATCATATCAGACTCACATTTTAAAAATCAAAAAGCAGACTTTTGCATTGATAACGATAATAATACGTGGTGGTCTGCTGCCTCTGATCAGGCTATGGCTAATCTGGAACTTAATTTGAATGGTCAACAAACATTTAATGTTTTAATGTTGCAGGAGAATATTAAAGTAGGACAACGAATTGAGTCATTTGTATTAGAAGGATGGGTAAACGGAACGTGGGAAAAACTAACTGAGGGGACCACGGTAGGCTACAAGAGGTTAATCCGGTTCAACACAGCGACAACAGATCGGATAAGGTTACGTATTTTGAAATCCCGGTTAAATCCAACTCTTTCTTCGTTCGGCCTTTATTTGAATAGAATATAAAATTGAAATATATGAAAACCAACACTCTAATCATCTTTATTGTTCTTCTTTTCAGTTTTTCAGTCCTTCATACTCTGGGTCAGATTCCTAAAAAACCGGCACTCCCTACACCTCAGCAGGTTCAGTGGCAAAATATGGAACGAACAATGTTTATCCATTTTGCTCCAAATACCTGGCAGGGTACTGAACTCGACAACCGAAGCACACCATTGAGCCGTATCAACCCGACAAAACTCGATGTCAATCAGTGGATTGATGCAGCTGAGTCGTTTGGAGCCAAAATGATCATTTTTGTGGCAAAACATGTAGGAGGTTTCTGCTTCTGGCAAACGGAAACTACCGATTATAGCATCAAAAAAACAACCTACAAGGGAGGAAATGGTGATGTTTTAGACGAATTAGCCAAAGCCTGTTTTAAACGTGGTATGCGCTTGGGAATCTATATTTATCCGGGTGATGATACCTGGGGTGCTTTTATCGGAGGCGGGGGGAAAACCAAAGATCCGGCGAAACAGGAAGGATATAATAAAATCCTTCGTAAGCAATGGGAAGAGGTACTATCACGTTACGGAAACCAAATTCAAGAAATATGGTACGATGGCGGACTGGTAGTTCCACTTGAGGATATTGTAAAAAAATATTCCCCTAATGCGATAGTTTTCCAGGGACCCTTTGCAAATATCCGATGGGTGGGAAATGAGAAAGGTATTGCGCCCTATCCGGCATGGAACAGTGTGAAACAGGTTGATGCCAAAACAGGTGTTGCTACAGGTGTTCACGGCGATCCTGAAGGTGAAGTCTGGATGCCACTCGAAGTTGACGTGACGTTGAAGGATCATAACTGGTTCTGGAGTCCAACCAATTCTAAGAATCTTCGAAATCTGGATCAACTAATGGATATTTATTACAAATCAGTTGGTCGCGGTGGACTTTTGTTATTGAATTCGGCTCCTGATACAACAGGACTTATTCCTCAGGAGGATATGGCACTATACCGCAAGTTTGGGGAGGAGATCAGCAAACGGTTCGATAAACCCATTGCTTTCACTTCAGGAAAAGGGGAAATGCTTGAACTTAAATTTGGAACTGACACAAAAATTGATCATGTTGTAATTCAGGAAGATATAATATTCGGCGAACGTATCAGAGAATATTCGATTGAAGGAAATATTCATGGAAATTGGATCGAGTTGGCAAAAGGGAGTTCTATCGGTTATAAACGGATCGAAAAATTTGATATAGTAGAGGTAAGTTCTGTACGGATTCGCGTCTCCAACTCATCTTATTCACCAATAATAAAAAATCTGGCTGCATATTATGTTGGTAATAGTCCAGCTACATCTAAAAAGAGTGTAAAAACAAGCAAGGCTGAAATTGTTGTAACAACCAGTAAAATTGATAAATACGGAAAATTTGAAATTGATTTATCTGACTTTATTCTTACTGCCGGACAATATCAGGTAATTGCAAAAAACGAAAAGCTTGAAACT
>CAILKW010000137.1 GCA_903834845.1 uncultured Bacteroidia bacterium | reverse complement strand
TGTAGGTATCGCCAAACAACCTTTCGAATTGATCTGCACCATTTATATCATAATAGTGTTCAAGTATTGAGATAAGCAGGCTTTTTCCGAAACGGCGGGGACGGAGAAAAAACAAATACGGAGAACCCATATCCTCCATTAGCTTGATATACTTTGTTTTATCTACGTAATAATAATTTTCAGATTTTATTTTATCAAAGCTACTTATCCCATAAGGTATCTTTTTCATGTCTTTGGCATTATTATCATGCAAAGGTAACGAAAACAATTAATAATATTTCCTGGAAATTGTTGTTGTAAATTTTATTTTCCATCGTGTCCTTTATCTGAAAAGATTCAAAACAGTGATCGGTTCCTATAATAGATTTGATATATGTTCTTGCAAAGAATACGCTAACCTGAATTAAATGAAGACATGACTAATTTTAAACAAACGTTAATCTGTAAAGAAAAACAGCATCGCCACAGATATTGTAACTAAAAATAGTGCGAAAGGTAATATCAACCAAAATAGTTGAATTGATTTGTCAGCTTTACTAACCATTGTATTTTTGATATTTTGGAGACTCAGATAAAGCCCGAACAATATCAAAATCGCCTGAAACCAGGGAACATACTGAGGCATAAACTGATGCCAGGGAATATTGGCTGTACCAAAGAAATCCCAGCCCCATCCAAACGGATCTGAAGCTGATTGAAGGATAAAGGTACTATTAACAAACAGCATTGGGATAACAAAAGAGATCCACAACATTAATCCCAAAGGAAGTAAAGATCCGGCAAAGGCAAGGAATACCTCTTTTATGCTAATTGCTGTTTTTGAGAACCTGACAGCACACCAAGCAACAAAATACAAAATGCCGGGCATGAAAACCAATGTCAATGACCACACTATCAAAGTAAAGATGCCAAATAAATCCCAGTTTTGCTTATCAAGAATATTCACATAATCGCGGACAATGGGCCATGTCCCAAGATATAAAACACTATAAATAATTGCCATCGTAAAAATACTGATTGCAAACCATGCTTCAGATAAATTCCGCACAACAGCCTCTGATCCAAAAGGTCTTTTGAATAACGTTACATTTTTATTTGAACAGCTCCGCAAACATTCGAGGCACAACCCACAATCGGTATTAACACTCATCTCCCCGACATTAATGCCATAAGGACAGGCCCATCCTGTTGCACTACCTTTCTGACAATAAAGTGGCTTGCATTTGTCACATACAGACTGTGATATATTTCTCAATGCCACGAAACTCATTCCCGAAAAGGGGGCAACAAACACCGTAACAGGACAAACATAACGGCAAAATGCTCTTAACTCCCATATCATTGACATCAATGTTGGAATCAAAAGAAGCATCAACACGGCAATTCCCGAAATCCTTGGAATGGCAACCAGCGTGGTTGAAAATATGGACAGCAGTAAAAAGACGAAAAGTCTTAACCAACTGTTATTTAACTTTTCGGGCCACTTAAGAAAGAGGCCGTAAAATACATTGTGATAACCCCCGGTTGAGCCCTTTTCGGGTGAAAAAAAAGATCTTCGCTGCAACCAGTCTCCCAGAAATGGCAAAGGACAAATGGTACACCACGCTCTCCCTGCCAACGGAGTCAAAACAGCAACAAGAACAAAAAGCCAGACTGCCCACATCAACAACACCCCCAGGTTTCTACCGGAAACTTTTGTACCAAATACAGAGGTTATAATCACAATATAAATCATAACCAAACCAAGTATTATCATGATCAACTGTGGCCAGCGCGAAACGAGGATAGTTTTTAAAAAACCAGATTTCCCAAGCATATCTCTCATCTTCGATTTTTCACCTAAAGTTTGATAAGCAGGTATTGCGCTTCTAAATAAAGACTTCAACCATAAAAAAAGAATTCCGATTAAACATCCAAGACTGAAGATCAACAGCGTATTTGGTAAAATAATAAGTTTCCCCTGTTCAAAAGCATGCATTGGGCCACACCACACATGACAACGGTAATTACTTTTTGCCACAAGATAATTAAGAATACCTGCATGTTTGGCGGTAAAAGTCAGTTCTTTAGTTAACAGAGGTTGAATTGAAGGGTCACTTGGTTTAAAAACAGTGACCTCGTCAATGGCAGGAGATACTTTTGCATCTATATCAAATTCCTCAAGGAAGAATGAATGGCCTGTATCATCTGTTGAAAAAGTAAGATGCAGAATGTCACCACGATTGCATCTGATTATTGAAGGATCCTTTCCATAACGAAAATTTCTTATGTGGATATACCGGTCGGTCGGCTTTTTCAAATAAAACTGGCAAATAATGGCAGGGATTAATCCAAAAATTAGTATGGTACTAAAACGAATAATTGTTTTCTTGAATCTCATCATTATTAAAATATTGCAGTTTTATTTAATCCCGGATTTCAACTTAAAAAATATCATTTTTCATTCCTCAATGATAATAAATTATTCTTAATCATCAACAAAACTATCGTTTTTTTTAACTTTGTAGCTTAATGAATACTCCATCTATGGCAAAGAACAATACAGTCGCGAAGAGGCAAAAAAAAGGGATAAATAGTATCGTCATTTTCATCATTATACTTTCCATTTTTGTGGGTATCCCTGTCTGGCTTTTAAATTATCAATCCCAAAAAAGTGGAATGAGTATGGGTAAAGTCCTACAGCGAAAATTTAACCGAACTACTACAACAGATTCTTTGCCAGGAGGAAATTTAAACACAAATTTAGTTGGAGAAAAAATAAACTTTTTGGTCCCCCGTCCTATCGGTCAGCCATTTACTGAACCACCGCAGATTTCGAATATCGTTGCCACAGATCTTGACAATGACGGTTTGCTTGATGTAATTGTTTGTGATACAAAGAACAATACGGTTTCATGGATTCGTCAATTTCCAATAGACATTTATACTGAAACAGTTCTTGTTAAAGATCTGATTGCACCTGCACATGCTCAGGTGATAGATTTTGATAAAGATGGTGATAATGATATTATGATTGCTGTTTTGGGTATGCTGTTTCCCTCCAACGACAAAATCGGCTCAGTTGTAATCATAGAAAATGATGGGAAATGCAATTTCAAAAAACATCTCATTGTTGAAAAAATAGCTCGGGTTTCGGATGTGAGGGCAGGGGATCTTGATGGCGATGGAGACATGGATCTTGCTGTTGCCCAATTTGGCTATGACGATGGTGAAACAAGATGGATCGAAAACTTGGGAAATTGGAATTTTAAAAGCCATATTCTGCAAAATCTTTCCGGTCCGATCAATGTGGAAATTGTTGATATTGATAATGATGGTGATCTGGATATTATATCGGTAGTAAGTCAGGAATGGGAAGAGATATACTGTTATGTAAATGACGGAAAGGGAAATTTTCAGCCTAAATTATTATGGGGGTCAAATAACGAGGATTTTGGTTCAAGCGGTATAAAAATTTGCGATCTGAACAAAGATGGTAAACCCGACATCCTTTATACAAATGGTGATGCATTCGACTATATTCCTCCTCGTGGAAGACCCTGGCATGGGGTTCAGTGGCTTGAAAATAAGGGGAATATGAATTTTGAATTCCATAGGATATGTAATTTTATAGGTTCTTACAGTGTTCGGCCTGTTGATATTGATGGTGACGGAGACCTTGATCTTTTTGCTGTCAGTGCTTTTAATCTTTGGGAAAATACTGATTCTCAAAGTTTTATCTGGATTGAGAATATTGGCAATAATCAATTTAAGAAACACGATATTTCCAATACTCCTACCCATCTTCTAACGCTTGAACCGGGAGATTTCAATAATGACGGATTAACAGATTTTGTAACCGGAGGAATGCATACCTACGCTCCTTTCGATAGGATGGACAGGATTACTTTATGGATGAATAACGGGACAATAAAGAAATCAGATGCAAGGTCAGAAATTCGTTAATATTGAGTACACTCCGAAAAGATAAAAACATGAAACGAGCCATAAGCATTAATTATCACACAGCAGGATGATTATCATGGCGAGTCCCCCCGAGGAATCGGGGCAGGCTATGTGGCCATTAAAAAACAAATTATAAACACATGAAATGCCACCAAGGCTCTAAGACACCAAGGTTTCACAAAGAGCTAAATAACTGCACGGTAAACTTAGTGAAGCCTTTGTGTTTTTGTGTCTTTCCCGAAAAGTTGGGACAAGGTGTGGCAAAATAAGGCTTTTCGGAGTGGACTCAACATTTATTTTATAATTTGATGGTTTTCAATTGTATTTTCAAAGGTTCTGTTTTATAAATATTTGATTTTCAAAAAGTGATGTTATCTGATCTCCTTTTAATGTTGACCCATGCATGGTTGCCAGATAATTAATTTTGAGTTTGCGCAAACGTTCTATAACGCTTTTAAAATTTTCTCCCTTGGGGATAAATCCTGCTTCTTCCTGAAATTTCAATATCCGGTCCGACAAATTCTCTGTTGTCACCGGAATATTTATTCCCGGCTGTGCCCCAAGATCAGAAGAAAAGAGTATTCCATTGGTTATTTCAAAGAAAAGCATTGACTCCCATCCATGAGGAATATGGGGTGTCAATAATATCTGAATTTTATTCCTTCCCAGATCAATAATCTGATTATCATTAACGATTTCAGCCTTTTTATCCGAAAAATCATCCATAGTCGCTTTCCCAATTTCATTGGTAATTGGAATAGCATTGGGCGCAATTTTCAACCAGTTATTAAGGGCACCACATTCGTCAGATTCAAAGTGTGAGAAGGCAATATATTGAAGTTTTTCTAAAGGAATCAGCTCACTGACAATGCTATGAAGAGCATCAAAAATTCTTTTTCCGCCGGTATGAATTAGCATACATTTTTCATCAACAATCAAAAAATGGTTAAATTCAAATTTGTCAGTTGGGGCAACAGAAATCCGGAAGATACCATTTGCTATTTCATAAATATTTGATTTCATTGATAATAACTACTTATTATTTTTCGTCATTCCATCCCATAAGTCTGTTCGGAATGGGGATACAGGAAAGCCTTCATCGGTGAAAAGATTGGCACCATTACTTTCGATCGGACTGGCAGTCCAGGCATACCGCACAGCTAAAGGCAATTTTACCTGATCACTCCACACAACAACTTGATTTCCTTGTATTTCAGCTTTTGCCCAAATAAATTTTTTATCCTCGCCAGCAACGGCAAACCCCTTTAAATCACCATAATGAGCACATAAGCCATCAGGAACATTGGCAAATGATATCCTGATTTTATTTCCATCGATTTTCATGTCTTTGTAAACTGGTGAGGTCTTTAATTCTGTTTTACCGTAAACTACTTTTTCGGCTTCAATAGCCAGTCTTCGTGCAACTTCCTGCTTATTGGTTGGATGCACATCGTAAGGATTTCCAACATCGATCGTAACTGCCATTCCTGTGTTAGGCAAGCTCAATGCCATCGTCTGTGCCTCCCTTAATTCTGCCCATGAACTTTCAACCGGATTTTCGGTTAAGGCACCACAAGCAGACAGTTGAACGAAGAGAAAGGGTAAATCGCCCTGTTTGAATTGTTTTCTCCAATCGTTGATCATCAGCTGAAAGAGTGTTTGGTATTGGTAAGCCCTGAAACTGTTTGTTTCACCTTGATACCACAGAATACCTTTTATTGAAAGATCAGCGAAAGGGGCAACCATTGCATTATAGATTCCGGCAGGTACGTTATAGTCTGAAGTTGATATAGATTTTGTTTTATCAGCCACCGGAACCGCGACAGGTTTCATCAGCCAATCACCGGAAAGTGGAACTATTACTGGTTCGTCAGGTTCGATAAGCTCCTGAATTCTAAGATCATTCTCATCTTTACTTTCAAAACCGCCGTATCCATTCGTATTAGTGATTCGAAGGGCAATCAGATTTTTACCGGCTTTAACCAGATTTGCAGGAACAATGTAGTTTCTCCGTGCCGGAGCCCAGTTTTTATATCCAATTTCAACACCATTAAAATAGGTGGTTTCGAAATTGTTCAGAATTTCAAGATTTAAAAGCAGTTCCTTACCGGCCATTTGAGGAGGAAGAGAGAATGACTTCCTAAACCAAACAACTCCATCATAAGCTTTTAACCCCTGATTTTCCCAGTAACCGGGTGCAGTGAAAGGCAACCAGTCAACAGGCTTATAATCTGGTGAATACCATTTTTCTTCCATTCCTTTATCGGTAGGAATTTCTTTGGGAGAACCTGCGAGCGCCACATCGCGTGTAGGCAAAATTTTACTTTTGTTCTTATCCTTTCCAGAAAGGTTCTGAATATTCTGAGCTAATATTTGTTTTGCGTTATCCTGGTAGTCAGGATGTGTAGCCAAACTTTCAAGACTGGTCCAATATTCGATAGGTGTGCCACCCCAACTGTTATCAATCAATCCGACAGGAACTTTCTCCCATAGATGGATGTTTTTCGCAAAAAAGTAAGCCAATGCCGAATAACTGGCCGCATCATGAGGTGTAGTAACTGTCCAGATGGAAGGCAAAACATTGTAAAAGGGTGTCAGGCTACGGCATTTAGGAACCGTAAAATTTCTGATTTCCGGAAAATTGGCAATACGCAATTCATGGGAAGCATTGAATGCCTGGAACAATTTCCATTCCATGTTGGACTGCCCGGAGCACATATAAACATCACCTATCAGAATGTTTTTAAAAGAGAAGGAGGAGTCGGACAGAATTTTCATTTCGAATGGTCCGCCGGCTTCCTTGCCAGTAAATTCAACTCTCCATTTTCCTGATTCATCGGCTTTTACCTTCCGTTTCTCTCCGCAAAACTCCATTTCGAAAACTTTTTTAGGAGCGGAAGTACCCCATAGTTTAATCGGTTTTTCTCTTTGCAATACCATATTGTCCCTGAAAAACCATGGGAGTTTTATCGAGTTTTGTGAAAAACCAGCGTTTTCGGACAGCATAAAAAAAAACACAATAAGTGTTGAAAGGGAGAATTTGAATTGATGCAATGATTTCATAAGATATGAGTATTGATAAATTAAATAATGAGAGAGCCACCTTTTGCCATTTCCGTACGGACATCAGTGGCCTTGACAGCCTGTACAGGTTTGTTCTGATTCATCGCTAACCAGGATGTCACACCGGCAGCTTCACCCAGCTGGTTCATGTTCACCATTACCCTGATTCCGGAAAAAGCCATTTTGCAGGCATCCAACATTCGTCCGGCAATCATCACATTGTCAAATTTTTGTGGAATGATTGACCGGAGCGGTACCTGATAAAATGTTGGATTAATCGCCATTTTTTCCCGCCATAAGCTTGTTTCATTGGGAAAACCTGGCCTGGAATAGACCTGTGTGCCATCCAGATATTTGAAGGTGATGCCTGGTTTTTCCTGGTGATGCAGGTCTAACCGGTAACTGCCGTTGGCAATGGCATCCTCGAAATGCTTTCCATACAAAGTGTCTTCTTCTGTTACCTGATACATACATTTTATATGTCTGGTTTCGCGAATTCCAATATGAGAAGGCAATGCGACCAATCCTGTTTTTTCGGGAGAACCATATTTGCGAATCATATCCATTATAGCCCTAATCTGTCTTCTTCCTTCCATTTCCGCTTTTGTTAAATCATCCCCTATTGCACAGTTGAGATGCAAAACTCTTGTGCCTGCCAGCATATAACTTTTGGAAGCAGGGATGTTTTTCCCCCATACAAAGCCATCCGGAATATTAAATTCATGACCATATTTCTTTAGCAGGTCATAAAATTCTTTGTCGTTCCAACGGTCAAAATGGGCACAGGTGGTTGGAGGTTGGAGCAGGTCATTTTCAAAGGAATCCATGCCAAGTCGATGGCAGAGATCGCCGTCGCCTGTTGCATCTATGAAATACTTCGCGTTGATGATTCCTCTGCCTGATTTATTATCAACGATTACACCTATCAGTTTACCGTGCTTATCAAGGTAAGGTTCGGAGAACAGGGTGTGCAAATAAGGATGAATTCCTGCTTCGATAATCAATTCGTCCAATTCAATCTTTAACTCCTGAGAATTGAAGGTAAAGCCAACACTCTGGTTATTATTGTCTTTGGCTGCTGCATGACGAACCATAAGACGGTCCATCATTTCCAATGTCAGACCTGCAATGATCGGCCTTTTGAATTCAGTATCCAGCAAGGAGTGCCAGACGTTGACCAATGAATTTGTAGCCACTCCGCCGAAGGCATTCTGCTTTTCTATTATGACAACTTTTGCACCGAGTCGTGCAGCCCTGACAGCAGCAAAAACGCCTGTACAGGAACCTCCAAGTACACAGATGTCTGCTTCGTGGATGACAGGAAGTTCTTTTCCCCTGGCTTTAGTGCCTTTTTCTCCTGAAATAAATGAAAACAGTGGAATAGTTCCGGCGCCGATACTTCCGCTTAGGATGTTGTTAATAAAGCCTCTTCTTGAATTTTTCATCTTATAATTATTGTATTTTTAATGGCCAAATTGATGGAAATTATTTTAAAGGGCACAATATTAATCTAACGCAGGCACTTCAGTGGTAGGCATCGATCATGAAATTTGCCAAAATCCTACTACATGCGTGATATTGATATCGGATAGAACTCCACGCCCCCTGACAATGAAGATTCAAAGATCGAGAATTTCAGTCCGTTTTCCAAATAGGCTGCAAAGGATACCCACCAAACTGTCAGGAGAATATATTGCATAAACATCATTTTAGCAAGTTTCCAGCCTTTTATCCAACCAGAAATCCTCTGTTTTTGATGATCCATATTTGTCATGCGTTTTAGTTTTATGAAAAAAATGTTTCAAAGATTGACTTAATTCGTTCTCCTGCTTAATTCGTTAACTATCATTTTTTTATCCCCTCCATAGTCTTGTTCGTTGAACCTTCGACAAAACATCGAGAGCAATATTTGTATCTTCAACTAATTGAAAATCATACATTCCCACACAGATAAAATCGGCTCCACTATTGAATGCATACTGGAAACCATTTTTCGGTTCGATGGCACCTGCAGCAAGAACTTTGAATGCAATCCACGGTTCTTCCAGGTTATTCATAAAGTCAATGGTTTCCTGTGGTTTGAAGCAAAATATATTGTCCTTGTATCCTGGTTCACTTGAATCAGTTCGCACTGTATCAACCTTCGCTGACCAATAATTGAGTTCATGCAGGGTTTTCACCCAGAAATCGGGTTTTAATCCCTGTTTTACACATTCCTGAACGGTTTCG
>CAILKW010000136.1 GCA_903834845.1 uncultured Bacteroidia bacterium | reverse complement strand
ATCTCTTTTAGTTGAATAGTATTTTTGCTTTTTATATTTAAAATAATAAATTTAAAACTTATGTGCGATACTTGCGGATGCGGCGAATCAACTGATTTCAAAATCCATGATCTTCATCATGATAACGAAAACAATCAGGAACACGAACTCAAACATGGACACGAACATAACCACGAACATCATCATGATCCCCAATCTGACCATTATCATGATCATAACCATGTACATTCTCACGAACATGACGGGGTTGTTTATACCCATTCTCACCCTCACAAAAAACTTATCAATCTTAATCTGGATATTCTTTCTGGTAATAACATTGTTGCACAACTTAACCGACAGCTATTTGCTGAAAGAAATGTTCTTTGTTTAAATCTTGTGAGTTCACCTGGTTCAGGCAAAACAAGTATCCTCGAAAAAACTATCCTCAAACTAATCTCATCCCGGAAAATATTTGTAATTGAAGGTGATCAACAAACATTATTAGATGCCAAAAGAATTGAAAAGGCAGGCGCGCCTGCTATACAAATTAACACTGGAACAGGTTGTCACCTTGATGCGGGAATGGTAGAATTGTCATTGAAAAAACTTTCTGTTGAAGACAATTCCATTCTTTTTATCGAAAATGTAGGGAATTTAGTTTGCCCTGCCTTATTTGATCTGGGTGAGACTAAAAGAGTAGTTGTAATCAGTGTTACCGAAGGAGACGATAAGCCTTTGAAGTATCCATATATGTTTCAGTCATCCCATCTTTGCATAATAAATAAAG
Organism: uncultured Bacteroidia bacterium; assembly: GCA_903834845.1. Classification (GTDB taxonomy): domain Bacteria; phylum Bacteroidota; class Bacteroidia; order Bacteroidales; family Prolixibacteraceae; genus JAAFHB01. The sequence continues at coordinate 1,355 of CAILKW010000136.1, read as the reverse complement.
CAGATCTTCTCCCTTATGTTGATTTCGACACTGAAAAAACTATTGAGTATGCACGTTCAATTAATTCAAATCTTGAATTTATTGTGGTTTCAGCAAAGACCGGCGAGGGGATGGATGTGTGGTACGAATGGCTGAGAAAACAATAATATCTCTTCTGATTTCAGAGTTTTAATCCTTGTCGCTTCCTTAATACACGATTAAAAATAGTTTTTATAGGTTTTTTTAATCTATATTTGTCTGCATCTATTGAAAAAGAAATTTTCTAATGACAGATTCGGAGGCAGTACAATACTGGTATAATTTTATTGATGGTGATTTAGACTCTCTGTCAATCCTTTTTTCACACTATGCCAAGTGTTTGTTTTCTTATGGTATGAAAATCTGTAAAGATGAAGAGCTTGTCAAAGATTCAATTCAGGAAGTATTTGTTCAATTGATTCAGAAACGTCATAAGCTGAAACAAAACGATACTATTAAAGGGTTGATTTATAGATTGCTGCGTAACAAAATTATTGACGAAATAAAACGGATCAACAGAGGTAAAAGGATTGACAATCTCATTTTCATTACCGAAAGTAATTTTGAAATGGATGCCGAGCATTATCATATTCGATTTGAGGAAGATTTTATTAGAAACAACAAGCTCACTTCAGCCTTAGATCAACTTTCTGCTCACCAAAAGGAAGCAATGTTCTTAAAGTATTCTGAATGTTTTAGTTATGAACAGATATCTGAAGCAATGGGAATGAATGTTGCCTCTGCCCGAACGCTGATTTACCGTACTATCAAACAAATGAAATCACTATTATTTGAAAATACGGTTTATTGACGATTAGGTAAATGGTCTGAAATTTGACAATTAAAAGACATTACCATTTTTGTAAGCTATCACATAATACACTAAACATTAATTGTTTTCCTGGCAATCAGGGTTGGCCTCACAAAGGCAAAACCGAAAAATAAAATCATCGCTTTATTTTTTTTTAAAAAACATTGAATTTCATGTCTATAAAAATAAGATCTCTCAGTATTAAGAATAATGAAGAAAATTAATAATATTGAATTTGAGTCATTACTTCTGAACGATGAATTCATTCGTCTGATAAATGAAAAATACGGAGAGTCTAACCATGTAATCGCTGATTTGTGTCTCAAAAATACGGATAAAGCCGAATCTATACTGTTGGTTACTCAACTCGTACGGCTTTATCATGCTGATCAGTTGGATTTTGATGATGCTAAGATCGCAAGGATGTGGCAAAATATTATCAGAATATCTGAAACCCGAAAACCACAACGTATCTTTCGATTGTCCAGTGTTTGGAGTATTGCTGCCTCTTTTGCATTACTGATGT
>CAILKW010000135.1 GCA_903834845.1 uncultured Bacteroidia bacterium | reverse complement strand
CAATTGGCAGGATTGAAATTCTTGATCTTTATTTAAAACTTGGTTTTCATGCTATGAACCATACAATTCAATCTGGTTCTGTCACTTTTGAATTGCTTTTTGGTAACGTAAACAAATTAAACGATTATATTATAAATAACTATAAACCACTCTTTTCAAAACTTATTAAGAATTGTATCTGGGATTTGAATATTTCTCTTATCAGGCCTACAGAATGTTACCATGGCGGTGATTTTTTTCAGGCAATTGGAACTGAGTTTGATGATCTCAATAGAAAGAATAAGATTATTAATGCTGATGTTCTCGATGCCTGGTTTCCACCATCACCAAAAATACTTAAGGAATTAGAATCTAACCTTTCATGGATTTGTAGGACCTCACCACCCACCGATTGTATTGGGATGACAAATATAATCGCCCGTACCAGAGGTGTACAACCCGAAAATATACTTCCCGGTGCGGGTTCATCCGACCTGATATTTTTAGCTTTTCGGGAGTGGCTGACTTCCCTGTCACGTGTGCTTATCCTTGATCCGTCTTATGGTGAATACCCTCATGTTTTGGAAAACATTATTGGATGTCAGGTTGATCGGCTTGAAATTTTGAAAGATCAAGGATATGTTTTAAACTTAGAAAAGCTCATTACATTATCCAAAGGCGACTATGATTTGATCGTTCTGGTAAATCCCAACAGTCCAACAGGGCAACATATCGAACGAAAAGACTTTGAAGCGGTTATTGATCTTATACCAAACAACACACGCGTCTGGATTGATGAAACATATATTGAATATGCTGGGAGTGGTCAATCCCTTGAACAGTATGCTGCCAAACGAAGTAACGTAATCGTATGCAAATCAATGTCAAAGGTATATGCACTTAGCGGTCTTCGTTCGGCTTATTTATGTGCATCACCCTACCAGCTGGAAACACTACGATCTATTACGCCTCCATGGGCTGTAAGTCTTCCCTCTCAGATTGCGGCCGTAATTGCCTTGCAGGATGATAAATACTATTTACAATGTTATCAACAAACGCATATCTTACGGGAAGAATTATTTCAGGAGTTATCTAAATTAAATAATTTACAACCTGTTAGAACAATTACCAATTTTTTCCTCTGTAATCTTACATCAAATGGACCGAATGCAAAAACAGTTGTACAAAAATGCCAGGAAAAAGGATTGTATATTAGAAATGCTTCAAACATGGGAACCCATATAGGAGATTATACAATAAGAATAGCTGTAAAGGACAGAGAAACTAACAAGCAGATGGTAAGTATTTTAAAAGAAGTATTATTTGTTTAAACCATAAAGAAATTAAATTGGTTAACGATACAAAAAGCACCACCCAAAATCTTTAAGCTTTTCTGGTAGGTGTAGCACAGCAATTAACTCTTTCAATTTAAAATCCGGTAAATCATAAACTTTTCTGCGTTATTTGGTGTAACCGGAAAAATAATAATGAAGTTTTTCGTCAAATGGTGGTGTATGATTTTGGTTATGCCGATTGCCGACTGCCCAATCATCAAACCGCATAATACCAAACCCAATGTGACATAAATGGACTTTCCTTATTAACTTTCATGGTCAGTTGGATCAGGTATGATTCCCAATTTGTAATCTTTATTAATTATAGTTGCCTGTTACCGGATTTCAGAAACGAAATACTTCCGGTTCATCTGCCTTTCCTTTGGTAAGTGTTTAAGCAAACAATAGTCCCTTAACAGGATAATTGAATTGCGCCCCATTCTTTTAAATGTTGAATCTGTTATATTTTTTCAGTATGATTCGGTTGCCCAAAAACTCAGCGGCTTTCTGTGGCTGCTTTGCGATTCTCTTCCGATATGTCGGAACAAGTTGTGTATCTATTTTATCACAGAGTTACACGGAGGATACACAACTTGTCCCGAGCCTTCAGGAGAGTTTCACAGAGATAAAAAAGCATAGTTTTTAGAATTTTTTAACTTCCTCACCAAGTGTTTTAGGAAAGTGGCCTCCAACCCCACTGTTTATGAATCTGTATGAGTTAAGTATAGTATTTTAAAAACTTTGTTCGGTTTCTGGATTTTAAGAATTTTCAGCCAACAATTATTTTCTCACCTCTTTTGAACTATTGAGTCCACTCCGAAAAGTGTTTTTGTTTTTAATTAATTATTATTCAGATATATAGTTGTGTAATTCAATTGTTTTATGTATCTTGCTTGCATATTCAAAAAAGCATTAAATGT
>CAILKW010000134.1 GCA_903834845.1 uncultured Bacteroidia bacterium | reverse complement strand
GGCCATGGAATACGGTAAAATTGAGAATGTTGCGTTCTGAATAGGACTGTTACATTCTATTCGGCCATTTTTAACGCACCAATCTTCCAGAGGAACAGTCCAGAAATCCTCACCTGCCCATATCCGATCCGGGATTTTATTGAAATCCCAGATAACAATTGTTTTGTCGGAACTACAGGAAATGCCGGTAAACAGAAGTACATTTAAAAATGCCAATGAAATTATTTTTCTCATTTGTGGATAAATTATTTTTTTAAGCCAAATTGAATATCAAGGTTTTTTAAATTTAAGTGAAATGCTCCCGGAGAATCAATTCTTGTAGTGCATGCTCTGTCTATTCTTTGTTTAGCTCATAGCCACAATTAGTTAAACTGTTACACAAATCAGAATGTTGGGAACTAAGTCAACTTTTGCTTCAACCGGTGTTCTGTTAAACAGTTGTAAAGGAAAACAAGAAGCACTCAGCTTCGTCATTATCATCGTATGGTTTTTATTATAATACTACTGAACAAATCTATTAAAATTTTCAAACGGATTTTCATTGATGCAATTATAATCATCTTTTGTTTTAATACACCATTTTTTCAGCATTTTTCTGTGATCATTCAATATTTGAATGTATTTGGCATTTACGGATAGATTATTTCTTTCACCCGGATCAATTTCCATATCAAATAGCTGCTCCCTAATATCTCCTTTACTGTAAACGATATATTTAAACTTGTTTGATCGAAGGCATCTACCGCTTAAACCCAAAAGAGTATCATTATCTGCAAAACTTGTTTCCGATACAATATACTCTTTTTTTTCAACCTCTTCACCCTCCAAAATTATTTTCTTTAAGCTCTTCCCAAAATATTTCCCGGGTAAGTTAACCGATGCAAAATCACAAATAGTAGGAAATAAATCTAAACCGTTACTTACCAGATTTTGATTCTTCGATTCTGGAATTGTTATACCTTTCCAGGCAACGATCAGAGGAATATTTAATACTTTTTCGTAAAAGACCTGCTTTTGATTCCAGTGATGCGCACCACATCCTTCGCCGTGATCGCTTGATAAAATGATTATTGTATTTTCTAAAAGCCTTTTTTTTTCAAGACTATCAATAATTTTTAGAGTCGAGTTATCTACATGTTCAACCATTCTGTAATAAGCCCATAAATACTGACGCCATTCAGTTTCGCTCCAGTTCTTTGTTGGATAAACCTTTTCATTTTGTTTACTATCGAGTATATTTCGTAATTCTTCCGGTTCATCTTTTGGTATTTCAAAATTGACAGGTAATGGCGGACATTCGTTTACGTCAGGATATCGCGACATATCATAATTAGGGAAGTTGAGTTCCTTGTTCATGTTTCCTCTTGCCATTTCACAAATATTATGAGGGTTAATAAACGAAGCAACTGCAAAAAATGGCCTGTCATCATTTTTATTCATAAACTGAATAGTTCTTTCGGCGACCTGATCATCAAAATCCTTTATTTTGGGTATCTGACCGCACCATATTTCCTCAAATCCATGTTGTGATTTATTCTCATCATCCGATGCTATATGCCATTTTCCGAAAAGGGCAGTCCGGTATCCTCCGTCTGACAAAAGACGACCCAGCATAGGATGATTTCCAATCTTATTGGTTTCTGGTCCCAAATTGGTTATTGCACCAGTTTGGTGAGGTAATAACCCTGTAAACATACAAGTTCGGTTAGGGCCACACAATGGTTGGGTCGCGTAACAATTTTCAAATCGAACGCCCATTAAAGCAATCTTGTCCATGCCTGGAGTATTTACATAGGGATTGCCGGCACAACTCAAGGCTGAAGCTGTCTGCTGATCAGTGAGAATATAAAGTATGTTCGGTCTTTTGTTTAAGCTTTTTTTTTGCAATGACAACAGAGGCAATGCAGCTAAGCTTATTCCTCCGAACCCAATATGTCTGATAAAATTTTTACGATCCATAGTTGAAACATATTATCTTAAAAATACCAAATATAAAGTAAACTATTAAAAAATAAACTGTTTAAGATTTGAAATTTGGCAATATTTCGAGGTCGAAAATTCCCAAAAATTTGATCTTAAACAGTTTCTAAATATTGAAAGACTAATAACCCGGATTCTGAATTAAATTTGTTACATTAATTTCTGATTGAGGTAATGGAAACAGATAATCCCTACTTTTAACGACAACACGAGTTTCCAGCGATTCTGGTAAGGTAAAAGCTTCTTCAAGAATTCCCCACCGTTTGATATCGTACCATCGGTTAAATTCAAAAGCAAATTCCAACCTTCTTTCCTCCCTGACCACTTTTATAAAGTCAGTTTTGGAGATTCCTATTGTCAAATCAGTAGGGAAATCAGTAAGTTTAACGCCGTTCCAGCGTGCTCTAGTTCTTATCTGGTTAACGTACCCAATCGCTTCTGCCGTTGCGCCTTCCGCTTCCGCTATAGCCTCGGCTGCCATTAACAGCACATCTGCATAACGGTACAGACAGTAGTGATGATCACTTGATCTGTCATCGCCTGAAACCAGAGGGCCTGGTCCCGTATAGCGAAAATACTTGGCAATGTGCGGTCTTTTTATCGAAATTACCGCAGGGGCTTTTACCAAGGCTGTTTTTACTCCGGCTACTGTTACAGAGTCTTCAAAACTTACCTTTCTTCTATAGTCCCTGCTATCCCAGGTTGTGTAAACTTTCAGAGAAGGAACATTAACTGATAAACTTCTGGGAGCTGAGCCTTTAATCCGGGTCATGTTAACCATCCCTTCCACAGGATCATAACCACCTTGAAATAAAGTGGCTTTTTTATCAATTGTAAAAACCGGTTCTTTGAGTGAACCCGTTGTTTCAATATTGGCATTGAATAGATCTTGATAGTTTTTTTCCAGCTGATAATTGAAACTTGCAGAATTGTTGATAACATAACGGGCTTCTGTTGCTGCATTTCCAAACTGTTTTAAAGTAAGATATACATCGGCCAAAACTGTAGCGGCACTTCCTTGTGTACCAATATTTCTCACATCAGCCGTGTTTTTAGCAGGAAGATTAGTTTTAGCAAATATGAGATCCTCGATGATCTTATTATATATTTCACTTTCCGGCGTTCTGACGATAGCGTTAAGTACTTCAGCACTTTCAATGGGAGCATCCATATAAGGCACATCCCCAAAACATCTTACCAAATGGAAATAGGTAAAAGCACGGATAAATCTGGCTTTCGCTTCAAGCTCTTTTTTTATTTTATCATCTGCCGAAATCTCCCGTGCTGCTTTAATAGCCGTATTAGCTGCTGAAATAGATTGATAAAGACGCACCCAACTTTCACTAATTAGAGAATTATTGGCATCCATACTGAAACTATTGATAGCTATCCTTTCGGCAGCCGTGCCTAAGTCCCCAATATCAATCATATCGCTACGAAGCATTAATAACAATAAGAAAGACTTTTCAATTTGTGTAGTATTCCATTCGGCATAAGCACCCATCACAACAGCTTGCACGTCTGCCGGTGTTTTAAAAAATCCTTCGGGAGCCATAAGGCCATTTGGTTCTTCTGTCAAATCTGTACACCCTGAATACACCAGTACAGATAAAAATATAATAAATAGAACTGCTATTTTTTTCATTACTGTATAATTTTTTAGTATTCAATTTTAGAATCCCAGACTTATACCCAATGTATAAGAAATTGTATTCGGATAACTACCAAAATCAAGACCTAAGTTTGTATTACTGGATTGATAGGCAACCTCCGGGTCAACTCCGGAATAATTGGTGAAAGTCATTAAGTTTTGGCCACTCACATAGATCCGTGCCGAACTGATTTTTAATTTGCTAAGAAGAGCTGAAGGGAAGTCATAACCGATGGAGACATTCTTAAGCCGGATAAATGAACCATCCTCAACATAGCGGGAAGATGTTCTGGGCGACCTTCCTGTTGTTGCTTTAGGAACATTCGTATTGGTATTTGTAGGTGTCCATCTGTTTAAGGCATCGGTAGTGGCATTAGTATTACCACTAAGAATATTCAGTTCCATCTTTGACAAATTCAACATATCTCCTCCTGTTATAGCTTGAAAAAACACATTCAGGTTAAATCCTCTATAGGAAAAATCGTTGTTTAATCCCCATACGGCTTTAGGATTTGGGTTTCCAATAATTCGCCGGTCTTTATTATCTAATACCGCATCGTTATTCAAGTCAGAAAATTTTTCTCCTCCTGCAGTTATTTCAAACGCACCTCCGGGAATGAATTTATCACCTACCTGATATACACCTTCGTAAACAAATCCATAAAATGATCCCACTGGCGAACCAACTCTTAAAATTGAATTTTCTACCGCTCCCGAAAAACTGGGTACATTGGTATAGATAATATCAGCACCATTATTTGGCAGGGAAAGAACTTTATTCCGATTAAGGGTCAGGTTGAAGCTGGTAGTCCACTTTAAGGTATTAACCAAATTTTTGGAGTCAATCTGGAACTCAAATCCTTTGTTTTCTATTGCTCCAAGATTCTCCAGCCTGGCCTGAAAGCCCGAAAATGATGGAATGGGAACACTAAAAAGCAGGTCATTTGTTTTTTTATAGTAATACTCTCCTGTCAAATTGATCCTTCTTTCGAAAAAATCAAAATCCATACCTGCATTAAATTGGCCTGTAGTTTCCCATGTCAAATCTTTATTGGCAATTGATGTTGGAAGTACAGATGTAACACTCGTATTATTAACCACAAAATAGGTAGAAGAGATCCTGGCAAGGGATTGATACGCGCTAATAGCTTGATTACCTGTTAAACCATAGCTCGATCTAAACTTTAATCCTGAAAGGATATTGTTTTTTGGATAAAATTTTTCATTAGATATGTTCCATGAAAAAGCACCTGAAGGGAAAAAAGACCACTTGTTACCCTCGCTAAACTGTGAGGCTCCATCATAGCGACTGGTAAGCGTAAACAGATAACGTTTGTCATAATTGTAATTTGCCCGTCCATAAAAAGAGACTATTTCCGATTCAGTATAGTTTGAGGAAGGCGCAATCAGGTTTGTACCAACACCCAAATTCCAAAATCCGAGAGCATCAGTAATAAAACCTGAGTTAGCTGCTGTAAATGATTCATTTATAAAATTTTGGTATGAATACCCAGCAGTCAAAACAAAGTCACTTTTCTTTCCAATGTTAAAATTGTAATTCAAATATTGCTCTGTCAAGAAATTAGAACTTTTTTTGTAATTAAGACTTCCCTGTCCATTAACCCCTTCACCCTGATTTGAAATGCGGTTATTATAAACCCCGTTGCGATAATTTTGTATAATCATCCCATAGGTAGAATTAAATATCAATCCTTTGGTGATATCAAATTCAGCCTTTATGTTTGTTTGAATCTTATCGTTCTTGTTTTCCTCATCTCTTCCATCAATTACTGCCATTGGGTTTTCAAAAGGAGCAATTCCTGTTTTACTCGTTGTATATTTTCCAGTGGCATCCACGATACCTGATGTTGGCTCAAAACGTAATGCTGCAGATATTACACCGGCATTTTTTTGTCCACCACCAACCTGTGAGAGTACGCCATTCTGTATTGAACTGTTTACTGCCGAATTTATACTAACTCGTATATGATCGGTAACATCAAATTTCAGATTGGTTGTAAGCGAATAACGATTAAATGCAGTTTTTTTAATTACCCCTTTCTGATCAGAGTAAACACCCGACACGTAATATTGCACTTTGTCATTTCCGCCTGATAAAGAAAGCTGATGATTCTGAATATGCCCTCTCTGAAATATAAGGTCTTGCCAATCGGTATCAATAGTCAAGGCATTCAAATCATAAAAATTAGTGTTTCTTGCTTCATTAATATAAACTGCAAAATCACGAGCCTTTAGTACATCAAGTCTTCCGATTTCTTTCTGAAACGAGTAATAGCTGTTTAAATTGACTTTTGTTTTCCCTGCTTTACCCGATTTTGTAGTAATCATCACTACTCCATTTGCTCCTCGGGATCCATAAATGGCAGAGCCGGAAGCATCTTTCAAAATTTCAATTGCAGCAATATCTTCAGGAGGAGGCACTTCACCGCCTACCAATCCGTCCACTACAAAAAGCGGATCGCTACTTGCATTTATTGATGTGGCTCCTCGAATCCTAATTTTAAAACTTCCGCCCGGTTCAGCATTAACTGACTGAATAGATACACCGGCTGCCCTGCCTTGCATTGACTGGACTAAGTTATTTGACGGATAGGCCGTTAAATCTTTATTATTTACACTTGCCACGGCTCCGGTTAAATCACTTTTCTTTATGCTTCCATATCCTACCGCCACAACCTCCTCAATGTCAATTGTTTCTTCCGAAAGTACTACATTGTACACCGATTTGGCACCGACAGCAACTTCCTGGGTTGTCATTCCTACAAAAGAAAATACAATCACTTTGGCATCGGCGGGGATTGACAATGTGTAATTCCCTTCATAATCTGTTGTAATTCCTAATGTTGTCCCTTTTACTATTACCGATGCTCCGGGAACGCCTACCCCTGTTTTATCAGTAACCTTACCTGATATTTTTACAGATTTTTGATCCTGAATGGTTTTTGCATCTATTC
>CAILKW010000133.1 GCA_903834845.1 uncultured Bacteroidia bacterium | reverse complement strand
TAGTACGCGGCGGACTGATTGAAGTACCAATGGGTATGACAATCAGACAGGTAGTTGATGAGATTGGCGGAGGCATTGCAAACGGACGGAAATTCAAAGCAGTACAGATTGGAGGTCCTTCAGGCGGATGTATCCCGGCAAATCTCGAAGATACACCGATTGATTATGAGTCGCTTACAAGTCTTGGTGCGATGATGGGTTCCGGCGGACTTATCGTACTTGATGATACAGATTGTATGGTTGATATAGCGCGTTTCTTCCTCTCATTCACCCAAGAAGAGTCGTGCGGGAAGTGTACATTCTGCCGTGTGGGGACAAAGCGGATGCTTGAAATGCTCGAAAATCTGACTCAGGGCAAAGGTAAACACGGTGATCTTGAAAAACTTGAAAAACTCGCTGAATGGACTAAGAAGGGGAGTCTTTGTGGTTTAGGCCGATCTGCACCAAATCCAATCTTGAGTACTCTGAAATATTTCAGGGAGGAATACGAAGCTCATCTTAAAGGCAATTGTCCGACAGGCAAATGTTTGGCATTAGTGAACTATTCCATTACCGATGAGTGCATTGGTTGTACGTTATGCGTACAGCGTTGTCCCGTTGCCGCCATACCCTTCCTGCCACACGAAAAACATACTATAAACACCGTGCTATGTATCAAATGCGATGCCTGTCGACAGGTATGCCCTGTTAATGCGGTTGTGGTGAAATGATTGTGGTGCAAATAATTGTCGTTAATTGTAAATAATATTGGGGGTATAAATTGTTTGGGGGTGATTATTATTTGGTTGGGGATGATTATTAATTTATATTTTACATTTTATAGGGACGTTGCCACTATCTGTGATGTTGCAGGCTTTCAGCCTGATGAGTTACAAATTCATAGGCATAATCACATTTATCTGTTGCCCATATCTACAATGTTGCAGGCTTTCAGCCTGATAAGTTACAAAATCATAGGCATAATCACATTCATCTGATGCTCCTATCTGCAATGTTGCAGGCTTTCAGCCTGATGAGTTACAAATTCATAGGCATAATCACATTCATCTTATGCTCCTATCTGCAATGTTGCAGGCTCTCAGCCTGATCGGTATGTTAGCATTCATCAGGCTGAAAGCCTGACACAACAGAACCAGGGGCAACGTCCCTGGTTAGAAAGAAAACAACCGAGCCAAGGGCAACGTACATGGATATATTAGAAACGTCCATGCCAAACAATAAATTATCAACCACCAGACAGAAAGTCTGGTACAACACAAAATCATTATGGGACAATCGTTATCGCAAATGTATGTTCACCTTGTTTTTGCAACAAAGGGACGAAAACCTTTAATCGCTGAGGAATGTGAAGAACGCTTACACGCTTACATGGCTGGAATCCTGAAAAATATGAATAGCCCTGCCATTATCATCAATTCGGTTCCCGACCATATTCATATTTTGTTTCGCCTCTCAAAAAATTATGCCCTTGCCAAAGTTGTAGAAATGGTAAAAAAAGATTCATCCAAATGGATGAAACAGATCGTAAAAGGAAACAGAAATTTCTCATGGCAAATAGGTTACGGAGCTTTCTCTGTAAGCAGTTCGGCGTTGGAAACAGTAAAAAGGTACATCGAACGCCAAAAACAACACCATCACATACAATCATTCCGTGAAGAGATTGAGGAATTTGTGTTGCACTACGAACTCGTCGAATACGACCCTCAATATTTTTGGGATTGACCGGATTTATTTGTGGTTGTTTTGAACCAATTGTGGTGATTACACACATTATTTGGTGATTATACACATTTTATGTGGTGATTACACACATTGTATGTGGTGATTACACACATTTTATAGGGACGTTGCCCCTATCTACGATGTTGCAGGCTTTCAGCCTGATGAGGGTGGTTATATTCATCAGGCTGAAAGCCTGACACAACAGAGCCATGGGCAACGTCCATGGTTATAAAAAAAAAGAAAACAACAGAGCCATGGGCAACGTCCATGGTTAAAAAAAAAGAAAACAACAGAGCCATGGGCAACGTCCATGGTTAAAAAAAAAGAAAACAACAGAGCCATGGGCAACGTCCATGGTTAAAAAAGAGAACAACAGGGCCATGGGCAACGTCCATGGTGATAATGGTATTTGGGTAAATAAAAGAAACATTAAACCGATAATGGTGTTAATAATAGGATAAAATGACAGAAATATATGACACAGCAAATAGCATTGAAATCACGGCCGATAGGCGTTACTACGGCGGATAATTTTGAAACAAGGACGGTTGATATTCCGGCTATCACCATCGGACAGGTTAGGTTGATGGCTCATACTTTTTCCGTAGATCCCTACCTGCGCGGACGAATGAGTGATGCCAAATCGTATGTGGCTCCATTTACTGTTGGTGAGCCAATTATGGGTGGCGTTATTGCCCGCGTGATTGAAAGTTGTGACGATGGATTTAAAACTGGCGACTTTGTTTTGGGCATGCTTCCCTGGCAGGAGGAGATGGTTGTTACCGCCAGTGGCTTAAATGTAGTAAATGGAAACATCGCACCACTAAGCTACTATCTCGGTATTCTTGGAATGCCCGGACTTACAGCTTACTTTGGCTTGCTTGATATTGGTAAACCTCTGAAGGGCGAAACGGTAGTAGTTTCAGGCGCCGCAGGTGCCGTAGGTATTGTAGTTGGACAAATTGCCAAAATCTTTGGATGTCGCGTGGTCGGAATTGCTGGAGACGATAAAAAGGTCAACTACTTGCTTAACGAGTTAGGCTTCGATTATGCAATTAACTATAAATCAGAAATAAACATATCAAATGCCATAGCGGCTGCCTGTCCCGATGGGGTTGACATTTACTTCGATAATGTGGGGGGAGTGATTTCAGATGCTGTGATAGCTCAAATCAACTATAAAGCAAGAATTATTATTTGCGGACAAATTTCGCTCTATAACAGCACCAGAATACCTGTAGGTCCGCGGCCTCAAACAGCACTTCTTAAGAAAAGCGCATTAATGCAGGGTTTTATCGTAACAAACTATGCATCAAGATTCCCCGAAGGATTCAAAGCATTAGTCAATTGGGTTGCGAATGGTCAGCTTAAATATATGAATACTACCTATTATGGATTTGATAAACTTCCGGAAGCTTTTATTGCTCTGTTTGAAGGAAAAAATCTGGGGAAGATGATTGTTGAAGTCTAAATCAGTACATATAAATAATATCTTGAATATTAGTCATATACATTCAATTATTTCTCCATTCGATTTAAGCATAATTATTCCGATTTTTATTGCTGATTTTTTTAGAGAATGTGTTACTTTCATGCCGTCACATAAGATTCAAAAAATACAATCGAATAAGTATAATGGTTCATATTAAGATTAACGGTCGGGAGATTGAAGTTGAAGCCGGAATTCCGGTTTTAAAAGCGGCGGAAACGATTGGAATTAAAGTTCCTGCGCTCTGTTTCAACGAAGAGTTGGGACATTTTACTTCGTGTATGCTGTGCTTGGTAAAAGATGCGGAAAATGGCAAATTATTCCCTGCTTGCTCAGTAACTGTCACAGATGGGATGTCCGTAATTACCGATGATGCAGAAATACATGAGGCACGTCAGACTGGCTTGGAGCTGCTCTTAAGTGAGCATGTAGGCGATTGTCATGG
>CAILKW010000132.1 GCA_903834845.1 uncultured Bacteroidia bacterium | reverse complement strand
GAAAGGAGGAGGCTGTCCCAATTAATCTGTAAGGCATTCCCATGAACAATCTTTCCCGATTTCCGCAAAGGCAACCTTACAATATACTCCCCAAATTCCTGTGATACAAGCATATTCATCTGGTGATCAATCAACCAGAGGGCAACCTGTGCAATCTGTGCCGGAAATTCTTCGTACTCGATGCCGTAAAAACGGTCAACATCGCAAAGCATAAGGCTGGCCACATTGAAAACCTGCTGCCCTTTTTGCAGCTCTTTTATTACGGCAAATTCGAGCAACCGTATCTCGCGGTAGGTTATCACAAGAAAGTTGCCGCAACCACAGGCAGGATCGAGAAAACGCAGCGAAGCTATTTTTTTGTGAAATGCCCTAAGTTGGTTGTAATTGTTCTTAACCGTTGCGAACTCCTGCCAAAGCTTGTCGAGGAACAATGGTTTGATCAGTTTTTGTATGTTCTTTTCGCTTGTATAGTGGGCACCCAGATTGCGGCGCTGGTTGGCATCCATTACGCTCTGAAACATTGAACCAAAAATGGCAGGGGATATTTTGCCCCAATCGAGGTAGCAACATTCCAATAGTGTATTTCGCATATTGGTATTGAACGATGCAAACGAAAGTTGTTCGGCAAATAACTGCCCGTTTACATAGGGGAATGTTGACAGACTCTCGTCAAGCGTACGTTGTCGTTTTTCGTTGGGGGTGTTCAGTACCTGAAAAAGCTGTGCAAGGTGCATTCCCAAATCGGTACCGTCTTCGTTGGTTTTGTTTTCGATATATTCCTGAAACAAGCGCGTTTCAAAAATTGAAGTATCTTCAGCAAACAGGCAAAACAGCAACCGTACTAAAAGCTTTTCGAGCTCGTGCCCCGTGTAACCGACATCTTTCAAAGCATCGTGCAGTTTACCCATCAGGTAGGCAGCCTCAATATTTACAGGGTCTTCCGCTTTATAAACCCGTTTTTGGTAACCGGCAATAAAACCGAAAAGTTGCACATTGTTAACGAGTTCCGATAATTTGAAATCGGTACGGCTATCTTCTTCAATATCATGCAACCTAAAGTTTTCGAAATCGGAGATGAGATTATATTTGGGAAGCTCGTACTGTTTTAGTCCCGGCAGGTAATCTTTTGCCTGTTCGTAAGCTTTATCGAGATTTTTGCCGCGGCTTTTCATCTCAATAAGCATAGTACCTTTCCAAAGCAGGTCTATATAACCATCGAATTCGCCAAGCTTTTTTACCCTGTGCTCGAACGTTG
Organism: uncultured Bacteroidia bacterium; assembly: GCA_903834845.1. GTDB lineage: Bacteria > Bacteroidota > Bacteroidia > Bacteroidales > Prolixibacteraceae > JAAFHB01. Next base: position 2,604 of record CAILKW010000132.1, on the reverse strand, counting down.
AGACCTTACGACTCGTTATCCCAAATACGTTGAAAAATTCGACCAGAAATGGCTTTGCATCAGCCTCTTCGTTGTGGGCATCTTTCCATTCATTCGAAAATTTAACAGCCCGTTCTTTTATTTCGTTCCAACCTAATGCCATAGTGATTATATTATTTCGCAGCAACCAAACCCAAGACTGTTTTTTTCGCCAAATCCACAATAGTAACCCATCCGCAGCAACTCTGCATCAGCCTTGATTCTAAAGCTGTATTGATACCCTACTAATTTGCTCTGTTGGGGAGTTCCAACTTTTATGGTAATCCCTTTTTGCTTTGGCTGTCCAAAGAGTTTAATTTTGGTGTCTTCTACTTTAAAATGAGATTCTTCACCTGTAAAAACCCTTATTTTTGTTTTTAGATTGTTGATTAATAGGGAGATATATTTCTCGAATAGTGGTGAATGATGTTGGGCATACTTGTGACTTTCAACTTTTCCAGATACAAAGATTGGGGAGATAGCCTTGAATGACATTTCGTTGGTAAAATTTGGAACAGGCAAAGCTTCAATTGAATTGACTTTAAAGCCTACACTCGATATACGGTCGCTTAATGTAAACTCGCGGTCGCGAAAGATTCCGGTAATAAAATGCTGAATAGTCTCTTCGGGTAAGGTAGAGATAATCAGATCAAACTGTTCAGAATTAATGATAAGCCGGTCTTTAATAATCTCGCGTTGCGGAATCATAAAGTTGGAGAAGGTAAAAAGCCGGAACTGTTTTTTATCGTCCGAAAACCCTTTGTTGTGTAGCCAGTCAGCAAAATCGGGGTCACTCTGATTGATCACTTTGTAAATCCAAGAACTCAGTTCGTACTGATAATTAACAGGTAAGATGTTTTGATTCCGGTTAAGGAGCGACAATTTAAGTTTGAATCTCATAATGTTGGGTATTAGGGGTAAATGAAAAATTATTTAAAAGCATAAAATTATTTCTTTCTTTTCTTTTTCTCAACAGCAAACAACCCTGCAGTGTATTTATCGTAAAGCTCAAAAAGGAACTCGATCCTTTTGGTTTCGTTGATAAATGGTTGTGGCCTGTATGCAAGGTCAACTGCCCTATCAAGATCGTTATGAGCTTTTACCAAAATCGGTGGCATAGTTAAAGGGTTATACAGATCGGCCAGACTACTATCCGGAAACAGAGCTCTTGCATCTAAAACACTTTGAGCTGCTTTCTCAATAGTTTCTTTTTGCTTATCAGTGACTTTTTCCGGCCAAGGGAAATTATTATAAGTAATAGTATTCGAATAACTGTAATCACTTTTCATTCTTCCGCTTGTTAATCGCATCCACAACATTTGCATCTCAGATAACAAAACTCCAAAATGGTATAAACCTCCCTTTTCAATTGTATATACCTTATCACCTGCAATAATTGATTTATCTAAAATAGTAATAGGAATATATTTTCTATTTTCTGACGAAACTCTTGGAAGTGCAATATAATTTTCTCGTGGCTGTCTAACTTCACCAAATCTGTATGGCATAGAGGCTAAATCTCTTGTTGCTTCCCTTGTGCTTGACATCCTACTTTTTTTTACCTTACTTATTCTTTCAATAATTAGTGAAAGATGGAGTAAATCATTAGGTAAAAAATTTTCAATCCAAATACAAAATCTTGGAATAGAATTAATTAACTCATCACCCATCACAAATTTTCTAATGTATTTTTCTGCTTGTGGTTGTCTGTAAATTAGTTCATTCTTTTCTTTTTCATTCAATAATAGAAAACCGCCATCATTTGGCATACTACCGTAATTCATCTCTGGCATGTGACATATATTTTCTCTTCTTTTCAAGAGGAATAGATCATTACCTTCAACTAAATATGGATTGATATTCTTCACTTTTAGCTCATGTGGTTCGCTTTTTAAATCTTCATATTCAAAAATCAATTTATCACTAATGTCGAAATTTGAAAATCCGATTATCACCACATGAACAGCGGCATTCGACTTTGCTTCATTGCCCCATTTAAAGGTGCGATGCGCAAAATGGATCTTAATATGGTAACAGTTAAACATTTCTTTCCACAATATTCCAACCTGTTCCCCCTGCGCTATTGAATTGGTTGAAACAAAAGCCACCTTGGTTTGTATTTCGCTATTTTCTGTATTATGTTTTTTAAGATAGTTGGCTGCTTTTAGGTACCAAGCTGTGACATAGTCGAGAACACCCGCACCATTAACACTATTAAAAATAAGATTCATGTCTCCTTTTTGCTCCGTATTTTGATAGGATTTTCCGATAAATGGCGGATTTCCAAGTATATAATCAAATTGGATGTTTGGGGACGCTTCGATGGGAACTTTGTCCGTGATGTTGATTTTATCCGCAAATACGTTCACCTTTCCATATTTCAATACTGGTTCCTGCACCTGAATGATATTTGCTTCAGCGGCATGTATTGTAATTGTTGTTTCGGAAAGGAGGAGGCTGTCCCAATTAATCTGTAAGGCATTCCCATGAACAATCTTTCCCGATTTCCGCAAAGGCAACCTTACAATATACTCCCCAAATTCCTGTGATACAAGCATATTCATCTGGTGATCAATCAACCAGAGG
>CAILKW010000131.1 GCA_903834845.1 uncultured Bacteroidia bacterium | reverse complement strand
GATTGATTTAAATCGCTTTCCATCGGGAATATATATATTGAAGATTATTGCGAATAATAAGACATATTTCCTTAAACTTGTAAAAAACTAAAAAAGCAGAATCAGTTTATAAAACATTTAAATAAAAATACAATGCAAAAACTTCGAAGTATCATTACGACAATAACATTGTCAATTTTTTCAATTGCGGTAGCCTCGGGACAGGAAGATTATACGAAATATGTAGATCCTACTATTGGAAATGTATCTCAGCTTCTGGTTCCCACCTATCCTACTTTTAGTTTGCCTAATCAGATGATCCGCATGTTCCCTATCAAGCCTGATTATATTGCCGATCAGGTAACAGCATGGCCTTTTCAGATTGAGTCGCACCGAACATCGGGAATACTGAGAATGAAAGTATCGCTTGGCGAGATCAATTCAGAATCATGGAATAAAAAAATGGCCATAGACCACGACCTTGAAATAGTTCGTCCCTGGCACTATTCAACCTATCTGATTGACGATGACATTACTGTAAGTTTCGCACCCGCAAAAAAATGCGCCATTTACAAAATTGATTTTCCCGTTTCGGAAAAGAAAAATATCCTTATTTCAGGTACTAACGCAATGAAAAGCGATGCAATAGGCGAAAATGCTTTTTCAATGGTAGAGCGATACTCCTATAAAACGAGAGGTATAACGCCTGTAACTCGTAATATGTCAGCATTTTGTTACGGAGAAATAACCGACATAAACAGCAAACCTTTGACCGGTCTTCAGATTTCGCCATCTAATGGCCGAATGTCTGTTACCATTTCAGGCAAAGGTTCTAAAACAGCCCTCGTCAAATATGCCATTTCATATATCAGTTTAGATCAGGCAAAGAAGAATTTCAAATCTGAAATTGCTGACCAAAGTTTTGAAAATACTGTTGCAAAAGGTAAAAAAGCTTGGGACAAGGTAATTAACCAGATAGAAGTTGAAGGTGGTACCGAAGCACAGAAAAGATCATTCTACACATCGTTGTATCGTACTTACGAAAGAATGATTGACATTAACGAAGATGGCCAATATTACAGCGGATACGATGGGAAAGTTCACCAGAGCAACCGCCCGTTTTTTGTTGACGACTGGATTTGGGATACTTACCTTGCCAAACATCCGCTAAATTCTATCCTGAACCCTGCTATGCAAAGCGACATTCTCAACTCATACACACTTATGTACGAGCAGAGCGGATGGATGCCTACCTTCCCTCAAACACTTGGTAATCATTTATGTATGAATTGCTACCATACTTCCTCACTGTTTATTGACGCATACCGGAAAGGAATTTCGGGCTTTGACATTAATAAAGCTTATGAAGGTGTGAAAAAAAATCTGACAGACGCAACAATGCTGCCCTGGAGACAAGGTACCCCAAAAGTTAAACTTGATGATTTTTACCATCAAAACGGTTATTTACCTGCTCTTCGTCCGGGTGAAAAAGAAACAGAACCATTAGTTGACAACTTTGAAAAGCGTCAGTCTGTGGCAGTAACTCTCGGTATGAGCTTTGATGCCTGGACTTTTGCGCAACTTGCAAAAGAATTGGGACATCAGGAAGATTTTGTGAAGTATTCGGAAATAGCCAATAATTACAAAAAGCTATGGCATCCCGAAATGAGGCTTTTTATGCCAAAAGATAATGAAGGAAAGTGGATTATGATTAACCCTAAGTTGGATGGCTGCCCCGGTTTCCGCGATTACTACGACGAAAACAATGGCTGGACTTACGCCTGGCAAGTGCAACATGATGTTGATGGATTAATCACTTTGCTTGGAGGGAAAAAGAACGCTGAAGAACGGCTTGATCAGCTTTTCAGGGAACCTTTGGATGTTTCGAAACAAAAATACCTGCTCGATGCACCTGATGCAACAGGACAGGTAGGTCAGTTTATTATGGGTAACGAACCTTCGTTTCACATACCTTATCTTTACAACTACTTCGGGGCTCCATGGAAAACCCAGAAACGTATTCGCTTCCTGCTTGATGTGTGGTTTAAAGACAATATTTTTGGTATTCCCGGTGACGAAGATGGGGGAGGAATGTCGGCTTTTGTAGTTTTTTCGGCTATGGGTTTTTATCCTGTAACGCCTGGATTACCCGTTTACACCATCGGTAGTCCTTTGTTTGAGAAAACCACCATAAATTTGCCCGATAACAAACAATTTAAAGTCATTTCCAAAGGTGCTTCCAAAGAGAACAAATATATTCAAAAAGCTTTTTTTAATGGTAAAGAGATTGATACACCCTTTTTTACACATAAGGAATTAATGGCAGGTGGAACTCTTGAATTGATAATGGCAAACAAGCCGAACAAAGAATGGGGGAAGAATGCTATTCCGCCAATGAAATAACCATGACAGGAAAAATGCCAATCTAAATATATATCTTTATCATCTTAAATATGCAGGATTCTATATGGCAATTAGAAAACAAGTTAATAATGTTATGAATCAACACAGTAGTTTAAACATCTTAATGGGGGCCAGAGACCATTTCAAAAACCGGCGTAGTTTGAAAGACCTTATGGGTAGGATAAATTTCAGATTTACAAACACAGTTTCAAAGTTGGGCAAAATGGCTATGATTGCAATTATAGCCATGTTTATGGCAAATATTGCTTATGCTCAGGTAGGTGCGAGAAGCCAACAAACCATAAAAACTGTTTATCCTACAAAAGATTGGGTTATATCTGACTTTGTAGTGAGCGATCCGAGATTTGGCGCAAAAGCCGAGCCGGGGTTTGACAATAGATCGGCTTTTCAAGCTGCTATTGATGCAGCGTATAACAACGGCGGTGGTGTCGTGTATATACCGGCTGGCAATTATGAGTTCCGCAGCCAGCAAACTGCCACCAGGAATGTTAGGGTGCGTCAGGGTACTGAGCAAACAATGAAAGACTTTAATTACCAATATGTTCTGAATCTTCCAACAAGTGTGCAACTCCGTGGCGACTGGGCGAATCCTGACTTAAACAATGGGAAAGTTCTCGGAACCATTCTTGAAGTGCGTGTTGGTAAAAATGCACCCAATTATAACGGAACTGTTGAAAGTTGGTGGAACGACTCGCAAGCTGGCAATGCCCTCCGCACTACCTATACCAGCATAGCGGACAGGTTTATAGATATGAATTCGGGAACCGGCGTGACGAACCTGTCAATTTGGTATCCTGAACAGGATATCAACGACATAAAACCATATCCATGGACTTTATTTCAACCAAACAGCGACTGTGCAACTGTTGAAAACGTAACTCTTGTAAACGCCTATAATGGTTTCTATTCCGCTCCAAGCGAACTTCATTATGTTTTGAACAGCTACATGACCGCCCTCAATACAGGAATTGAAATCCATGTATGCACCGACATCGGACGAATCGAGAATGTCAGAATAGACCCGAAATACTGGGCCAATTCAGGGCTTCCAGGTTCTCCCTCGCTTGAGAAGGTTACCGAATATACGAGAGCTAACAGCACCGGATTCAATATGCACCGCTCCGATTGGGAATATGTTTCTTATCTGTATGTCTCAGGTTATAAGATAGGTATGTGGGTCGGCAAAGAACCAGGTTACTCCGATACTCCAAACGCACAGTTTTACGAAAATCACATAAAAAATTGCGGAACCGGTTTATATGTTCAGGCTGTCAACCCTTATGGTTTGTTGATATCCAATTCTACATTCGGAGCCGGGAAAGATGGCATTGCCGTCTATTTCTACAAAGATTTCAAAACTTCGGTTCAATTCAATGGTGTTGACTTCACAGGACCAATCGTCAGCGATGGCAGTGACGGAGCGATATCTTTTGAAAGCTGTACGTTTAGCGAATACAGCGATTATGCACTTAGGATAAACAATGGAAACGCACTGCTCACCCAGTGCGATTTTAAAAAGCCTGACGGTCACGTGTTTCTTGGTACAGACGTGAATACGCTCAAATCGGTGAACTCCGGCTATAAGCGCAAATTGGAAATCAAAAATGACAGCAAATCAGCCAAAGTTGAGATCAATAACGGTAAACAATATTTGTTTGATCCGATTCCTAAAAATATTACAACAGATATTAAAGTACACCCGAGACCGGCGTCAAACAACGTTCTGAAAGCAGATCTGCCGAGAGCAACAGGCATTAACAACGACCTACCGACAGAAGATGTATCGGCTAAATTGCAAACGGAGCTTAACGATCTTAAAGCTGGCGGCGGGGGTACATTGTATTTGCCGGGTGGAAGATATTTGGTGAACAATCCTATCAAAGTTCCATCGGGAGTAGAATTAAGAGGGACATGGGATGTACAGCACCATACTCAAAGTGGTGGCACTGGTCTATTTACGACATATTCCGGTGGTGCTTCCGGAGAAAAAGGAGTTTCACTTATACAACTCGAAACAGGTGCGGGTATTAGAGGAATTACAATCGCGCAGCTTAATATCGCAACGGATGGTTTTACAGCTGAGAAGCCCAGAATGACTCCGTTTCTGATCCAGGGACAAGGTCCAAACGTGTATATTGTTAATATGACTGAGGTCGGCGATAAAGGGATAGACCTCGCTTCTTATAACACCAGCGGACACTATGTTGATTATCTTGGAGGTGTACTCGCAAGGGCCGGCATTTGGGTAGGCGGAGGAGCAGAAGGCGGATTCATCAGGAATATGCAGCTCAATCCGCATTACGGTTCACGGCTTCCACAAGGCGGACAGGGATATCCGAAAATATCTTTGACACGTTTCTTACAATCAAATTGCAGTGCGCTCAAATTCGCCGACATTAAAAACCAGACGATTTTCAACAATTTCGTTTACGGGTCATTCTACGGGCTACATTTCCTGAAAGATGCAATAACCGGCAAGAATCCTGGGGAAATGACAGTTATTGGTCACGGTTCAGATGGATGCTCCTATTCTCTGTTTGTTGAAGACGCCGACAAAAACACCAAATTGATCGCGATCAACTCCGAATTGGTTTGTACCCGGACAGCAGAGCCTGTCAGGTCATATATTCTGATGGGAGGCGAAGCCAATACCAATAAAGTTCACCCTGATGCTCAACTTATTCTGTACAACAGTGCGTTTTGGGGCAGTCCTGTTATTGCGGCTATCATTAATAGCGGCACCGTTCGTTTCCAACAGGCAAATTTCCAACGTTCCGGTGCTCCCGGCATAGACAACAGAGGCGGAAAAACGCATGTCTATTCTTCATACTTTGCCCAGAAAATGCCAGGGGAGGCTACCGGGGATAACGTATATGCGAAGCTACACGAGACTGGCACCTCAATAGAACTAACCAATAACTATTATAACTCCGGGATTAGTGAAAATAACGCGAAACCGGGCAAGATTTATGGCTCCGATATTGTTACTGATAAAAAGTAAAATTAATTGTTATGGAAAATCGTAGAGAGTTTATCAAAAAAATTGGAACTGTTGCAGCGTTAAGTTTAATCGCAGATTGGGCTTCTGCAATTCCTGTGTCCGACAAGTGGGGTGAAATTCTTCCACAGCGACAGTTGACAAGGGATGGTCAAAAAGTAACAGCTTTTTGCCTTGGTGGCTACCATTTGGGAGTCATTGACAATCCCGCTGATGCCGAGAGAATGGTTGAGCGATCAATGGAGTTGGGTGTTCGCTTTTTCGACAATGGCCGAAAATACATGAATGGCCGTTCTGAAGAGTACATGGGTAAATTTCTTACTCCCAAATACCGGGACCAGATTTTCCTGATGACAAAAGCTCCGGGGAAAACAGGTACTGAGGTGCGACAGATGTTGGATGAGTCATTAAAAGCATTAAAAACCGATCATATCGACTTGTGGCAAATTCATGCCCTTGGTACTCCGGAAGATGTTGACAATAGATTAAAAGCAGGCGTGTTGGATGCCTTTCTTGAAGCAAAACAAAAGGGCAAGACACGTTATATTGGTTTTACCGGACACCAAAACCCTAAAACTCATTTGTATTTCCTGAAAAAGCTTGATGAATTGGGAATTGAGCTGGATACTTGCCAGATGCCATTAAATGTTTGTGATCCTTCCTTCGAGTCATTTCAATATCAGGTATTACCTGTTCTATTAGAGAAAAAGTATGGTATTCTTGCCATGAAAACAATGGCAGGTGGTAGCATGATGGGTAAACGTATAGATACCACTCCTAAAGAGATCAAAACCGAAGATATTCCTGACGTAGTCGCAAAAACAAAGATTACTTATGCAAATCTCCATCAGTATGTGTATTCACTTCCGGTTTCTGCATTAATTAGTGGCTGCTTGAATACAGATGAGCTGGAAGCTAATGTAAAAGTATTGAGAGGTATGAAAAAACTATCTGAATCAGATAAGAAGAAAATGGAGAAATATGCTGAACCTTATGCAGGATTGATAGTGGAGAACTATAAAAGGATATTGAAATAGTATGAAAAGATTTATTCCCGATCCAATTAATACATACCAATAATAATTTAAGCAAATGAAAAAGTCAGAAATTCACTCAGGAATTAGTCGAAGAAATGCCATGAAACTATTTGCAACAGGTAGTGCCGCTGGAGTCCTGGGACTGTTCGAAAGTCCAGAGGCAAGGGCTGAAACACGTTCAACACCTTCCTATGCAATAGGGATGCCCAAGGTAACGATAACGAATGTTAAGGCAATTGCAACCGCACCTGAAGGTTCAAACCTTGTAATTGTGAAAGTGGAGACTAATGAGCCCGGTTTATATGGCATAGGATGTGCAACCTTTACACAAAGGGCTTTTGCGGTTGTTACTGCCATTGAAAAATATCTGGTTGATTTTTGTGTTGGGAAAGACGTTGACAATATTGAAGATATGTGGCAATCGGCTTATGTCAGTTCCTATTGGAGAAATGGGCCCGTGCTTAACAATGCTTTAAGTGGTCTGGATGAAGCATTATGGGATATAAAAGGTAAACGGGCAAATATGCCTGTTTACCAGCTTCTTGGAGGTAAATGCAGAATTGCGGTCGAATGTTATGCACACGCCAGTGGCCCAACGCCTGAAGCTATCTCAGAGAATGTTCAAAAGTTTATGGATCAGGGATTCCGGCATGTTCGTATTCAGCAAGGAGGTTATGGAGGTGTGGGGACAATGGAATTAAAGCCTGACTTTAAGGAGGTTGGCTTTGGCAGACAAAGTGATTCTTTCTCCGATCAGCATACTTATCTGAAGAGAGTGCCTAAAATGTTTGAAATCGTGCGTAAAAAGTGTGGTGAAGATATTGAATTGCTGCATGATGTTCACGAATTGGTTGAGCCGATGGATGCCATCAATATGATCAAGCAATTAGAGCAATATCACCCCTTCCTGATTGAAGATCCATTCTCTCCTGAAAACATGAAGTGGCTTAAGACCCTACGGGCCAACACCACAGTTCCAATCGCAATCGGCGAGTTATTCAATAACATTAATGAGTTTAGGGATCCGATGGTTGATCAGTTGATTGACTACATACGAATTCATATTTCTCAAATTGGTGGCATTACCCCGGCAATGAAGGTTGCGCGGCTTGGCGAGTGGTTTAATGTCAAGACTGCATGGCACGGACCTGGCGATACTTCTCCGGTTGGACATGCAGCCAATGCCCATATTGACCTTGCTATCAAGAATTTCGGAATACAGGAGTCACACTTTTGGTCAACGAAAGCTCAAGAAGTTTTCCCGGGATGCCAAACCTATAAAAACGGATATATGTACATCAATGAAGCACCTGGTCTTGGCGTTGATATCAATGAAAAGGAAGCTGCTAAATATCCTATAGGCACGAAATCGAACTGGACAGTGCGGAAAAGTGACGGAACTATTATCAAACCATAATTTACGGGTAAATAAAGGAGAAAAATTGAGAGCCTTTGATGATAAGAAATTGGGATAATTATTTTAGAAAATATAAAAATACAGAGTATGAAAATTGCAATTGCATCGGTCTTTGTTTTATATTCTATTCATTTGATTCATAGTCAACGCAATAACAAAACTTACCCACTTCTCATTCTGGTTATTTCGTTTGGTACAGAGTAACCACTTTTTATTCCGCTGCACGGCTTTGTGTAAAAAAAAGTTGCGAAACTTTTCAGTTCCGCAACTTTTTAAATTTATAAAATCGTGGGTAATTTGTTCTGTTTTTTATGATTTTTCAATTGGTTGACTATTTCTTCTTTAATTTCTCATTTTGCATTGGTTTCAGCAAAATAGTATAAACCAATTGGTTAGCACGTGAATTGAATTGTTTTTTTTTATTGGGTTTGGTTAATGTGGTGCAATGGATTTGGCTTGTGTGTCAGCTTTTACCTCTTTAATTTTTAGGAAGAGGTGGCTGTTTTAAGTCTTTGTATCCGGTGGTTGTTTGAGCTGTCGGTTTTATAAGTTTGCTAACGAAAAAATATAGCCAACGTGCTGGCTTTCAGTATTTTAATAGCACTTCTGTTTCAACCAGCACAAATGTTTCTAAATACGTAGAATGTATCAACTTACGGAAAGCCAGCATGTTTGGTCTATAATATGTTAGCCGTATTTTATTCAATTTTAAATAGTTTATCAGTTTGAGATAAGGATAAAATTTCGTATTGGGAAACATCTATATCACTTGGAAGTTTATCACGCAAAATAGGAAAAATATACTGACAATTAATTTCATTAGCAATCTCTATCAAGGTTTTTATTTGATTATCATGTATATTTTCGTTTTGGTCGTGAAGAATAAAATGCAAACATGGAAATTCTATCTCATCGCAAAATTGAATGTGAGCAAAATCGAATGCTGCAATTTGTCCTTTCTTTTTTCCTGTTCCTAAATTTCCTTCTATACTCTTTATGTTTAGTGAATAAGCTCTATCATTTTTTGATTGACTTAAAATAAATCGTTCGTTGTATAATTTCATTGAAATTTCGGCGAAAAATTCATTAAACTTTAATATTCTATTATTAATTATTGTTTCTTTATCAATTATGCTCTGATTAATTAGATCTAATTCGTCCTTAATTTGGTCTAATTTTGAATTTGAACTTACCCAAAGACGTTTTTGCTCTTCAAGTGAACCTTTTTTTTCGTGCTGTTTATTTAACTCTGTTATTAAATCTTGCAATTCATCAATCGCTCCTGTTTTGTATAATTTTTCAGACAATTGTTTTTCTTCTGATAGATAAAGATTTAATTGTTTTTTTTGTTTATTTAATTCATTTTCAACGTTCGGTAATTCTTGTGTTACAAATTTTATTTTTTCAGAAAGCATATTATTATGAAAATCCAAAGTTTGTTCAAAAGATACTTGAATATCTGAAATTAAGCGTTTTGCATTTTGATATAATAATTTAATTTGATTGGCATTTATATTTACAAAATCATTTTCTAATTCTGATTTACTTTCGGATATCAGTGTTCTACGAAATTCAAGACGATTTATTTCGGTAGTTAATTTGTTTATTTTAGATTTTAAGTTATTTAAAGTATTTAAATCGTCATTAAAATTTTCGTTTAAGTTGAAACTTTCTTTTTTCTTATTAAGTTTTTTAATATCTAAATCAACAATATACAATGCGTTTTCTATTTGCTGTAAATCATTTTCTTTTATTAACCTTGATTGTAATTTTTCTTCAATAGATTGTAATTCATGTAATTGTTGTTTTCTTGCTAAATTATCACTTTCAATTCCAAGCCAAAACAAATATAATGCTTCATATTCTTCAAATGTTACACTGTTATGCAAAACTTTAATAGTATTTGCAAGTCGGTTTTTTTCGTAGCGAATATTTTTAGAAATAATTTGTCGAAATGTTGGTTTGTTTAAAGTTGAATTGAAGCATAATTCTTTAAGTTTACTATCAAAATCTCTATCATTATAAGTTTCGTCATTTATCTCCTGAATTTTATCTTTACGTGAATTGAAATTTTTAGCAATAATAATTTGTTGAGAACTTTCATTCTCAATATCTCGCACCAATATTAGTTTTATTGTAATGTTATTGACTTTTAAAAAATTTTCAACAATTGTGTTATTGCTATTATTTTTAAATTCAGTATCGGTATAAATATTTTTTCCGTCAGTTCCTAAACAAAAATCTATTAAACGCAAAACAGTCGTTTTGCCAATACTGTTTCCCGTATCTTGCCTATTAGGTGTACTTGTATTGTCAATAATAAGATTAGTTCCTTTTTTAAATAGAATATCTCTTATTATTTCAGTTCCTTTTTGTATAATGAGCTGTTTTAAAAACATTTTTCTAAATATTTATCTTCCGATTGTTTAATAATTCCGATTATGTAAAGCCAATCAATTGTCAAAATATATAAACTCATTGATATCTTTTCAATTGAGTTTAGCTTATGAAAAGTATCAAAAAAATCTATTTTATTACTTGAAGCTTCGTTTATTATCTCAATTACTTTAGCGCCTAAATAATAAACATCTTTATTGGGTTTTATATTTGTACTTAATAGCATATTTTATTTTTTTGGTGGTTCTTCAAGAATTTTACAATCCATAAAAGCGTCAACCATTATAATTTTTAAACTAATATTTATTGCTTCATAAGGAATATCTATTAGTAAATTAGTACTCTTTTCAATAATTTTCCATAATTCCAACTCAACTTCTTCAAAGATTTTATCCGCATTTTTTCTGATTTCGTCAATTTCATTTAATGAATTTATAACGAATTTTCCTTTAACTTTTAGATACGTTGATTTAATATTTTGCAATAAATAATGTTTGTTCAACAGACCTTCATTTTCATATTCCGAATACAGCATTCGTAATTTACCTTGAAATGCTTTATAGTATTCTATTGTAGGACGATATGATACAACATTGTTGTGTGAAATTTTATCATTAATATTAAAATTGGTTGAAGAGTCTTCAATTAAATTTTCCTGACATAATTGATTAATAACAAATGCCAAAGAAGATTGATTATTTCTAAATTTTTCGAATGAAGAAGGTTGTGAAAGTATTTTTAATTCGTGATTTCGTTTAATTTCCTTCAATATTTCCACTGTGTATTTTACAGTATCGTCGGTTTCAACGTGATGATTTGGACAAAGTAAAATCAAATTATTATAATCTCTTCGTTCATTATCTGTTTGATTGGGGTTATATCTTTCTCCGCCAATCTCTGCTGCTTCAATATGACAAATTTGTGCAATAATTTCCTGGCGCTCTGGTAATACAAAAACGACATTACAATCAGGAAATGCACATTGATTTCCTGAAAGTGCAAACAACTTTTTTATAGTTGTTGGTGTATATTGTCTTGCTTTCTTATTTTCAATCATTTAATGCTCTTTTTATATTGCAAAGTTACAAATAAATTTTCTTTGCTTCAAATTTGTCAGGTTTTATTTCTTGTCTGTTTGTGTATTTTTTATTATGGCTAACGAAAAGCAACAGCCGCCGTGCCTTCCCGCTTTTTCGTGCGTCGGGCTTTTGTGCGGTGGCAAAAAGCGGGAAGGCATGGACGGTCTGTTGCATGTTAGCTGCATTTTTCATCTGTCAATCAAGCATTTATCTGTCAATTTTACTGTTTTAAATTCATTTCTATCAATATGTTTTTGTTGCGAATTTTAATTATATCCCGTGTCCGCCTGAAACTTTAATTATCTGTCCTGTAACCCAAGAAGCCTTATCTGACGTTAGAAATAAGACAGTATCGGCAATATCCTGAGGTGTACCTATTCTTGCTATTGGAATTTGAGGTAAAACACTCTCTATTAATTCATCATTCATCCAACCAGTTTGAGTTGGTCCAGGTGCTATTGTGTTAACTGTTATACCAAGATATCCGACTTCCATTGCAATTGAACGTGTTAGAGCTTCGATAGCTGCTTTACTCGAACCATAGGCAATCTGCCCAGACATTACTTGTGCCGTATCCGTACTAAAATTAATAATCCTACCATAATGACGATTTGTGCTTAATGTTTTGTGTGTTCCATAGCTAATTGCT
>CAILKW010000130.1 GCA_903834845.1 uncultured Bacteroidia bacterium | reverse complement strand
TTCCATGTCGCGTCACTGTATTGAAATATATCGGGAAAATGGCAGATGCAATAGTTAACTGGTAAACAGAGTTTGCCCAGTCGTACATAACCCATGCTCTAACAACTTTGGGATCTCCTTTTTTTATGACCTGAATTTCATTAGTATTTTTCATTAGCATAATAAGTTAACGTCCAAGTTAAATGCTTCGAAATTTGCAAATTCAATTCTCACTATCGAACTTAATGCCTTTGGTAAATTCTACTTGATATTGACCTTTTTCGTCCGAGTAGATCATATAGGCATCGAGTTCAGGGTGTCGCTTCAACAGATCACGTGCACCTTCGAGACCAAGTACCATAAGACCGGTATCATAACCATCAGCAGTAAGGGCATCATTAGCGATAACGGAAACACTGAGGAGATTGTTTTTGTATGGATAGCCTGTGTGAGGATCGATGATGTGGGAAAACTTTTGGCCATTTTCCTCGAAAAATTTCCTGTAATTGCCTGACGTAGTGATTGCCTTATTATCGAGAAGGATTATTGTCTGTAAATATTCCCCTGCAACACCGTTTCCATCTACAGGTTTATCTACGCCGATTCTCCAGAAATCTCCTTTCGGATTTTTTCCCTTTGTCCGCACTTCACCACCAATTTCAACCATAAAGTTTTCAATTCCAAGATTCTCAAAATACCGAAATACAACATCAACTGCGTAACCCTGAGCAATTGAATTAACATCTATTTTAATTCCTGGAAGATTCTTTACCAGCTTTCGCCCAACAAGCCGTATCTTTTCCATTCCAACATATTGCAGCAAACTATCAATTTTTGAGGAATCAATTATGGCCTTTTTTTCAGGACCGAATCCCCATGCATTTACGAGTGGCCCAACTGTAAGATCAAATGCACCATGAGTTTCTTTATTGATTTCCATTGATTTATTAAATATCTCAATAAATTGATCATCAAATAGAGCTGTTGAATCATTCCTGTTAACTCGTGAAACAATTGAATTTGTGACGTACTCCGAAAAAGTAAGATCGAAAGCTTTGAAAATGGAATCAACCTGTCCTGACAGGTCTTTTCCCGTCTTATCTTCATAAGTAATGTGAAATGTAGTTCCTTGAGTAAGACCCGCAATCTTCCGGTACTGAAACCGTTTTTCGTTTTTACAACTAAAAGTTATAAATATTAGCAGTACATAAAAAGGGAGATAAATTCTCATTTTAATTGAATATTTGAACGCCTCAAAGGTAAGAAGATTAGACCGCGATTTTCAACGAAAATGGCAATAAAAAAACCGGATACAGTATCCGGTTGATAATATAATTGATTTTTATCGTTTGTATTTACCTTTTCAATTTTTAAGCTTCGGGATTTTCTTTTCGCACCAATCAATAATATAATCCCCTCGTTTTAACGAGTCCTGAACAATTGGATAACTCAAATTACCATCATACCCTAAAGCCTTATGCAATGAATCATAAGCAACAATAATACGATTATTGAGACTTTTATCAATTTTTGAAGCAGCATCAAAATAATCCTTGATATCTGCTCTCTGATTTTTTTTTGATTTTTCACGTACATGCAAGGCAGCATCCAATGCTATTAACACTCCTACCCAAGCGGTATGTCCTGCCATTTTAATATATTTCGGATCTGTATATAAATCACCCTGTTTTCCCGCCTTCTCGCTTAAAATTTGTCGGGCATTGTCCATATAACGCCGGGCTTCATCTATTGGATTATCCAGTACCATGATATTTCTTTAAAAAATTCATCACAAATATACAAAAAAACAATAATAAATAATCACGATTGTTTCTTTAGACCACTTCGAGGGTCAAAAGACCGATCTAAGGGTTAAAAAGACCACTTCGAGGGTTTCTTGCTCTGCCTGATTATAGTGATCTTATAGGTGAAGGCTGCAAGAAGGAAATAAACGACCATAAGAACCAGCATAAAAAGTAGTTCGGGACGTACTTCACTAATTGAAACTCCCATTGATCTGATTCTCAAAAAAGCCGGAATCATAGATGTACTTGGTAAAATATGAGATATCTGATATAATAGACTCGGAATGGAGGATTCAGGCCACGATAATCCACTAACGAACAATACAATAGGGGAGATAAAAACAAGAGTCATAATTGAATGTTCACGGCGGCGAAAAAGCATGGAAATTGTTAAACCGAGGAAGATCACTGAAAAAAGGTATGGTATCAATAAAATACAGACATCAATAAAGCTTCCTTTGTCGGGAAAACCAAACCATTCGGCGAGATAGACCTGTGTAAATGCGATATTTGGAATGTATATCATAAAGTAAGCAAGTCCTTTTCCGAAAACCACCGAAAACATTCCTTGTTTAACCTTTACACCCGGGACAACCTCCTGATTATTACGTTTCTCCTTACCAGCACCACCTATCATTCCAATTCCTATCAAAAGTGTTTGCTGAAGGATTATTAAAATCATTCCCGGCATTACATAAGAACCGTAAGAACCTGAAGGATTATAAAGATTATAAAATTTCGAAGGCATAGGGTCGCGTTGTTCAATGGCCTGCTCTTCGCTACCCCCAGCAGACATAAGTCTTTTTATCTCGACTCCTGCCGACAATGTTCCGGCTGACTGTATCGTTCCACTAAGTGTTTCTTTATAGATTAAAAAATAACTTGCATCGCAATAGACACTTACTGATGTCTGAAATCCTTTTAACAACTCTTTTTCAAAGCCTTCAGGAATAAGTACAATTCCTTTTGAATGTCCGTCCCAAAAAAGTTGCCTTGCTTCGTAAAGACTTCCTGCCTCTTGTGCCACAATAATCTCCTTCGTGGCATCAAGCATCCTAATCATTTGCCTGCTCGAAGAAGTATTGTCGAGATCAACAATAGTGACAGGAATATCTCTTACCACATTATTTTGATAAGCTATGGAGTAAATCAATGGATAAGCTAAAACAGCGAAGAAAAAGATGAGTAATGCTCCCTGATCCTTAAAAATGGTTTTAAGCTCATCCATAAACGAGAACCAGGTTAGGTCGAGTCCTGAAAAAATGTTTTTCCTTATATTTAATAATCGCATTGTTCAAATATTGATAAATTAATCGCCTGTCTCTTTTCACATTGTAACTTTATTTTTACTCACGAAACCAATATTTTGGATGCGCAAGTTTTCGTTTCATTCCTGGAAATGCTAAAAGTCCAACCATAATAAAGGGGATTAAGGCCAGAAAAGGAGTAACAACTTCCGAAAGCGGCTCACCTCTAAGCGTTTGACTCATAAAAATCTGAAGCCAGAATGTGTAAGGAAAAACCAATGAAAATAACTTGGCAATCAAAGGCATAGCCATCGTTGGAAAAGTAAGTCCGGAGAAAGTGAGAGCCATCATAGTATAGGCACTTCCGAGTGATAGTGAAAGCCGTAAATTTGCGGTCAGTTTTAAAAACAGAATAGCAAGTAATTGATATGATATTATAAGCAAAATTTCTGAAATCAGTATAACAAAAAGACTTCCGTTGACAGGTGTACCCAAAGTTCTGATAAGAATGATGTTCATAATCATCAAATCCATAAAAAACAAAAAAGTATAAGGTAGCATTTTACCTGTTAGTGCTACTGCAACATTATTTCCGGCCAATGAGATCAGCTCGCCTGATGTACCTTCTTTAAACTCTATCCCAAGGGCATAAACCGAACCAAGGAATATAAAAACAACTGCGAGAAGGGGTAGCAAACCAAGAACAAGAAAGTAAGCATAATTTCCAAAAGGATTAAAAAGCAAATGAATATTCACTTTGACAGGCCTTGCCTTTTCAATTGCCTGTGAAGGAGTTTGCCCTTTTTTCATACCAATCTGAACCTTTACTTCTGCCGAGATAGTGGAAAGAGTTGTGTATAATCCTGATTTTAAAGCACCACCTTTCACCACGTTGGTATTATTGATATAAACGGCTACCACGGGAGTACTATTATTCATAATTTCTCGTTCAAGATCAGCAGGTAAAACCACCATAGCATCAATTTTACCGGCATCCATCATTTGTTTGGCCTCGCCGTTAGAATTAAGCCGACAAACTACATTGCACACAGGCGAAGCATCAATCAATCGTGTAACTCGTGATGAAAAAGCTGTATTATCCAAATCAACCACTGCAACAGGCAAATCCCGGACTACTCCATCGGAAAAAAGCCATATAATTAAAAGAAAAGCTATAACCGGAGCGATCATTGTAGTAAAAATCAACACCCAGCTATCAGCAATTCGTCTTGTTTCGCGCCTGATTACCCTGAAAAGTGCAGTATTCAATAACTTCTTTAGCATGTTTCTACTTTTCCCTTACTTCATCCCAATTCACCAATGCAGACATTCCAGGTCGTAATCCATCAATTTTATCAACCGGAACAGCTTGTACTTCAAATGTTTTCATATCGAAATCACCTGAAGTTTTTGTTGCGTTCCAGGTTGCAAATTCACCCAAAGTAAGAATGTAGCTTACTTTTAACAAAACCTCTTTCATTCCAAGTGCAGGGAAACGAGCTTTGAAAGTTAACCCTTTTTTAATAGCCGCCAGTAAATCTTCACGAAGGTTAAATGTTACCCAAACATCATCCAAATCAACAATTGTAATGACAGGATAACCTGCCGGAACAAGTTCTCCTCTTTCAGCAATAATATTGGCAATTTCACCCCTGATTGGCGCGAAAATTCGGGTTTCGCTGAGGTATGAATTCACCTCAGTCAGTACTCCGTCTGCCTGCATAACCAATGCGCCAGCGGAAGCTTTATCTTCATAACGGGCACCTTTCTTTGCCTTCTCATATAAGGATTTTGCAGCTTTTTCAGTTTCAACTGCAGCCTTCATTCGCGTTTCGGCTTCGTCTTTTTGTTGTTCTGCTACTACACCCGATTTAAAAAGGTTTTCAACACGAGTGAAGGTTTTTTTCGCAAAATCGGCGGCTGAGAGGGCCGTTTGCCATGAATTAAAAGCTGCTTGAATATCCTCTTTTTGTGCCCCATTATCGGCCTTATCTTTTTGAGCTCCAACAGCTTTACGAACAGCTGATGCCTGTAAATATTTGGCATCAAGTTCTGGACTGCTAATGGTAAAGAGAAGAGTACCGGGTTGTACTTCATCTCCTTTGCGAACCAGAAGAGAGTCAATCCTGCCAATTAGTTTTGAAGCAACTTTAATCTGGGTGGCCTCAACTTCCCCCTGAACCTCCAGCGGAACAGGTCTTGAAATAATCAGAATGGCATAAAAGAAAAAAACAATCAATGAAATAATTGCACCTCCAATGATGTAATGTTTTGCTTTGTTCATAATATAAGTATCACTATTTTATTAAAAAATCCTTTTTTGAAAACTATAATCAGAAACCGAAAACCACTTACTGACTACTGCTTACTGACTACTGCTTACCGACTAATGCTTACTGACTAATGCTTACTGACTACTGCTTACCGACTAATGCTTACTGACTACTGCTTACTGCTTACTGATTATTGCTTACCGACAAAAAATCCGTAACCATTACCATTAATACCTTGCCTGTTTTGCTTCCGGATGGGTTATGTAGCTGACAAATTTGTCGGACAATCCAGAATAATACAGCAATTTAGATAATGCTACATCCCACGCATAAATAGCCTGTAATCTTTCTATTTTCACTTTCGACAGAGCAAGATTTGCATCTGATACCTGAGTAGTTGTTGCCATTCCCTCCGAAAATGCTTTCTCCCTTGCACGGGAGTATTCCAGAGTAAAATCCATTGCAGCATCCAATTCATTGATTTGCTCAAGATACATGTGCAACTCCTGATAGTATTTGTTTATTGCAGAATGTATATCTGATTCAGCCTTGGAATAGAAATCTTCCGCTTGTAAAGCCTGAAATTGAGCTGCCTTCACCTTCCTGCTGCGCACCGATCCATCGAACAAATTCCATTGCAACCCAACACCCACCATATAGTCAGGGATGTATGGCGAAAGATCTTTATTCACCAGATCGAAAGTTCCTGTCGCGGCAATTGTTGGTAAATAGGCAGACTGCTCAACTTTTATACCTTGTTGTGCCAACTCCTTTTTCTTGTTTACCTGTCCCAAAATGGGACTGTTTTCCAATGCCTTTTGTTTATAGAAATCCAACGATTCAATTTTTTCGATGTAGAATAGCTCGGTTAAAGGGTTAATATTGAGATTCCCATCTCCTGCTAAAGTGTTTAAAACAGCTTGGTTTAGTAATTCAACTTGTCGTTCAGATTTTTTCAATTCCCGGTCGGCATCGGCATAATAAACTTTTGCATTTAACACCTCCACCTGAGCAATCATTCCTTCCTTCGATAGTTTCTGTGCATCATCAAAATGTTTCTGCATTCCTGTTTTAACCTCCTGACGCACTTTAACAGCCTGATTGGCCAGAATTAATCCAAAATACCGTTCAACCAATTCACCTGTAAGCTCGCTTGACTTTTCAATTGACTCGATTTCAGAGGCTTCATATTTAATTTTTGCAGCTTTATTTGCAGCATTTATTTTCCCGCCTGTATAAATCGGAAATACAAATCCCGCATTCACCATTCCAAATTTTCTCTCTTGAATTGTTTGGATCCACTCCCCATTGTTTACCGTTTCAAGACCTTCGATCATTTTACTTCTTACAGCAGCAGTTGAGATATCATCAGGTAGAAACGGCATCACTCCATTTGTTTTTGGATCGGGATTCGGAACTCCTCCAAATTTACCATATTGACCTAATGCACTGTAAAGAGGAGTTATTGCATCGCGTACCGGAGTCAAATCAAGTTCAATATTATCTGACATATAAAGGTACGTAGCACTAATCGTTATCCGTGGCAATCGTAATCCCTTCGCAGCATTCATTTCCTGCTCCAACTGAAGCGTTTTATTGTCGTACTGTTTAATCAAATGATTGTTTTGAAGCGAAAGACTTAAAGCTTCTTCAAAGGTCAGATTTCCTGATACATTCTGAGTATTCTGCCCGCGAAGTGAAAAACCTGCCGCTAAAAATAAAAATATCAATATTTTAGTTTTCATCCGTTTTAGTTATTATTATTTTAAAGCGTTGATTGAAAATTCTGTAACTCGTTTTTGGTCGTCATCCGTCCACTCTGAAATTCCAAAAAATCCTTTCATTCTAAGGTTAATAAACTCAATCGGATAGATAACGACTATTCCATAAGCTTCTTCAGGTGAAGTCAGGCTGTTTACCTCTCCACTCGCAATTCCAAGTCGTATCACTTTATCGCAGAGAACTTTAATTTGAAGTCTCTGTTCGACAGAAACCTGAAAACTATAATCGTGCATTAGAACATGGATAAATTTAATCTCCTCTGGAGCTTTTGTTGCCATTTCAAAAAATTGGCCAATAAGTTGAAAGATAATCTCTTTTGTACTCGTGTATGAATTCAGTAATAACTCAAGCCTCTCAATAATTTGGGCAACTTTAGAATACAATAATTCAGTTACCAATGCATGCTTACTTGCATAGAAACGATACAAATATCCCTCAGCCACTCCTGCTCTGTGGGCAATTGAAGAAATTGCCGCTCCGCCATAACCATTTTGAACAACCAACTCAATTGTTGCCTCTTTGATTCGCTGAATTTTCCCATCATCTATTAAACGTGCCATTCAACTGATATTAAATGAATGATTGTTCATTCATAATTCGGCGCGAAAATATATAAACCGTTCTATTTACAAAACAGTGGATCGAAAATTTTACAATTCGTTAATATTTGCTGAGATATTCGACAATCCAATCACCAACTTCTGAGGTCGTCATTGCCTTCGATTTGTCATCGGTAAGATCTTCAGTTACAGCGCCTGCCACTATTGACGCTTCAACGGCTTTACGAATCAAAGCACCTTCTTCCATAAGAGAGAAAGCGTATTCGAACATCATGGCAGCGGATAAGATTGTAGCACATGGATTTGCAATATTTTTGCCTGCAGCCTGCGGATATGAGCCATGAATAGGCTCAAAAACTGAGGTATGGATTCCGATAGAAGCTGACGGAAGGAGTCCCATAGAACCGGAAATTACACTTGCCTCATCGGTAAGAATATCGCCAAACATATTTTCGGTAACCATAACATCGAACCGTTTAGGCCACTGGATAATTTGCATTGCGGCATTATCAACAAACATGTAATCAACCTCAACTTCAGGAAACATTGGTTCCATTTCTTTAGCAATCTGACGCCATAACCTTGAAGTAGCAAGCACATTAGCCTTATCAACTACAGTTAGTTTTTTACGCCGTTTCATGGCAAAACGGAAGGCCAGTTCAAGAATACGTTCAACTTCCATACGAGTATATACCGATGAATCGTAAGCCGTGTTACCATCTTCGGAACGACCTTGAGGTTGTCCGAAGTAGATACCACCTGTCAGCTCGCGGATTGCAACAAAATCAACACCTTCGATACGTTCCAACTTCAAAGGTGATTTGTCAAGTAGCGATTCAAAAATGATTACGGGACGTATATTGGCATATAAACCCAACTTTTTACGCATGGCGAGCAGACCTTGTTCGGGGCGAACTTTTGCTGTTGGATCGTTATCGAAACGAGGGTGGCCGATAGCACCAAAAAGGACGGCATCGGAGTTCATACAAAGGTTGTGGGTTTCATCAGGATAAGGATTCCCAACCTGCTCAATGGCAACAGCTCCAACTAATGCGGTTCTGGTGATCAGCACGTGACCGAATTTTTCACAAACAACTTTTGTGACACGTAGTGCCTGTTCTATAATTTCAGGTCCGATTCCATCACCTGATAATACTGCAATGTTTAAATTCATTATTATCTTTAATTTAATACTTTATTATTTTGAACTATTATTACTTATTACTATTAAAACATTAACTATTAAAATATTTGGTTATCATTTTCAACAATATTAAGCATTTTCATGGTTGCTTTAATTGCAGCAGCAGTCTGATCAGGATCGAGACCTCTGGTTTTAAATTCGCGTCCCATCTTCCAGGTAATCAACGTCTCTACAAGAGCATCAGTTTTTCCTCCAGGAGGTATAGTGACAATGTAATCAACTAATGCAGGAAATTGCTTGTTTTGTTTATGATAAATCCGGCGCAGAGAATTCATAAAAGCATCGTACTGACCATCGCCGGAAGAGGCCTCCTCGAAAAGCTCACCATCTATATCAATCGCCACTGTTGCCATTGGCCTGAGACCCAGTGCATGAGAAATGGCATAGTTTCGTAACTTGATTTTCTCGTTTACTGCTTCACTTTTCAAAACATCTGAAAGGATATATGGAAGATCATCAGAAGTGACCGATTCTTTCTTATCTGCAAGTTCAATTACCTTATCAGTTACTCTTTTAAGATCTTCGGGATCAAGATGTATTCCTAAATCATCAAGGTTTTTAGCGATATTTGCCTTTCCGGAAGTTTTACCAAGAGCATATTTTCGGATTCTGCCAAACCGTTCGGGAAGTAAGTCGTTGAAATAGAGCTGATCTTTATTGTCCCCATCAGCATGAATTCCGCTGCATTGAGTAAAGACATTTTCGCCTATAATTGGTTTATTTCCAGGTATTCTTATTCCTGAGAAGTTTTCTACAATCCGGCTTGCCAGACTTAACTTCCGTTCATTAATAGAGTTCGGGATTTTAAGCTGGTCATTAAGTAAAGCTATCACACTCGAAAGGGGAGCATTTCCTGCCCGCTCACCCAGCCCGTTTACCGTTGTATGAATTGTGTTAATCCCTGCCCGAATTGCAGCATCAACATTGGCAACAGCCAGATCATAATCGTTGTGAGCATGAAAATCGAACCGAAGTTCGGGAAATTTGCTTATCATTGACGAACAAAAATCAAAAGTTTCGGATGGATTTAATATTCCCAAAGTATCGGGTAACATCACACGTCCTACCTTTTCCTCTCTTAAACCTTCGAGCATAAAATCAACATATTCAGGCGAATTCCTCATCCCGTTCGACCAGTCTTCGAGGTAAATATTTACCTT
>CAILKW010000129.1 GCA_903834845.1 uncultured Bacteroidia bacterium | reverse complement strand
TCTCGAAAGGGCACGAAATATGGGTGTCGAATCAATTTTTTTTACTCGAAGTGAGTTTTTAGAGGCAAATAAAATGATATTGGAACTTAAAAGACGAAATGTTGAATTGATTGTTTTGGCAGGTTTTCTTTGGTTGATACCACCCGATTTTGTTAACGCTTTTTCCATTATTAATATTCACCCTGCACTTCTGCCGTCCTATGGTGGCAAGGGAATGTATGGCTCTTTTGTTCATGAAGAGGTTTTACGAAATAAAGAAAAGGAATCTGGCATTACAATTCATTTGGTAAACAATGAGTATGACGAGGGTAAACATCTTTTACAAAAAAAATGTCCTGTGCTTTTTGATGATACTCCCGATACACTCGCCAATAGAATTCATGAGCTGGAATACCAGAATTTTCCAATAGTAATAGAACAATACTTGAATGAACTACTATAATACATATATTCAATGAAATATCCTCCCTTTCTCTCGCCAGGTGATAAAGTTTCAATCATCTCTCCGGCCGGAAGAATAGAACAAAAAGTAGTAGAACGCGCAGCTGAACTTTTACGTCAGCAAGGTTTTATTGTTGAAATCGGTCAACATGCCTTCGATGGAAATAATATTTTTGCAGGTTCTGATCTTTCCCGTTCTGCCGACATGCAAAAAGCAATTAATGATAAGTCTGTCAAAGCGATTTTCTTTTCAAGGGGAGGGTACGGTTGTTTAAGAACTCACAATCTCCTTAACTGGTCCTCCTTCTTCAAAAAACCAAAATGGTTGATCGGATTCAGCGACATTACAGTTTTTCATGCTTATCTTTCTCGTCACAATATTGCTTCGGTACATGGTGTAATGACCTCAATGTTTGAAAAAGATGAATTAATTACAAGTAGTTTTTTGCAGCTGATTGAACTACTGAAAGGGAAAGTTCCTGAATATTCTGTTGCTACCCATGAATTGAACAGGAAAGGAAATGTTTCCGGAATTCTTACTGGCGGGAATTTATCAATTATTCAGAGTTTACGGGGCACTCTGCTTGATATATCACCCAAAGGAAAAATTCTATTCATTGAGGACATTGGCGAACATCACTATCATCTTGACCGTATGATGCAGAATCTTAAAGCCGGGCATATTCTGGAACAAATATCAGGATTGGTTGTAGGCTATTTTACAGGAATCAAAGATGAGGAACCCGCCTATGGCCAAACGGCCAGTGAAATTATTAAAGAGGCAGTTGCCCAATACAAATATCCTGTGGTCTTTAATTTTCCTTCAGGACATCAATTACCAAACTATCCTATTCTTTTGGGAAGCAGAATATCTTTGAAAGTTTCGGACGAAAACGTAATTATTAAAACATTGTAATAACAGGAACTGATGACATCACCAGAGGAACTCGGAAAGAAAGGAGAAGAGATTGCAGTTGCTTACCTTATAAAAGAAGGTTATAAAATTATGGCACGTAATTGGTTTTCTGATCATAAAGAAGTGGATATCATTGCAAAACAAGGTGATGAGATTGTTATTGTGGAAGTAAAAACCCGAGAAGGCGATTATTTTGAGGAACCTTGGGAAGCTGTTTCGACAAGGAAAATAAAAAACATTGTTCAGGTAACCGATGCTTGGCTTAACGAAAAAGAGATTGATCTTGAAACCCGTTTCGATGTAATTTCAATAATTTTTTCAGATGATGTGAATTACGAATTAACACATTTCCCCGGCGCATTTACATCCCCTGTCAATTAAGATATTTACAATCAGATATTTTTATATTTTTGACAAATTTATTGAATCACATTTTGTGTTATGGATATTGAAGAAATCAGAGCCTATTGTCTCTCAAAAAAGGGAACAGAAGAGGGTTTCCCTTTCGATGATACAACACTGGTAATAAAGGTAGGCGGCAAGATTTACATTTTGATTCGACTTGATGGTGATCCTTCAATTAACCTAAAATGTGATCCTGCCAGAGCCATTGAATTACGCGAATCGAACCCAGGAATTATACCCGGTTATCACATGAATAAAAAACACTGGAACACAGTCTTTTTAGATGGTTCATTGTCAACCAACCTATTAAGGGAAATGATTGATCACTCTTACAATCTCGTTTTTCAATCATTACCAATTAAACTACGGTTGGAAGTCGAACAAAATTAAATGCTTTATATTATGAAATTCAATTTAAAAGGCACTGAATACATAGAATTAATCAAATTGTTAAAACTTCTTCACTTTGCACAATCAGGAGGACATGCCAAAATAATGGTTGAAGACGGAGAAGTAAAACTAAATGGAGAGGTCGAACACCGCAAACGTGCAAAACTCAGAAATGGCGATGTTATCGAAATTTTAGGGGAAAAAATATTTATTGAGGAATAGAACAAAAGAACTATTCATTTTATATACAACACAATTTACTTTTTATCATATATAGATTATACTTATGCACAAGAGATCTTATCAGGTTTTTATCATTGCGTTGATTGCCGCATTAGGCGGGTTTCTATTTGGGTTCGATACGGCAGTCATTGCCGGAACCACAGCCGATTTGGAGCGGATTTTTTCGCTTGATAAGGCGGGATTGGGGTTTACGGTTGCCATTGCTTTGATTGGTACAATTGTCGGAACAATTATTGTAGGAAAGCCTGCCGATATGTTTGGTCGCAAGAAAGTACTGATTATCACGGCAGTACTTTATACAATTTCAGCTTTTGGGTGTGCTTTTTCATTTAGTTGGGAAACCTTGTTATTTGCCCGGTTTTTAGGTGGAATCGGAGTTGGGGTTGTTTCGGTTGTAGGTCCTATGTACATTGCCGAAATTGCACCTGCCATGTACCGAGGACGATTAGTCGGACTTTTCCAGTTTAACGTTGTTTTGGGAATCCTGATGGCATACTTTTCAAATTATATTGTCGGTATGTTCGACCTTGGCGAAATGGAATGGCGTTGGAAACTTGGCGTACAGGCCTTCCCTTCTATCATATTTTTCTTTGCGCTTTTTTTCATTCCTCGTAGTCCAAGATGGTTAATGAAAAAAGGATTTAAGGAGGAAGCACGTGCTGTACTTGTCAGAGTTGGTGAAGAGAATATAGATAAGGTTCTCAATGAAATACAAGAGTCCCTTGATATAGATCATAATTCAGGAGATCAATTATTTAGTAAAAAGTTCAAATTCCCTATTTTTCTTGCAGTTTCAATTGCAATTTTTAATCAACTTACCGGTATTAATGCACTACTTTACTACCTGAACAGCATCTTCGCTCAGGCAGGATTCGACAAAGTTTCGGGTGATCTTCAGGCTGTAGCAGTTGGAGCTACTAACCTTCTTTTTACAATGATCGCAATGTCTATTATTGACAAAGTCGGACGAAAAACTCTTTTGCTGGTTGGTTCCGTTGGTACCGCAATTTGTTTGGCAGGTGTCTCTGTAATATTCTTTACCCAAAGTAACCAATTTATGCTGGTTTATCTTCTTGTGGGTTATATAGCATTCTTTGGTTTCTCACAGGGTGCTGTAATATGGGTCTATATAAGTGAAGTCTTCCCTAACTCCGTAAGGTCAAAAGGACAGGCTTTGGGAAGTTTTACTCATTGGGCTATGGCTGCTCTGGTGTCATGGAGTTTTCCTGTTTTGGCAGCAAAATCAGGAGGTGTACCTTTTGTCTTCTTTAGTATAATGATGATAGTTCAATTCTTTGTAGTCTTTTTCTTTTATCCTGAAACAAAGGGAAAATCTCTGGAACAGCTTCAAAAAGAGTTAATTAATCAATAGTTTTCCAGATTAATAATTAACAATGAGAAAAACGATAGCTCTGATAATTTTGTTTTTACTGTTTTCCATTTGTGGTGTAAAAGCCCAAAAAACAGAGATTTCAGGGAAAATTACTGAATTTGATTCAAATAATCCGATTCCTTATGTTACAGTTGTTTTCAAGGGTACTTTCATTGGTACTACGTCCGACTTGAATGGAAATTACAACTTAAGCTCAACAAAGGCAACTTCCACAATCCAAATTTCCGCGGTTGGCTATAAACAGCAGGAATTTACGATTAAAATGAATCAGGTAAATAAGCTTAATATACGAATGGTTGCTGATGTTATTTCGTTGGCAGAGGTTTCTGTACGTCCGGGTGAGAATCCCGCAATTCCACTTTTCCGAAAAATTGTTGACAGTAAAAAGGAGAATAACCCATCCAATTTCCCATCGTGGCAGTCACGACTTTATTCTAAAACCGAAATTGACATCAAAAATGTCAATGGTTCACTTCGTAAAAAGAAGTTGCTGAAGCAGTTTGAATTTGTTTTTAAATACATAGATTCTCTTGAAATTGAGGGGAAAACGTTTCTTCCTGTGTTTTTCATTGAGACATTTTCCAATTATTTTCACAACAGTACTACAAACACAAATCACGAAGAAATCATAGCTAATAAAGCTTCGGGAATGACCTCAGATATGATTACTCAGTTTACCGGCAAAATGTATGAGGGGGTGAATCCTTATGACAATTATATTATGATTACAGATATTGGGCTTGTCTCACCTTTAAACTCCCTCGGATTACAGTTTTATCGTTACTTTCTGTTGGACAGTGTATTGGTGGATGGTCGCAAGATTTACGAAATATCTTTCAAGCCACGTCTTCCTCAAGAACCAACATTCAGAGGGAAATTTTGGATTGAAGATCAAAGCTTTGCTCTCACAAAACTCGAAATGCATCTTTCTGAAAAGGCCAATGTCAACTTTCTTAATAATCTTCAGTATTCAGCAGAATATCAGAAAAAAGGTGAACGCTGGGTTCCCCGCAATGAGTTGCTGATTGCCGATTTGGATATTCAGAAAGACAAAGACTCTGAAAAAATAGGGTTAATGGGTCGTAAAACAAATGTTTATGAGAATTTTACATTTGGAGAAGTACCGTCCATTGCTGTTAAACAGAAAGATGCAATTATTGTCGACAAGGATGCAACTAAAAAAGATGAACAATACTGGGAAAAATCACGTCCAATTGAATTGCAGAAAAGAGAATCGGGCATTTATGCAATGGTGGACTCAATAAAAAATGTTCCCCTTTATAAGACAGTTGTCGAATATTTGTATATGTTCTATTACGGTTATCGCGATCTTGGAAAAATTGAGCTGGGTCCTTATTACTACATGTTCAGTACCAACAAAATTGAAGGTTCAAGAGTAAGATTTGGCGGACGTACGACCCTAAAATTCAATCCTGATCTGAGATTAAACGGGTATGGAGCATACGGTTTTAATGACAAAAATTTCAAATATGGCGGTGGGCTTGAATATTTTTTCTCAAAAAAGCCGCGCTCGATGATCAGTCTTCAGGGTCAACACGATTATGAATTGCTCGGTAAAAGTTCGAATGCCCTTATGGAGGACAATATACTTACTTCAATTCTAAGCAAGAATCCAAATACAAAGCTGAATATGATTGATCGGATTGAGGCTACTTTTGATAAGGAATGGACTAACTCATTCTCTAATCAACTTTCGGTTACTTCAACAAATATTTTTTCAGGTCAGTTTGTCCCATTCATTGATAATCAAGGTGTTCCTATCCCGTTTATTAGAACTGGCGAAATAAAATTGAATTCGCGTTATTCACCTGCGGTAAACGTAATCCAGGATGGCTTCGAAAGGAACTCATTTGGAAACTACGATCCAATATTCAACATTGGCGTTACTGCAGGATTGAAAGGTTTTTTGGGTTGCGACTATGACTATCTAAAAGTTGATTTTAACCTTTCAAATAAAATCAAATTGAATCCCTTTGGTTATTTGACCTATTATCTTCAGGCTGGTAAGATTTGGGGGGATGTTCCTTTTCCATTAATGAAAATTCATGAGGGGAATGAAACTTATGCATTTGACTTGTATTCATTTAACCTGATGGATTATCAGGAATTTGTAAGCGATACTTATCTGAGTCTGTTTCTGGAACACCATTTTCAGGGATTTTTCCTAAACAAAGTTCCGTT
>CAILKW010000128.1 GCA_903834845.1 uncultured Bacteroidia bacterium | reverse complement strand
TTGTTGAACCTTCAGCAAAAGTTAGGGCTTTTATCTCAGTCGCTTCAGGTTGCACCCGTTTTTCTGGGATTACTGACAACGGCAGTCGTTATTGTTGCAGGGAGCGTCTATATCATTGACGGATCTATGTCCGTAGGTACATTTGTGGCTTTTCAGGCATTACTTGCAAGTTTTACTCAACCCATTGTTTCACTTGTAAATCTGGGTGGAACACTTCAGGAAGTTGAAGGAAGTATGCGCCGTATTGCTGATGTATATCAATATCCTTTCTCACAATCGGAACTTGAAAAGAATTCAAATTCCGGTAAGCTGGCAATCAAAACTGAAGGTTATGTTGAACTGAAGGATATTGTTTTTGGCTATAGTCAACTTGAAGCACCCCTTATAAAGGATTTTTCACTGAGCCTTAATCCGGGGTTTCGGGTTGCCATTGTAGGACAGTCGGGTTCCGGAAAGTCAACAATGGCAGCACTCGTGTCGGGATTATATCAACCCTGGCAGGGCGAGATACTTTTTGACGGAAAGAAAGCTGATAAAATATCTCCTTTGCTCTTTCACCAATCGGTGGCACTTGTTGATCAGAGTATTTTTCTATTCGGTGGCACTATTCGTGAAAACCTTTCGATGTGGGACCCTTCAGTTCCTGAAAAACAGATACATCAGGCTGCGAGAGATGCCTGCATATATGAAGATATTGCTTCGCGTCCGGGTGGATTTGACAGTGAAGTGGAGGAAAACGGGAGGAATTTCAGTGGCGGACAAAGGCAGAGGATAGAAATTGCACGTGCCTTAGTTCATAATCCGTCTGTCATTATACTTGACGAGGCCACAAGTGCACTTGATGCTAAAACTGAACATCTTATTGATCTGAATCTTAGGCGAAGAGGATGTACCTGTCTGATTATTGCGCACCGGTTAAGCACTATACGCGATTGTGATGAGATAATAGTACTTAAAAAGGGTGAGATTGTTCAGCGTGGAACGCATGAATCGCTGATGATGGAAAAAGGATTATACAAGGATTTAATAAAAGAATAACTATTCAATTTTGTCTAAATGGATACTGCAATTCAGCTCTTTAAGAATGAATCTCCGATTCGGGTAAAAAGCAACCACCCTTTTCTGTTAAACAAACCTGACTGGGGATGGTATATAACAGAGGGAAGAATTGATGTATTCTCTGTCAGAATTGAGCAGGGTATAGCTAAAGGAATCAGGACACACTATTTTACAGCTGAAAAAGGCGAAATTCTCCTTTCGATTCCAATTATTGAGGAAGAAGCTGATATTCATCTTCTTGCTGTTGCAACTCAAAACACTAAAGTGGTTGAATTCCGGTTGTCCGAATTTAAAGAATTGGCTAATGATACTTTTAATAATCAAACTATTATATCTCTTATCGAAAAATGGATATCACAATTGGCAACTGGCGTTTCGTTTGGCGATACTGATATTTCGGGTCAAGGTGCAGGAGCAGGTTTAAATCAGTCATTTCGTGCTAATTCATTTATACACTCACGTAAGCAGGTACTCTGGCTTGAGATTACAAAAGGTGACGCGCTTATTTTGGGCTTGAACGAGGTACGAAAAGAGGGGTTGAACCTACTTATTCCGTTTACAGGCGAGTTGTTTCTCCAGCCACTAAATGAAGTTCGCGGTCATTGCTATTCAACAATTGATGCCTTAAAAGCTCCCATATTCTGGGAATCTCTGGATTATTTTTATTATCTTCTGCTGCTTTGTCTGGAGTTTAAAAATAAGCTTGCCAGAGTTGATGAGTTAAACCTTCTAAACGAAAAGACCGGATATGCTGAACTTAGTCAATCCGATACGCTATACAGGATAGCTTCTGTGGTAAATACTAAAATCAGAAAGAATTACCAGGAAAGCCGTGAAGATCCCATGCTTGCTGCTTGTAAGCTTGTTGCACAATATACCGGTATTCAGGTGAAAAAACCCATCAAGCCAAGAACTGAGGAACAGCAGGCATTTTCTTTAAAGGATGTTTTACACGCCTCACGTTTTCGGGCAAGAAAAGTAAAACTTGAAGGAGAATGGTGGCTCAATAATACAGGCTCTCTTCTTGCTTTTACGGTTGACGGTCAAAATCCTGTAGCTCTGGTGCAGGAAATTCAGGGTCAGATTGAATATGTTGACCTTGTTGCGGGAATCAAAAAACGGATGACTTCCTCCTTATCCGGACTAATACAATCGTTTGCCTATCAGTTTTATCCGCCCTTACCTAATAAAGTGATCACAGGTAAGGAGTTGATTGTTTTTGGTATTAAGAATTGTCGCCGCGAAATTTTTTATATTTCAATACTTGCTTTAGTTGGTGGTCTGCTGAACTTAGTAATTCCCATGATCACAGGATTTGTTTTCGATCGGGTAATTCCCCAGGGAGAATACCGGCTTCTGGGTGTTTTAGGTATAATTCTTATTTTAACTACTATTTCGATATCTCTGTTTCAACTAACCCGTAGTATTTCTATGGTTCGTATTGAGACAAAGATGGATTTTATCCTTCAGTCTGCAATCTGGGACAGGTTGTTAAATCTTCCGATTCCTTTTTTCAGAAAATACACTTCAGGTGAACTTGCACAGAAAACAAATAGCATATTGGCACTCCGAAAGGCCATGTCAGATACAGTAGTTTACGCGCTGCTAAGTTCAGTAGCATTGATCTTTAATCTGATTTTTCTTTTTTGGTTCAATTTCGTATTGGGATTTTTTACTGTTATTATTTTATTTATCAGCATGTTTATTGTCGGACTTCTTGGGATGAGTATGAAAAAACTTCAAACCTCCCAAATAGGATTTCAAAATAAATTATATGGCATAATAACACAATTGCTTACCAGTATTACTAAAATAAAAACGACAGGATCTGAAATACACGCCTTTGAGCAATGGGCAAATAGGTTTGCAAATCAGAAAAAGGAAAGCATTGAATTGAGGAAATTGAGCATAATAGTACAACAGATACTCACTTTTACCCCCGTTTTGGTATTAATTTTCATATTTTTATATATTCACGTGTTCATGACTCAAAAAATGTCAACTGGTGAATTTATGACTTTTTTTACGGCACTCACAATTACAATAATGGCATGTATGGGAGCTTCAGCAGCTATTATGTCATTTTTCCTTGCAATGCCTCTGTTCGACAATGTGAAAGTAATTCTTGAAGCACTGCCCGAAAATTTTCAGGCTAAACCTGCCAGTGCTTCTTTACACGGTGCTGTTGATATTTCCAATTTGAGTTTCAGGTACCATGAAAAATCACCATTAGCACTCAAAAATGTATCTATACATGTCAATCCCGGCGAATTTGTAGCTATTGTCGGGCCATCAGGATCCGGAAAATCAACATTGCTGCGGTTATTGCTTGGCTTTGAATCACCTGAAACCGGGACTATCTGTTACGATCGTCACGATCTTTCGATGGTTGACCCAGAATCGATTAGAAGACAGGTAGGTACGGTGTTACAAACATCCCAGCTTTTCCCTGGAACTATATTTTCGAATATTGGTGGTATTACAGATGCTACTCTTGATGATGTTTATGAAGTTGCCAATCTTGCAGGCCTTGGTGAGGATATTGATATGATGCCCATGGGAATGTTCACAACTATTTCGGAAGGGATAAGCACATTGTCTGGTGGACAGCGGCAACGCATCCTTATAGCAAGGGCATTGGTAACAAAACCGCGCATTCTTTTTCTTGATGAGGCAACAAGTGCCCTTGATAATACAACACAACAAATGGTAAGCAAAAGCCTTGAAGGGTTGAACGCAACCCGAATTGTTATTGCTCACAGGCTTAGTACAGTCATCAATGCTGACAAAATCTTTGTAATGGAAAACGGTGAAATAGTCGAGTCCGGAACATATCCTGAACTTCAAAGCAATGGCGGAAAATTTGCGGAATTAGTAAAACGGCAGATGATAGAATGATGTTGTAAATAAGGAATTACCAGTCCAAACTCGGTAAATCCGCGGCTCGTTTAACCATTAATCCTTATCTTTGCACAAATACTTGTATTATGAATAAGTTTTTTAACATAACAGGTTTTTGTAATCCGGAAAACCATTATATGGTTGATCCATTACGCGGATTGAACCAACAAATCGTAAAATTAATTGCCGATAAATATTTCTTTACGATTCACGCCCCGCGCCAATCGGGCAAAACAACGATGCTTCATGCTTTGATGCACGCGATCAATGCGGAAGGCCAGAATGTTTGTTTGGTTTTTTCGTTGGAAACGGCTGGTTATCGGAGCATTTCGGAGGCCGATGCCAACACAACGATTGTGAAAGCAATAATTGTGTCTTCAAATAATTTTCTAGAAGAACAATACCGACCCAAACTGTCAAGAGAACCTTCAAATTACAAAATGAAGGATATGCTGAGCGAATGGTGCGGTCAACTATCGAAGCCACTGATTTTGTTGGTTGACGAAATTGATTCGTTGTATGATGATATTTTAATTTCAATTCTCCGCCAGTTTAGGGATGGTTTCCAACTTCGCCCTGCCGGTTTCCCATCATCGGTTGTTTTGGTGGGCTTGCGCGATGTGAGGGATTACAAGGATAAAGTACGCGATCCAGCGAATACGATAGGAAGCGGCTCGCCATTTAATATCAAGGCCGAATCGTTACGATTGCCAAACTTTACCCACGAACAAATAAAAATGCTTTTGCATCAATATACCGAAGAGGGCGGACAAGGTTTTTCGGAAGATGTGATTGATCTTTTTTACCGATATACCGGTGGTCAGCCGTGGCTTGTTAATGCATTGGCCTGTGAAATTTTATACAAAATCCTGGATTATGATACCTCAAAGGTTGTTACCGTTGACATTGTGGCACAGGCAAAAAAGAACCTTATAAAACGTAGGGACACTCATTTGGACAGTTTGATAGATAAGTTACAAGATCCAAGGGTACGGAGCATCATAGATTCCATAATTTCGGGCGCGGATATTATGTATGACAATTATGATGATGACCTTCTGTATGCTGAAAACCTTGGATTAATAGTAAACAAGGGGAAAGGGGTAGAAATAACCAATAGCATCTATAAAGAAATTATACCACGGGTATTGAACAAAAATTTTCAAGACTTGATTGACCCAAAAGTTCAATGGCAATGGTTCATTAAATCCGATGGAAAACTTAATATTGATTTGTTGCTCAAAGAGTTCCAAAAATTCTACCGCCGTTATTCTGAAAGTTGGCTCGACAAATTCAGTTATCACGAAAGTGGCAAACAATTGCTATTGATGGCTTTTTTGCAACGTGTTACCAATGGTGGGGGCAAAGTTGACCGAGAAATGGCAATGGGCAGTGGCAGGTGCGATATGTTGATCGAATTTGAAGGTGAAAGGTTTGTTTTTGAATTGAAGATCAAATATAGCGATGAGTATATTGACGAGGGGAAAGACCAAATAACCCGCTACCTCGACACGGTTGGTTTAACCCACGGATACCTGATCCTTTTCGAGTCGAAAAGCTCCAAAGAAATACCTTGGGAGGAACGGATAAAATGGACCGATTTTGAACACGAATGGATGGGGATAAAAAAGCAGATTACAATGGTGGAAATGTAGGTGATAATTGCGGATAAAAAAATTGCGAATAACGAATTGTGGAGTGCGGAATCCCCCAATCCGAAATTCTACCCCGGATTGAGAAGGAGAAT
>CAILKW010000127.1 GCA_903834845.1 uncultured Bacteroidia bacterium | reverse complement strand
GAATATGTGCATGTTAGAAATATTTTGCAACGTACTATATATCAATATAATACAAAACACATATTTTATATACTTAAATATCAGACACCTACAAAATCTAAAATTAAGTTTGGTGTACTTCCTTCATGCAACTTGGGTTAATATTTTTGGCACATTATCTGTAAATTCCGTTAAAACAACAGTAAGAAAATCCTTAATAGTAAAATATCATGAAAACAACGACATACAACGCAGCAAAAGATATCAGAGTCTTAATCTGGATATTCGTAATTACATTATCTGTTTTCACTACTCTTAGAATTAAAGAACTTCAAATTAATGAAGTAAATGAAAGAGAACAGATGAAAGCTGAACAAATTGAGTTGAATAACGTGGGTTTTCCTTCTTTACGGGTTCTGGATGCAAAACTTATTAATGAACCAGTTCTTGAAGTTGAAGCCTGGATGAATAATAACAGTTACTGGGGAACAGAAACAGTTACTAAAGTTATTGAAATTGAACCGATTTTTGAAGTTGAGGCACTGATTTACAATGTTGAATATAAAGCAAATGAATATGTTAAAGCTGAATTATTAATCGAAAGTGAAAGATGGTTCAGAAACAATTTTGAAACAAATAACCAAAGCGTCGAAACGATCGAAACAGGTAAAGATTGAGCACTATTTCAATTGAAAACTGAAACCATTATTTGCTGTAAAACAAAAAGTGTCTGGTTACCCCTGCCTTTTTTATGCTTTTTGCCAGAATTATCTATCTTTGCAGCCATGAGTATTACAATAAAAATTCTGCTACTTGTTAGTATTTGTTTTGCATCTGGTTTAACCTATTCTCAAAATAGGAGTACCGGCAGTGGCTCCTCGCGACAAGGTCGGGCACAAGGAGGTAGCTCACAGTCGAATTCCAAAAAATCGGAATCAAGCTCCAGCCGAAAAAATAGCGGACAGAATGAAAACACAAAGGGAGGAAAAACTACTGGTGTGGCAAAAGACACTATTGTATTCAAAATGAAGACTTTTCAATTGCAAAACGGATATACTCAATTGAAAGAATCAAAACTTGATACAATATTTGCAGATTATCAAACTTATAATCCTTTATTAAAGAAATCCTTATCTGCACAAACTCTTGGAAATCTTGGTGCTCCTGCACAAGGTAACGACTACTTTGAAAGATCAATAGATTCAAAAGAGTTTCTGTTTCTCCAAAATTATAGACCATTCGGAAAATGGCCTGATAATATCCAGTTTTTTAATACAACAAAACCTTTTACCCAACTCGAATACGGGCAATGGTTCAGCAATAAACCAAAGGGTGAATCGTGGCTGAAAGTATTCCAAACACAGAATATCAACCCTTCGCTGAATTTTGGTTTTTCATATTTTTCAATCTCTTCTCAGGGAAAATACCTTAATCAGGAAGCAAAAGATAACAGCCTCAATTTTTTTGGAAGCTATAATATTGATAGATACGATTTATGGTTTATGATAGGGAAGAACAAATTCACTAATCAAGAGAATGGAGGCCTTCTGTTTCCAAAGGATATTGAAAATCCGGATCTGAAACCTGAAAACCTTCCTGTATGGTTTGATGGTACATCGGCAGAAATGAAAAACTCTTATGGGGTGATTGCCCACCAGTTTAAATTTGGTAAATGGATTGAAGTAAAAGAGAAAAAAGAAATATTTCAGAAATTCATCCCTCGTTTTGCTTTAATGCATACTATGGAATTTACTGATAATTCGAGATATTTTTCAGAGGTAGAACCAAATCCATACTATGATTTTTCGGATTCAAGAGGAACAGTTTATTTTTATGGCGAAGGACACATCCCTTATATAAAAGATACTAAAGGAACTGCCCTATTGCCTTCAACTCAGGATAAATCGGGAATGAAGCGTGTAACCAATATGTTCTATATCAAAGCAGTAGAAGCACCCGACCGAAAATATACCTTCGGTAAACAAGCTTATATTGGTGTTGATTTAATAAACGTGTACTTTCCTCGTAAGGAATTGATATATACTCCCGGTATTATGCAACCCCCACTTGGACTTATTCAGTCGGATAAACTTACAAATACTTTCGTTGGTGGTTCTATATTCAGATCTGAAGGAAAATTCTGGAATTATAATGCAACAGGTAGATATTATATACAAGGATACAGATTTGCCGATTTTGAAATGGAGGGACATATTGAAAAACCAATAAGAACTGCAAAGGATACTTCTTTCTTCAGAATTAACGCAAGCATGACAAACTCAACTCCTGATTACTTTTATAATCATTTCTATTCCAATCATTTTACGTGGGAAAATAATTTTAACAAGACTTATGAGTTAAGGTTAGGTGCTGTATATGATAATCCGTTCAGAAAGTTTAAAGCAAGTTTAAAGTATTCTATAATTAATAATTTCGTTTACTGGAACGAAAAGTCAATGCCTGCCCAAGCAAATTCTGAGTTTTCTGTAGTTCAGGTCTTTTTGAATAAAGATTTTAAATTTGGTGGTTTAAACATCCTCAATTCAGTATTATTTCAGAAATCAACGACTGAAGTATATTTACATATTCCGCAAGTTTCGACCAGAAATACTGTTTTTATTGAAGGTTTACTTTCAAAAGTTCTCACTTTTCAATTTGGATTAGACTTACGCTATGATACTCAATACTATGCCGACTATTACAGTCCTGCACTTGGAATGTTTTACGTTCAAAATAAAGAAAAGATTGGCAATTATCCATGGCTTGATCTTTTTATTAACCTCAAAATCAAGAGAACTCGTTTTTATGTAAAATATGCCAATGCCGGAACCAAAATTGTCAGACGCGGATACTATACTACTCCTGGATATGCAGCACAAGTTGCAGCTACCTGTTTTGGTTTATCATGGACTTTTTATGATTGACAACGATTTGAATATTTCGTTGAATTCTGAAATGATCATTGCTGTGGCTCCCCATATAAACAGATTATCAATGTAAAACCCAGGCACTTCGATTATACCTTGAATTGTTGAAACTTTCTGAAATTGTTTTCTGGTGTGATTTAGAAATTTTCCGACAGGAATTGTAAATATTTCGTCAACTTCTTGATTATCAATTTCAAATTTAGGCATAGTTTCACACCATCCCAAAAACGGATTGATCATAAAATTACTAACATGAACGTATAATGGGGATAGTTTACCCAAAATTTCTATTGAATTAACCTCAGTTCCAATTTCTTCAAAAGATTCACGCAGTGCTGTTTGTGCTAAATCGTTGTCTGAAGGTTCATGCCTGCCGCCAGGAAAGGAAATCTGACCCCCATGATTTCTCATTGTCGGAGGTCGCCTGATCAAACAAGTATTTATCGTTCCATGTTTTGGGAAAAGCAACATCAGCACACTGCTTTGCAGAATAGTGTTTTTATCTGCAACTGGTGAAAGATCACGCCCTTGCGGCAACATAAGCTTATGAGCCTTTTCTCCCGGTAACTCGTTGGTAAGGGCCTTTATAAAGATTAATTTAATATTTGAAAATTCTGAAGTCAGCACTTTACCTGAATTGTTTCACATATTCGAGAAATGTTTTAGCACTTTTATCAAGATTTTCAACAGAACCGCCACCCTTAAGTACTTCACACATTTCATAAACTATATACCCCTGATAACCAATTTCTTTTAACGTATTGATAAATGTTTTGTAATCCAGATAACCTTCCCCCATAGGAACTGCACGGTTTTGGGGTACTAAGGGGACATAATTTGTCTGGTTAAGCTCATATTTAAAACGAGGATGTTTTTCATAATCAGCTGTAGTTGTATTGACCAAATAAGGTTTCATTGTGTAAATGGCATTTTTAATCTCTTCCGATGATAATCCTTCGAGTGTTGGCGACCAGCAATCGAAAGAGGCCATTACATTAGGAAGATTTACTTCATCCAATAGCCATTTCATAGCTACATGATGAATAGCAATATCGTGGTGGTTCTGAACAATGAGAGTTACCCCATACCGGGCTGCGATTTTTCCCGCCATCTGTAATCCTTCAACAACCAGAGCATACTGTTTATCATAAGGGACATCGGGGCGTTCGTAACCGGTATAAATACGTACCATATTTGTTCCCAAATCTTTTGCAAGTTTAGCAAGCTCACCTATGTATGTAGCTTGTATCTCAACGTTTGGAATGCCAGCCTTATCAACACCGGCAGTAAAATCGGAATAGCCTGCCAGGCATACCAGCTCTAAACCAAGCTCTTTAATTCTGTTGCGAAGTTTTTGTCTCGCTGTTTCATCATAATCAATTATTGAAACATGCGGTCGTTTTGCCATTAGCATAACTCCTTCAAATCCCAGTTCTTTTGCTTTAACAAGAAATTCATCCACAGGAAGAAAAGCTTGACCACGCCAAAATCCACTGTAACTTACTGAATGAAGACAGGTTTTTACCCTGAAATCTTTTGGATCGCCAGTTGGGGTTTTCTGCCCCTTGGTTGTCAGTGAAAAAAGTGATAATCCCAAAACAAAAAGCAGTAATTTTTTCATATCTTATTCGTATTCATTTTCTCCATGACGATATTTAATATCTCTCACATTCAGTTGCATATAAGTTTTACCCCGATATTCATTTTCGGTAACGGAGTAGCAAATATCAAAAGGAAGTGATTTTTGAATCATATCTAAATGTTCCGATTGCGAAAAAGCAATTCCAGAAAATACAGCAGATGAGCGATTTGCCTCCATCAGGTCAAGCTTCAAATGCTCGTTATTTTTTCCAACCAGCCTACTGGTTCCATAATCCAGAACGTTTTCAGTCAGAAAAGTTGGCATCATATTATGAGGGCCGTATGGTTCAAACTGATTGAGCAATCTAAGAAACTTCGCAGAAAGGTCAGATAATGAGATTTTTGCATCAATCTCTATGGTTTGTTGTAATTGCTCTTGTGTTATTGAGTCCCTTACAACCTGCTCGAAACGCCTCGAAAATTCTGATACATTCTCAAGTTTCATCGAAAGACCGGCAGCATACATGTGACCCCCATAAGATTCGAGAAGATCGGCGCAAGCACTAATCGCTTCATAAAGATCAAATTCACCTACCGACCTGGCCGATCCTGTAGCAAGTCCGTTCGATTCTGTCAAAACCACTGTAGGCCGATAGTAATATTCCGTTAACCGCGATGCTACAATGCCAACTACTCCTTTATGCCAGTCGCGATTATAAATAACTGTTGATACTCTTCCCCCATAAAACTCGCTTTTTTCAATAATTTCGAGTGCCTCCTGGGTAATATCCCTGTCAAGTGTTTTCCTGATTTCGTTGTATGAGTTTATTTCAAGTCCCAAGTCATCCAATTCTTTAGCATCTTCTGCAAGCAATATTGCCACCGATTTCTTACCATGTTCAATACGCCCAGAAGCATTCAATCTTGGCCCAATTTTGAATACAATATCATTAATCTTAATTTCGCCTACTAAACCTGAATATTTAATTATTGTTTTAAGTCCTGTAGATGGATTCGAATTAAGCTTTTGCAAACCGAAATATGCCAGGACTCTGTTTTCACCGGTTAAAGGAACAATATCCGAAGCAATACTAACAACAACCAAATCAAGTAATTCGAATGCAACCTCTTCTGGAATACCCTGATTAATACAAAAAGCCTGAATCAATTTGAAACCAACACCACATCCTGATAGTTCCTTGTAAGGATATTTACAATCGAGTTGCTTAGGATCTAGAACGGCAAAGGCATCAGGTATTTTTTCATCGGGATTGTGATGGTCACAGATTATAAAATCTATACCAAGCTCTTTGGCATAGGCGATTTTATCTGCAGCTTTAATTCCGCAATCAAGGACAATAACGAGAGTAATCTGGTTTTGATCCGCATAGTCTATGCTTAAACGTGAAATTCCATATCCCTCCATATACCTATCGGGGATATAATAATCAAGACTGGTAAGTCTACTTCTAAGAAATGAGTACATTAGAGCAACAGAGGTTGTACCGTCAACATCATAATCACCATAAATCATTACCTTCTCGTTTCTTTCAATGGCTTCTTTGATACGACCTACTGCTTTATCCATATCTTTCATCAGAAATGGATTGTGGAGGTCAGAAAGTTTAGGACGAAAGAATGAACGAGCCTCTGAAAACGTTTTTACCCCTCGTTGGACGAGTAAATTCGCTATCGACATGTCCACATTTAACGCAGCTGACAAGTGCTTTAGGTCGTTAATATCAGCAGGTTTCTTTATTCTCCACGATTTTTGCATATAAACTTCTTAATTCAGGCTTATGCTCTAAATAATTTCTCCAAATATACTAAAAAGTAAACATACCCAAAAGAATATCTTTTTGTACATTTGCAAATATTTTTGAAAAGCAGAAGGTAAACATTTGAAATGAGCAATATAGAATTAAGTGAGCAGGAACTTGTCCGCAGGAGTTCATTGAAAAAACTCCGAGATATGGGTATTAATCCATATCCAGCTAATGAGTTCAAGATCAATACCACAGCTAATAGAATCATCACTACTTTCAATCCTGAAATTCCCAATCTTCAGGATGTTATTTTTGCCGGAAGACTTATGAGTCAGCGAATTATGGGCAAGGCCTCTTTTGGAGAACTTCAGGACGAGACTGGCCGGATTCAGATTTATGTCAGTCGTGATGAAATTTGTCCGGGTGATGATAAAACCCTTTACAATGAAGTATTTAAAAAGCTTCTCGACATTGGAGATATAATCGGCGTAAAAGGCTATGTTTTTATTACTCAGATGGGCGAAACCACCATCCATGTGAAGGAGTTAATGTTGCTCAGTAAATCAATAAGGCCTTTACCTATTGTGAAGGAAAAAGAAGGCAAAACATTTGATGCTTTCACAGATCCCGAACAACGGTATCGCCAAAGATATCTTGATCTGATTGTCAATCCACATGTGAAAGAAGTATTTCTTAAACGGACAAAGATAATTAATCAAATGCGTGAGCTGTTTAACGAACGAGGTTATAT
>CAILKW010000126.1 GCA_903834845.1 uncultured Bacteroidia bacterium | reverse complement strand
CCAATGGCACGCTGAACACCAATCTCTTTAGTCCGTTCCTTTATGATTACAAGCATGATATTACTTACGCCGATTACACCTGCAAGAAGCGTTCCGACTCCAACAATCCATGTTAATATTTGAATTCCCAAGAAAAGACCACTCATCTGCTTGAACTCCTTTTCGATATTTACACTGTTCAATGCCTGAGTATCTGTTGGTGAAATTGAATGTTTCTTTTTAATAAAGGCCTTAACTTTTTCCTCAACTACACTAACAGGAATTCCACTTTTTGCTGTAATTGCCAAAAAGTGTACCTGATTACCCATATTATAAGTTTGTAACATAGTTGTAAATGGCAAAGAAACAGATTCCTCTGTACGTCCGTTAATATTTATTCTGGTTTCAGGCTTAATCAAACCAACTACCTGATAATAAACTCCTGCGATTTTAAGATATTGTCCAAGTGGATTTTCGTCAGGATTGAACATCTGCTCAAACACTTTCTCTCCTATAACACAAACTTTACGCTTGTCGCGAATGTCCATTTCATTAATCCACCGGCCTTTCAGCACCGTGCAGGGATCAATTTTTACATAGTCGGGATAATCACCTTTAATATTGAAAGCACCGTTTTTCTTTCCTCTGATTACATTTGGCCCGCTGTTGAAACGACCCCCAAAGTTTTTAGGAGTAATATATTCAATTTCCGGCACACTATTTTTTAAATACACAAGATCTTCGGCTTCCATATTCCAGTATCTTCCACGCTTGAACCCTTTATAAGGCTCGCTTGTTCGGTCAGTCCAAAAAAATGCTGAATTTACAGCGAACCGTGCTATGCCTTCGGAGACTCCATTTTCAAGACCTTTACCAGCTCCGGCCATAACAATTAGCATGAAGATACCCCAAAATACCCCAAAAGCGGTTAGCAGACTTCTTGCTTTGTTTTTTGCAAGAGCATTCCATATTTCATTCCACCTGTCGATATCAAACATAGCTATCAGATTTTAAATCATTATTCATCACGTAAAGCCTCTATTGGTTTGACGTTAGCAGCTTTACGGGCAGGAAGGTATCCGGCAAGTGCACCCGAAATAATCAATATCATTGTTGATGCCATGGCTGTTGCAAAATCAACAGTTGGATTTCTGAAAAACATACCATCACCTGCACCTGAGGCAAACATCTGCTCCAAACCATAATTTATTCCTTCCATAATGCCTACACCGATGACTAATCCTGTATAACCTGCTACGGTTGTAATTAGGATTGATTCGAGCAAAACGAGACCAATAACAGAGGATGGGGTTGCGCCAAGAGCTTTTCTTACACCTATTTCTCTTGTACGTTCTTTCACCAAAATCAACATGATATTGCTTACGCCTACAATTCCGGCAATCAGAGTTCCAATTCCAATAATCCACACAAATATTTTTATAGCCTGAAATATTTTCATCGTACGTATATATTCGGTAAGCATATTGAAAGAACCCATAGCCCTTTTGTCTTTTGGATCGAAGTTGTGCCGTTGAGCCATATCTTGTCTCACTTTTTCGGTAAT
This sequence comes from uncultured Bacteroidia bacterium, assembly GCA_903834845.1. Taxonomy (GTDB): domain Bacteria; phylum Bacteroidota; class Bacteroidia; order Bacteroidales; family Prolixibacteraceae; genus JAAFHB01. Next base: position 815 of record CAILKW010000126.1, on the reverse strand, counting down.
CGCTTCGGCATCTTCAACAGTCTTTACCATTTTTGTCGTCACGGCAAAAGAGTGTACCCTGTCGGCTCCATTAAAAATACGCTGTGCAGTAGTAACAGGAATGTATGCGGTTCTCTCATTCTGCCTCTTTTTGTCATAAGATACTCCTATGACTTTAAAAGGAACATTGTTTAATTTCACATACTTACCCATAGGATCTTCGTCTTTGAATAAAGCTTTCCGAATATTTTCGCCAATTACAATCACCTTTCGGAAATCAGTCATATCCAAATCATTGATAAAGCGGCCTGCTACTATGTTCACTTTCTCCATCTCTTTTAATGCCGGATGACAGGACGAAGTTTCGAATGAGCCATATTCATTTTTATAGGTGTACATGATATTACCTGGCAAATAAAACCTTGAAGATACGAGCTCAAGATCTTCATTTTTCTCATCAAGGAAGGTATAATCATCATTTTTAAATTTGATTGGCCGCCCCTCTTTAAGACCCTTAAAAGGAATAGATGTTTCTCCTGTCCACATCCACATTATATTTACTGAATTATCAGCAAACTGTTCTTTTACACCGTTTTGAAGACCATTTCCCGATCCAAGGAGTATCATCAGCATAAAAATCCCCCAGGCAACAGAAAATCCGGTGAGGAACGTGCGAAGCTTGTTTTTTTTAATGGTAGAGAAAATCTCCTGCCAGACATCAATATCAAACATGGCAATATTTTTTATTCAGTTTTTACTCTGTCTTTGAATAGCTGTAATTCTCCATTTTTTATAACCTCCTCAATCACACCATCTTTCAATCTGATGATTTTTTT
>CAILKW010000125.1 GCA_903834845.1 uncultured Bacteroidia bacterium | reverse complement strand
TGTTGAAACAGTTACGGGTATTTCAAATGTCTTTTTTGTGGGTTCGGTGATAAAATTGGGGAATGAAATGGTTGCCTGATCAATAATGGTTGCTGCCTTTACTCCTGATGGTTCAAACCTGCTGATCAAACCAACACTATATTGCAAAATAAGTGAGGCATCGTATGATGAAATAACCCCGTTACCACTTACATCGGCAACGCTTTGTTGTTTAGCGTTTAGTGCGATGTTTCCGACAGTGTGCTGTAGAACAAGTGAAGCATCGTAAGGTTTTACTTCGCCGTTCATGCTTACATCACCCAAAACAGGCTTTGCTAATTGTAATGCAAAAGGGGTAAAAACCACATAATCGGAAACGCGTTCTCCCAAACCACCGGGATTTGATGCATGTTTCGGGCCGGTGTTGCTATTCCACCAGCAACCTGTTGCAGTAACAATATTTGTGGCGGTATTATTCAAAATTCCATAACCATTGGTGGGTTCGGTCCCTACAAAGTCGCAATTTGTGATTTTAGGTAACGAAGTGTTTAATGAAATTATGCCATAGTAATTGTTTTCAAAAAGACAATTTTTCAATGTAGGCGAGGCATTGTTCATCGTAATTGCTCCCCGATTACTTTCAGGGTAATAGTGGTAGTAATACAGGTAAGAGCCATTTTTGAGGATGCAGTTTTCGAGCAAACAATTTTCATCAATTGATTCGTTTAGGAAATAGATGCCTTGCCAGTAGGTTTTGGTGGGTGGATTCGCATCACCATCGGCGTAAGTGTCGCCGCCATAAAAATCATCGCGGTCTGACGTAAACACTATGGTACTATCGGTAGTGCTTCCTCCTTTGGCAATCAATCCATTTTGAATATTCATATAGCCGTTTGTCATAAACTTGCAAACTATTCCAGGCTTGACAGTTAGTTTAGCACCTGTCCCAACGGTATAGTTTTGAAATAGATAAGGTATATTTACTATGCCTGCAAAACTTCTTTTTACTAATGTAACATCCTGAGTCAAGGTTTCATCTGTAATGCGAATAGCTCGTGCCGTAGTTCCTGTGATTGTATTACCTATGGTCTCAACCGGATAGGTTACTAATGAGGTAGTAAACGGAAATAATATATTATTGAAAGTACATCCGTTGAGAGTAGGTGCACTCGACCCTGTAAGAGACAATCCCGGAAAGGCAAGATTTTCGAATGTTGAATTTAAAATTTTGGGTGAAGCATTGGTTAATTGAATCGGAGTTGATGCAGAATACCTGAAAATAGTATGATCAATCGTGCTGTTATCATTTGATTCATCGTAGAAAACAAAATAACCTCCCGCATTTGTTGGATTAGTTTTACCGTTTTGCTGAAGGTCCTTAGGGTTTCCATACATGTCGTCTTCCTGTGTAGTAAAAACTACAGGTTTTTGTGCAGTACCCTGAATATCAACTTTCCCTTTAATATACCAAATACACTGCCCCTTGAATGTTAATCCGGCAGGAATAACGAGCTGACCGGTAACAGTCATATTCTCTTCCATGATATATGTAATAGTGTCTATTCCCTCAAAACTTCTGACTGGAATTGTTCCTTTAATATCCTGACCTCTAATAAGTAAGCCAATCCGTGGAGCATTTGCAATTTTATTTCCGGCGAAGGTTGGGTTTGCGAACATATCCATCGAAACAGGTGCATTACTCAAATTGTAGAAAAGATTATTGGTAATTATCGGATTAGCATCGCCGTATATACCCAGAGCGCAGCTGTTACTGAAATTAATCTTGGTTGAATCCATTGTGAGACGGCAATCTGTAATTCTAATTGCCCCTTTTGTTCCACTCCAATAATAAACACCACAGTAACGAACCTCACAATTTTTCAGAATATTATCGGTATCACTGGCCGTTCCATTGAAATCAATACCATTCCAATCGCCTGATGCAGGAACAGTTGCTGTTCCGTTGTTATTACTGTCACCTGAAGCGGAGTCATCTTTTAAGGAAGTGAAAATAATTTTGTTGGTAGCCTTTCCCAATGCCTTTATTGCTCCGTTTACAACGAATGTTCCATTACTGCTAAATTTAATCACTACTCCGGGTTCTATTGAAACAACATTTCCTGCCGCGATAGTTTGTGATGACTCAATAATATATGCCACATTGGTGAATCCCGCAAAATCCATTGGCTTAAGAATTGGTGAATCGTTGGCAAATGTGCCAATAAGAATCCCGATATTACCTACATTTGCAACAGTATTACCAATTAAAACAGGATCTCCCTGATTTACAAGTCTTCCAAGCGGATAATAGTCAATATTCATGAATGAGTTGTTCAATACCTGAGCGTTATTGCTAAAATACACGCCCCTATATGAGTTTTTTATTTCACAATTTTTAACTATATTACCGTTTGAAACATAAACAGCCCAATTATCGCCATTGTATCCTCCGTAGTGAATCTTCCAGTATTCAATTTTTGATGTTGTTTTTCCGTAAATTGCAATTCTGCCCGAGCTGCTATGATTCATGGCCTGTACACCATCATTTTGTGAATCAAGGGGATTACCGAAACTATCATCTGCAATATTGGTAAAAATAATAGGTTCCATTACCGTTCCAATTCCGTTCAATGCTCCGTTTGCCGTTATCATTGAAGAGTAATCCCTGCATTTGATTACAACACCCGGATCAATTATTAATGAGGCCGTATCGTGTATTGTAGTGGTACCATACAGACAATAAGTGGGATTAATAAGGTTTTTGAATGATAGCTGTTTTAAATTGGAATCGTCTATAACAGTTGAAGGGAATATTTTTATAGCTCTGATCTCTTTGTTGTTGAACATGATTGAGTCAGTACTAAGATTCAGATTTGAGTTCATATCCATACCGACATTATAACATTCACCACTTTGAACAATAGAAGGATTAAAAGTACAGTTTGTAAAAACAGGTTTACTTATTCCTGTAACGATCAGATTGCGGCAATTACCGAAGAATTTGCAGTTTTCAAATGTTGGAGATGCTGATGTAATTTCCACCGCAACATAAGGCTCATAGTCGTAAGTGGCATTTTTAAAGACACAGTTTTTGAATATGCAGGCGGTGTCTATTGAACTTGCTGCCAAATTTAGGCCTATCCAATAAGAAGCTCCTGGATGTTTGTCAAATATAATTGGTTTTTCTGTAGTTCCGAGAGCTTTAATTTTCCCCTGAATCGTCATCTCGCAATTCATAAGTTTTAACTCTGTTCCCGGAGAAATGTTCAGAGTACCTGTTTCGGTAACCCTCAGATAATTGCAATAATAGGGAATGCCTACGTTGGGCATATAAAATGTACTGGTTATATCGCTAAACGATAGGAGGATATAATCATTAGTATTACCTGTCAACAAAACATTATTACGTGCAATTAATACTCCTGATCCATAAAAATTGATAGGATAGTTCGTATTCTTAATGGTAGTATTATCAATATCTAAAGTGCCTTTACCTGAAATTTGAACACCATGTCCGCTAAAATTATTCAGAGTAGAGTTTTTTAGTGTTAGTTTTCCGTTTCTGGTGTAAAGATTGGATGCATATTCAACAGTACAATTATTGAGAGTCACATTTCCAATATCACCACTATATTCATAAGATACATAAATACCATCCCAGAAACCTTTGGTGGTACTACTATTGGCTGTAAACTTTGTACCCGTTGCATTGAGGATACCGTAAACAAGTAAATAAACTCCTGAATTAAACCTGATTTCGACCCCGTCCTCGACAGTAACAGTTACCCCTGCGTTCACATTAATTGAATTAGTTACAACGTAAGGGCTGTTGGCAACAGTTAAAGTAGTATTCGATGAGAAAGAACTACTTAGGTTTGTTTGTGCAGAAACTCCGATTGATAAGAGAGTTGCGCCAATGAATGAAAGGATACACTTTTTCATACTCTTAAAAAATTAGTTTATTACTGGATATTAATATTTCGATCTGTATTGAGTTTTTTTGATATTAATAAATATTTAAAAAACAATGGTAAAAATCATGTTTTGCAAATATACATTGGTTCGACACAAACTACAATCAATTTTTAAAATAGTTTTTGCCAATGGAAGGAAAATTTCATTTGTTGAATTGCAATTTTTCCTGACTTTAGGGATGACATTTATGATAATATATTCATTTAACCAATATATAGACTGTTAACAGATTAAGCAGAAATGGCAACTGCTCTTTTTTCTTGCGAAGCTCTATTTTAATATGAAAATCACGCAGAGAATTCATGAAATCCGCTGAAAAAAATAATTCTGTGTAATAATTTGTTCGAATAATTTGTTCGAATAATTTGTTCGAATAATTTGGTGTAATAATTTCGTCATAAAAAAATATTGAGACTTGTCCTTGTCAATTCCGTCATTTGGGTTTTTGGGGGGAGAGTTGCAAAAAACTCTGTGCAACTTTCCCATAAGTTTGGTATATAATTGTTTAAGTAAATAATATCAAGATAACCCCCCGAAGCGGGTTAAACGTGATTAGCCCCCGGTGTAGTTTACGGAACCGAGGGAACATGAACAATACCCCCACGATAACCGCGGAGTGGTTGAACGTAAATAGCCCCCGGTGTAGTTTACGGAACTGGGGGGACATGAAAGACATATCCCGGCAACCCCGAAGTGGGTTGAACCTTGCTTTAATAAGTTGATTGCCTGCATTTTAATTATTTTATTCGTATTTTGTTCGTTGCGAAAATTCCTGTAAATGATGTTTCGCTTCCAGCGGAGCTTAGATTGCTTTGTTTTATTGCCTTCTACCGATGTAATGCTCCTCTGGAGATACGTTTAATTAAAAAATGCTGATTCAAGGGTTTCAACCGATTGAAGTGTAGGTGGATTTTTATTGTATTCGCCTTCTTTCAAGGCGCATTCTTGTCATACGTTCACGCAACCCGCCATTTTTAAGGAAATCTTCGCCAAGAGATTGTAACTGTTTAAACAGCAAATAATCGGTCTGTTTAATCAGGCAAATAGCCATATTGGCAATGGTTTCAGGTGGACGGGTCTTCACTAATGGCATATAAAAAGCCGAATCGTTGTGCTTACGTCCAAGCTCACGCATCTTCAGCAGTTCTACCGAATTATCCTCCCATTGACGATGGTCTCTTGTACGAAGATAGTCTTGATAATCTAAC
>CAILKW010000124.1 GCA_903834845.1 uncultured Bacteroidia bacterium | reverse complement strand
GATTGCAGTCATGTGAGTATTGTAGAAGGTGTTGTTTTCAATAATAGAATTTGATGTTTTTATTAGTATGCAACGGGCACGCATATTCTGAAAACGACAATTTTTAATTATTGATTTACCTGCAGCCTGAAAATCAGCAACTCGGTCAATGCCATCAAATTCCTCAAAACGACCTCCTCCCTTATATTCGCTTCTCAGCGGAAGTCCATCACTTCCAACTGAATGAATGACTTCCACATCCTGATCAAGTACGAGTGTTACTGTTCTGTCTTCATTTTTAGTAAAATTGATAAGCCTGGCCTGACTTCTTTCTTTTTTCAGAAACCAATCCTACAAAGCAATAGTATCGCCTACAACATAAGGGGTATTTTTTCTTTCAACAATTATGGTTCTTGAATCAACCTGCTTCAAAACTTTAACATAGGCAGTACCCATATTAAACCCATCATCATCGACTCGTGAAAAATCGCATCCGTCAAAAATTACTGTACCCCGGTTTTCAAACTCCTGACTACCTCCGGCTGCTGCAATAAGTCTGTTCGAACCTTCAGGAATACCTGTTCTGAAATTTTTGTAAGTTATGGTTCCATTGCAACCCCATATTCCAATGCCTGCATCAGCACCTCCACCATAATACTTAATGTTTTCAATATGACAATCCCTGCTGTGGTTGCAAACTACTCCCCAACCTTTATAGACGTTATTCCAAATCAAAAATTGTTTCCCCTTATATATTTCAAGAGGTTCCATGGTAAGAGTAAATTTCCATTTCATATGAGAAACGAGTTCACGTGTAACGATATTTGGCCACCATCGGCTATGATCCCAGGTATCAGCTTTTGGATTAGTAAAAACTAATAGAGCCTTCAGGTTTGCCAGAAAAGCAGCATCCGGTTCATCATAACCTTTATCTATAGTAACCTCAACTGTTTTCGAGGGAATATCTATTTTATCAATAACTCCTTGGGTAAATACTAAGGGATCCCTGTCAAGCTCAAAGTTTCGAACTATGACATTTAAAGAGCTATCGATATATATCATGTGTTTAGTTGGAACTGATGAAACAAGAAATGTTCCTTTTTCACCTTCAAGGGTAAAATCTGAAGCTTTTTTTATCTGTACCATTCCACCACCTGTAGGTGTCTTTAGCATATATCGTCCGGTTGGAACAAATACTACTGCATTCTTACCAGATTTTATACCATCATCTATTGCTTTTTTAAAAGCTTCAGAATCGTCCGTTTTACCATTAGCGACCGCTCCATATTCCATTACATTGAACCGTTTACCTATCTGAATATTTAAATGCGGATCAGATGCAATTGCTGAAAAAGAGCAGAAAGAAATCAGGACAGGGAGGAATACACAATAAAAAAGTATGGCATTCATAATATTTGTAAAAATTGGTTTATTCTAATTATATTTGGGTTGAATAAACAGAATCAAATTGCAAATCGAAGAACTAAAATGCAGTTGATTGAATCTGTATTATAGTGCTGTTTTATTTTCTATCCCCCAATGAATCTGTAAATTCTCACATAGTCAATCAGGAAAACAGCTGGCAAGTATGAATCCACAGGATTACCTGCATGACCTTCAAGACTTAAAATAATATGTCTTGGCGATGTTACATATTCAGGCATTGAAGCTACATTATACTCCCAGTAATTAAATCCATCGAGATAAAAAAGCAGTTTCCCATTTCTAAGTTCCAAACCATAAGCATGGAAATCATAGCATAATGGTTCATGGGAATCAAACACCTGATATGCATCCTGTGTGTGTACACCAGGCTTGGTGGTCCATCGATGCAAAGTACTTTGGACGCGATTGGGATTGCCATTAGCTCCGCTAAGTAAATATTCCTGTATATCAATTTCCGGATTGGAATTAAGCGACCCGCGTAACGGGAACGTTTGCTCCCAGATTGCGCAACATATATTAGCCCTGACATCGATAGCCTTTGCTCGTACTTCCAAATAACTTCCATTACCGGGGTCATTTATATTTGATTCAAGATAAGCAGATGTATATGATTTTCCTTTAAAATCCTCTTTTTTGGCGATAAGTTTGAGATATCCTCCTGAAACAGAAATATTTTTAGCATTGTTGAATGAAAAAATCCCACTTGTAGGATAACCTGATTTTGTACTCCATTTTGTTGAATCCAAAGATGAACCATTGAAATCATCGCTGATTTCCGGTACAAGTGTCCAATTTGTAGAAGGCAGCTGTCCTGCACAAATTATAGTGAGTTGCAGACAAAAGACTGTAACTAACAAAAGATTAAATTCCTTTTTCATTTGCATTAAAGTTTTAATAAATTAATCACAAAAACCATTTTTTAAATATTAGTATTCCTATTTATCATTAGGTGGTGCTCATATTGAAAAGTCAAACCGCAGGTTTACATGATTCCACCTATCAAACTTCAAATAATTAACTCCTTATTTTGCAAATCAGTTCTCCTGATATTGATATCCTCATACATCTGAACGGCAGGCGCAGGTCTTTATTTATCCAGCAGAATAAATTCATAAATGGCAGCTTTCATATCGTTGGTAATCAGTATGTCAGTCATGCTTATTATGATACTTTCCTGTACATTACAGCCAAACTTATTATAGCTGTTTCAACCTATCAGAGGTGTTTTTGCAAGCTGTTCGTATTTCAATGGTTTAGCACTTAAATAGAAAAATGCAACCGCAATTAATAGAACTAGTTTTCCATATTTGTTTTGAATTTGAAGATTCCGGAATATTACTCTTTATTAATTCAATTCCAATACCTTACAATTCAGATAATGATCATAGGCAAAAACTTTTATTTCATTTTTATTCTTTGCTTTTTTGCCAAGATCAATATTTAATGAATTAAAGTTCTTAGTGTAGATCTTATCGAGTTGCTGTCCATTTACAGAAATTTCGACTTTTTCGACTTTAGTATCGGCTTTTAACTTGAGTATGAGCTTGTTGTTCTTTACTTGATAAGAATCTATTGTCACTACAGGTGGCTCAACATCAGTATAATCAGCATAATTAATGTTGTTCCTGTACTTTTCCCTTATCTGGTCAACCCGTATTCCTTTTACTCTTATGTACTTCGGATCAGCGCATCCCAAAGAATCATTATGCAGTGTGACTAAATATCTGGTTCTGGCAGGATCCTTTTGTAATATCAGATATTCTATCGCATCCATTGATATCGCGTCCTTTGCTGCGATTATACATCTGGTATTCTTTCGGTATTCCGGGTTATTCCGACTGTTTACGGGTCCATACTCCAGGCCTGTCAGGGCATCCATTATACAAAAATCTACCGGTCTGGCCATATAATAATCGTGAAGCCAGTCGCTCATATCATTTTTAGAGCCGGCATGATTAACATATTTGCCACGACGCATTGGATATATAGCAGGATTCACAAAATTATTTGTATCACAATAAATACCCCATGGCATTACACCCAGAGCAATATTTTTTACAGCACCTGTCCCCGGAACAGAGTTATGCGTTTTCAAAACAGGTAGGTCTATAATAACATCTGCGTCATAATATACCTTATTGAAATAGTATTCATTATTTGCTTTTAAGAATAATGCTTTACCTATAGGCAATGATACTTTTATCAATTTAGGTGAACTATATTCGCGCCAACCTCCGCTTGAATCCTCAATTGCAATAAAACTATCTACATTTTTTACATCTAAAATACCCATTTTCCTCATTACATTCATAGTTGTGGGCTCTCCTGAACATTCCATAATAAGAATTTTGCCTTTCGGATTTTTTTCTCTTACCATATTTACTACCGATTGAATAATTCGCCAATCGGTTGTCTGACCGTTGGCATCTTTTCCAAATCCGCTTGAACATACCAGATTAGGCTTAATGACAACGTTTTGTCCATTCTTAATTAGTGTATCAAAACCTCCTGCCATTATAACTGCTTTTCTTACCATGGTGTCAATATCTGCAGCTGTAATTAAGCTTGCCTCAGCCTTTTCAGATTGAACAATGGCAACAGTAGCTTTTGGGTTTACGACTTCTTTATCAGAATCTATATCAATTATCGGAGGTATATCAGGCATAAGTTCTGCATTTTTTGCAAAAGATGTATTCAGGGATCCCGAAAATTGCATAATCGTAAATGAAAATAAAGAAATCAATAAGAAAGTAAATGCATATAGATATTTTGCATTAGAAAAATAATTTCCCGCCTTTTTTATTGATGAAAAAGATCCGGCAAATCCAATTAGCCAGGTCACAAACGTACTTGCTAATGGAAATGCAGCACGCTGGCAAGGATATGTAGCCCTTGATGGTTTTGGTATTACACGTATGAGAAACCAGACCAAAGCAGAAAATCCCAAGAAGAACATTATAAGCTTTTTCTTTGAAATAGAGTTAATAGGAAACCTTGACCTCAGATAAGTTGCCTTTATGAATATCATTTTTCTCATTGAAACGTTATTAAAATATTTTTACTGACAATACCGTTAAAAATTCAAAGATGCAATAAATCAGGAATATAAATCTTCCCCAATGCAACAGAAAACAACTCATTTGTAACAAATTTAAAGCAGTTCACTCAATTTAACCACAGTATGTTTTCGGGTAAGAAAATGAATGATAACCCAAGCCTCCAAATAGGTGAACCCGCAAATGGTAAATAATAGGTTGTATCCTCCTGCTAAATTTCCGGCTAATTTGTAACTGTCGAGTAAATAGCCAACCAGAATTGGGAAAAGAATTCCTCCAATTGCCCCGGCCATACCCCCTATTCCCACAACCGAACTTACCGCTTCTGACGAAAACATGTCGGTAGCAATTGTAAAAATATTAGTGTCCCAGGCCTGGTGGACAGCTACGGCCAGACTAATAATTCCCACTGCCATCCAGGCAGTAGTTGCAAACTGGGCAAGAATAATTGACAATTCTAAAATTGCAAAAATAAAGAGAACGGTCTTCCTGGCCTTCATTACTGTCCACCCTTTTCTGATCAAAAATGAAGAGAAGTAACCACCAGTAATGCTGCCCAACGTAGTCGCGGAATATATTATCATCAATTCAAAGCTGGGTTTCGAAAGATCAATTTTGAATATGGACGAGAAAAAAGAAGGTAGCCAAAAAAGAAAAAACCAAAAGATAGGATCTATTAAAGCTTTGCCGGTAACAAAAGCCCATGTTTGTCTGAATGTAAATAATTTGTACCATTTAATTGCATACCTGACATTTTCCTGCCTAACTACTTTCTCTTGTCCGGATATAATGAAACTATATTCTTCAGGTGATAAACGTCTTTGATTCGATGGGAGCTCATAAAAAATTAGCCATAATACCAACCATACAAAACCCATCGCGCCAGTTATCCAGAATACTTCATGCCAACTATACTTACTTAGTATCCACGGAACTATAATCAGAGCAAGGACTACTCCAACGCTTGTTCCCGAATTAACCCAAGTTGCATGAAGGAAGTACACCAAACTTAATTTTAGATTTTGTAGGTGGTTGATATTTAAGTATATAAAATATGTGTTTTGTATTATATTGATATATAGTACGTTGCAAAATATTTCTAACATGCACATATT
>CAILKW010000123.1 GCA_903834845.1 uncultured Bacteroidia bacterium | reverse complement strand
GCATTAAACAGCTCAGGTGTTCCATCCTTTGATATTTCAAATCCCGGACTAAGTGCATAAAGATGTGATATATGACGGTGTTTAGGATCTATTTCACGGTATTCTTTATCCCATTCGAGTAACTGCCCTTTTGTACCAACTTGATATGGTTGAATGCTGTCTCTTTGATTTTTGATTCTTTCGATAAACTGTCTGTCAACATCAAGAATCTGAGAAGCCTCGATGCAATTGGTAAATAATTCTTTGGTTATCATTAAATCCATAATGGCACCTTCGCAAAATGGGGTAGTATATTTTTGTCCATCAGGATAATAGCCATTTTCAGGGGACGAACCAACAGGTGTGGTATAGAAACCCTTATCATTTTTAACTAACCAGTGGCTTAAAAATTCAGCAGCACCTTTTAGTTCGGGCCAGTATTCTTTTAAAAATTCCTTGTCTTTGGTATAGCGGTAATGTGTCCATATTTGCTGACTTGTCCACCCGCCTGCCATTGGCCAGAAGGAGCAATTAGCATTGTCAACCGGTTGAGCAGTACGCCATATACTTGTGTTGTGGTGTGCAGTCCAGCCAGGATAGCCAAAGCTTTCTTTGACGTGCTCAGTACCGTTAACAGCCAATTGCTTAACGAATTTAAGAACAGGTTCGGTACACTCGCTAAGGTTGGCAGCTTCGGTCATCCAGTAATATATCTCTGAATTGATGTTCATGGTGTAGCCGCTTGCCCAGGGTGGTATAATTTCGTTGTTCCACATTCCCTGAAGATTTATGGGTAGTCCACCAACTCGGGATGAGGCAATTGTAAGATACCTTGCATACTGTAAGGCAAGTGCAGGAAGCGAAGGATCACCTCCGTTGCGGTAGGCTTCAAGTCGTTTGTCGGATGGAAGTTTGCCTTGTTCTGTCAACTCACCAAGACTGATTTGTACCCTGTTAAACAGATTCTGATAATCTTTCAGATGGTTTTTTTGTAACTCATCAAAACCTTTGACAAGGGCATTTTTCAAGTTTGCCGATGCCTCGACAGATGGGTCAACTCCTTCTCTGCTCGGACTTTTATCGAAACCATTGAAACTGGTATCGCCTGATAATAGAATTACAATCTCGTCTGCACCTGATATAACAAGTTGATCAGTTGTTGTTTCGAGCTTACCACCTTTCATTTCAACACCTACCCGGCCTTCGTAAAAAGTTCCTTCACCGTTGAGTTTATCGCCGTACATTGTTGTTTCTCTTCCCGGAATCGGTTGCCCTTTGTCGTCAAATAATTCCGGATACATCCATTCCTGTTTCCAATTCTGAACATTTTTAATTGTCCTTCGGAGGGCAAATGCCGGAGCCTGACCCTTCATTATTAAAGTCTCTCCAACTGAGGATGTATTAGCCGTAGGATGGGCACCTTTTAAACCGATTTTGCATGAAATTGAACCTTTTTTATCAGTTTTAATTTTCATCACAATAACCTTATCGGGAAAACTTGCAAATACTTCCCTTTGATATTGCGTATTATTTATTGAATATGAAGTGCTGCAAATGGCCTTTGATAAATCGAGCTCTCTTTTAAAGCCGGAAACCTGATCCGAGTGGTTAAATTCAATCTCCAGATCGCCAAAGGGCTGGTAACAGTCCTGTGCTCTGCCAAGCCATTCACGACCTATGATCTCATTAACCTGCTTCAAATCACCTTTTTTGATAAGGTTTCTTACATTTTCCAGGTTTTTTGTGAAATCCAATTTTACTTTTCTTCCCGGTTCACCGGAGTAAAGCGTGTTTTCGTTTAACTGGAGATGTTCTTTGGTAATTCCCCCATAAACCATTGCACCCAAAGTCCCATTACCAATGGGCAAAGCTTCGTACCAGTCGGTGGCGGGTTTATCATACCAAAGCGTTAGATTATTACTTGATTTTTGCCTTGTGCAACTTCCTGCGATTGTCAGAAATAGGAGGAATAAAATAAAAGTTTTTCTCATCTTTATAAAATATTGATAGTGATTTGAAGCAAAATTAGTAAATAAATGATTTAATATTGTTTGATGGTAAAACAGAGTATCAAATTTCTTTCATTGCCAATAAAACGGAACACTTTCCAAATGATCAGTCAATTACTACAAAACTTTTCCACCAGTTGTTTTTAGGATCAAAATCTTTTGATAGTTGATTCTGGCGTTGCTTTTCCAAGTTGGGGAGCCTGTTGTTTATTATATCCAGATAATATTTTTTCTCAGAATCTTCAGAATAAACAGGATCTTTTTCAGGAAATTTGGCTTTTACATTTTTTAAATAGTCAAACATCTCGTTACTAAGTTCTTTCACTTTTAAAGGGTTCCGGGCAGAGAGATCATTAGTTTCTGAAAGGTCAGTAGCCAGATTGTACAACTCCTCGTGATTATCTTCAAAATAATGGATCAATTTCCAGTTTCCTTTGCGGATTATACAACTTGGATCACCACCTTGATTGCCATAATGGGGATAATGCCATATCAATGCTCTTTCAGGAATACTCTGACCAAGCAGAAGCGGTTTCAGGCTTACTCCGTCTTTGTGCTGTGCCGGTTTTAGCGGAAGTCCTGCCAGATCAAGAATTGTCGGATAAAAATCTGTTCCTGATACCGGTGTATCGCATTTTTTCCCTGCATTGTTCAACCAGGGTACTGAAATATAATAAGGTTCTCGAATTCCACCTTCCCACTGGTATCCTTTTCCTCCGCGCAAGGGGGAATTTGAGGTGGAATAGGCATCTCCTGATGTGACTCCGCCATTATCACTCGTAAATATGACGATTGTATTCTTATCTAATTCTAATTCTTTCAGTGAATTTAGGACTTTTCCAACAGCATCATCCATTGATTCTACCAATCCTGCGTAAATGGGGTTATCCTGATTAAGCCTGTACGGTAATCTGTGTTCCATAGCGAAACCTGTTTGGGCAATCCCCATTTTTTCAGCTTTCTCCCTGTATTTTTCCCATTTTGCCTTGGTTGTCTGAATAGGGGAGTGAACGGCATAGAACGAAAGGTATGCAAAAAACGGAGTGCCTTTTTGAGATTTAATGAACTTTACGGTTTCGTTTGCCAGTCTCATTTCGAGGTTCTCACCGTTTGGGCCATCCGGAAGGTTGGGATTTTCAAAGGGAGAAAAGTAACCCCCTTTGGGACTGCCCACTTCCCAACCACCTTTGTTGATGTCAAATCCGTGGTCTTCAGGCCATGAACCTTTTACCCCAAGATGCCATTTCCCG
>CAILKW010000122.1 GCA_903834845.1 uncultured Bacteroidia bacterium | reverse complement strand
GACCCAAATTCTTTTTGTAATCCTTTTGACACATTAAATATTCCGCCTTTTTCCTTGTTAGCCATGTCCTGACCCCAAATAAAAGTGTCGGGATTAAGGCGGAACTCAGCCTTAAGTGTTTCGTTTAACCCCTCAATAAGTTTCTTTTTTTCACCGGAAAAATTATGCACACCATCAGGATATTTTGTTGCAGGATAAGGCTCAGGAATCACAAAATCGTAAATTGAAGCAGGATCCGGATCTGGTGATCCAATGGCATTTCTGTGGGCTATTTTAAGTTCTTCTTTGGCTTTCTCTTCAATTATTTGGATTTCTTGATTTGTAAACCTGTCATAACGTAGTAACATCCTTTTAAACTTCAACAAAGGATCAGATTCCTGCACATAACTTAACTCAGATTCGTTACGATATAAGTCGTGCCTGTCGGAATTAGAATGAGAGTGAATACGGATACAATTTGCCTGAACAATACAAGGTTTTTGATTCTCCAAAACCCATTTTTTCGCTTCAATCATTGTATTGATTGAATCAAAAACATCTTTTCCGTTACAATGAATGATCCTGAGATTTTTAAACCCCGAAAAATTGTTGGCTACTTTTCGGTTTGCTGTCTGATCTTTTTTAGGAACCGAGATTCCGTAGCCGTTATCCTGAAAAACAAAAATAACAGGTAGTTGTTCAGTTGAAGCGCCGTTAATAGCCTCATAAACATATCCTTCAGATACCGATGATTCTCCTTGTGAACTGATAGCAATGCCTTTCCCTTTGTAATATTTTATGGCACGCGCCACACCAACGGCATGTAAAGTATGATTTCCAGTGGCTGATGATACGTTATGTATATTCCATTCTGGTTTACCAATATGGTTCGACATGTGCCTTCCTCCAGAGTTTACATCTGCCGCTTTTGATATTCCGTTCAAAATGATCTCTTCCGCGGTAAGTCCGGCTGACAGGTTGGTCAACATGTCGCGATAATATGGGAAAAGATGATCATTCTCTTTTTCAAAAATCTGTCCTAAAGCAAGTTGTATTCCATCATGTCCCGCATAAGGAGCATGATAAGACCATCCAATGGCTTGCTTCAGATAATTCGGAGCCTTTTCATCGATCATGCGTCCAAGTGTCATCAGATAAAACCACTTTTCGAGAACCTCTTTTTCGGTATTCTTGATTGTAAATGATTTGCTTATCGGTATATCTTGTAAAACTTTCATAATCTATAATTTAAATTTCATCAAATATTCTTATCTGGTTCGAATCCTTCCAACAAATCAGCTATTCTTCTCAAAAAATTTCCGCCTAACATACCATCAACTACTCGATGGTCATAGGAAAGTGATAAAAACATTTTGTGCCTGACAACGATAGCATCTCCTGTTGAAGTCTCCATTACAGCTGGTTTTTTTTCAATTAATCCTACTGCGAGAATGGCTACCTGTGGTTGATTAATAATTGGAGTTCCAATAATACCGCCAAAAGAGCCAAAATTAGTGATTGTAAATGTTCCTCCCTGAAGATCATCAGGGTTGAGTTTATTATCGCGGCCTGCTCTTGCTAAGCTATTTATAACCCTTGTCAGACCAACAAGGTTCATTGAATCAGCATCTTTAATCACAGGAACTACAAGATTGCCGTCATTCGTAGCAACTGCGATTGCAATATTGATATGTTTGCGCAAAATAATCGAATCTTCATCAACAGATGCATTCAACTGCCGAAAATCTAAGAGTGCTTTTGCTGTTGCCTCTGCGAATACAGGCATAAATGTCAGCTTTTCACTATATTTTGTTTCAAATTCTTTCTTATAGGCGTTGCGCCAAAGAACAAGGTTTGTCACATCAGCCTCAACAACAGTTGTAACATGAGGTGAAACCTGCTTCGACATTACCATGTGATTGGCGATCAGTTTGCGAATGCGATCCATTTTAATGATGGTGTCTTCGGCACCAAAAGAGACAGATACTTTGGGTTTTTCGGTATGAATAGGTGGTACAATTTGCTGCGGCTGGACCTTTATAATCTGAGTATTTGGTTCGATTAACCTTTTTACCCTTTGTTCGACATAGCTAAGCAGATCGTTTTTCTGAACTCTTCCTCCTAACCCACTACCACTTATGCTTTCAAGTTCTGTAAGTGTTATACCTTCTTTAGTTGCAAGACTTTTTACCAGGGGTGAATAAAACCGACCGGTTTTTTTTAGTTCTATATTGTCATGATTATTCACTGTATCAGAAATTAATACAGATGAATCAGGAACAGATGCTTCACTTTTTTCCAAAGTAATAACAATAACGATCTGACCGACAGGAATTAAATCATTTTCAGAACAACGAATCTCTTTGATTATACCTGCAACAGGCGATGGTATTTCTGAGTCTACTTTATCGGTGGCAATTTCAAAAAGGGGATCATCTTCAATAACTGCGTCACCTTGTTGTACAAATATTTTAGTTATAGTTGCTTCCTGGATACTTTCCCCCAGTTTTGGTATAAGTACGTTAAATTCCGACATAGCTTATAGTTGCTTTAAATAGTATTAAATAAATGCAAAATTGTGCATTGATTATTTAAACTAACAAAATGCACTATGATATAGTTTAAAAAACTATGAATTGTTCAATTGTGTAGAAACGAAAACAGATCGTAATTGGGCCATTGATCAACTTTTAGCAAAATATGTGACATGATACGATCCATATCAATCGCAAGTTTCGGTCCCCTTGAATTACTGGTGTTGGATAAAATAACCCACGAAATACCATCTGATTGACGTTTTACAAGTGCCGAAGTCCCAGGCAAAGTACCTGTGCGCCACCATTCGCCATTTTCGTTGGTGGTTCTCCATCCTAATGGATCCAAACCTTTTGCATCAACTTGTGTCATTTCGTTTATACTTTCGGAGGAAAGAATATCTTTCACATTAGAATTGTTATCAATAACCACGATTAATTTCATTAAATCAATTACTGAGGCCAACCATCCGCCTGCTGAACCCAACAAATGAATATCGTTTCCACCATAAGTTTTAGGCACCATTCGACCACTTCCGTCAAATGATTCTATTGGTTGGCCATCCTCAGGTTGATAATACCTGACTTCATTTGGCAGGGCTTGTTCAAAAAAACTATTTCCAAGTTGCATATCAATGATTCCTGCAGGCGCGAGCACTTCGCTTTTTACAAAGCTTTCGTAACCTGTGCCTGCAACTTTTGAAATTACTTTACCCAAAATAACATAACCTAAATTTGAATAGGCACTGTAGGATCCGGGTTCAAAGTGAACTTTATGTGTTGTAACAAATTTAATGTATGAATCAATGTTGACAGGTAACGATTCTCCAACACCCTTGGCAACAACTTTAGGGAGAAAGGCTAGATCACCGTAGTTTTTTGTCCATCCTCCCGAGTGATTAAGCAGATGGCGAACAGTAATATTCTCAAGACGTTTATCTTTTATATGAAGGAATTTATCATCGTTGAGAATCCCATATTTGCCGAACACTTTTGAATCGAGCGAAATTTTTGAATTCTCAACAAGTTTCATTATAGCTACAGCAGTGATCAATTTTGAAACACTGGCTAATCGGAATAAGTGGTTTGGTGTAATCTGAATCTTAGCTTCTTCATTTGCAAAACCGTATCCTTTAGCAAATACTAATTTTTCATCTTTTACAATGGCAATAGAAACACCTTTTAATCCGTTTTGCAGCCGGAATTTCTCCATATAAGTATCTACAATTGCCGAATTTTGCTCCTCAATTAATTTATTAAATACTAATCTGTTAATAGATTCTATTTGGGTTGACAAAAGCGTATTTCTGTTATTAATAGCACCTTGCTTTGATGGTAATAAAACAAAAAGAAGAAAAAAACATGTAAATAAAATAATTTTATATGCAGACATAAAAAAATTGCATAATCAACAACGTTAATATAAAAGAAAACAAACAAATTACAATTGTGAATTCACAATTGTAATTTACCGATAATGTCATTTATAGAGCTGATTTTATGTCTGTTAAGATATAAGTCAATTCCATCAATGATTTTCAATGAAGCAAGTGGATCAATAAAGTTGGCCGTTCCAACCTGAATGGCTGAAGCTCCGGCAAGAAAAAATTCAATAGCATCGGTAGCATTCATAATTCCGCCTAAACCAATAACCGGGACATCAACAGCCTGAGCAACCTGCCAAACCATACGCAAAGCAATTGGTTTTATTGCAGGTCCCGAGAGACCGCCTGTAATTGTAGAAAGGACAGGTTTTCGGGTTTCGGCATTAATAGCCATACCTAATAAAGTATTAATCAAAGATAAACAGTCGGCTCCTGCTCCTTCAGCAGCTTTAGCAATTTCTCCAATATCAGTCACATTGGGTGAAAGCTTAACAATCATTGTCTTTTTATATACCTTTCTGACTGCGCTGACTACCGCTACTGCCGAGGGACAACTTGTGCCGAAAGCCATACCTCCCTCCTTGACGTTAGGACATGAAATATTAAGTTCTATACCCGCAATCCGATCGAGTTCGTTGATTATTTCAGCGCAGGCTATATATTCTTCAATTGTGGAACCCGATACATTTACTAAAACGTTGGTTTCGTATTTTGTTAACTTTGGATATATCTCTGATGCAAAATAGATAGCACCTCCGTTCTGAAGACCTACAGCATTAAGCATCCCTGAAGATGTTTCTGCCATTCTTGGATATGAATTTCCTTGACGGGGATGTATGGTTGTTCCTTTTACAATAAAACCTCCCAACAGGTTGACATTAAAAAAGTCATCAAATTCAATCCCGTATCCAAATGTACCTGAAGCAGTTATAACAGGATTTTTAAGTTTAATATTGTGAATTACAGTCCTTAAATCTGCCATTTCAATTGATTTATGTTAAAAACTGGGCCGTCAGTGCATACACATTTGTG
>CAILKW010000121.1 GCA_903834845.1 uncultured Bacteroidia bacterium | reverse complement strand
TTCAAATCAGTCATCCTTTGTTTTTAACCTCCTCACTATAAATAATGTAATTCTCGAAGGATCAAGAAATGTAGAAATTACAGCAAGTGCTGCGTCTTACATTAATACATCAAAAACAATCACTATTCTTGATGATGAGGTTCCATCTCTTACGGCTCACTTAAGTAAGCGCACTGCAAATGAAGGCGAAACAATTACACTGACAACTACTCGTGATCTGATAACGAACCAGCCATTAACGGTTAACTTATCAACAAACCAGGCCTCACAGTGGACATTCCCTGCTACGGCTGTTATTCCATCAAATGCTGCTTCAATTGAAGTTTCGGTAGTTGTTACTAATGACAATATTCCTGAATTAAATAATGATGCTATAATAATCGCTAATTCAGTTGGATATAATAAAGGACAGGACACTTGCAAAATTATTGATGATGACATTCCGCAGTTGACGTTCGACTTATTGGCTGACACAGTTTCTGAATCAGCCGGTGTTTATGCAACCTGGGGAGTTATCAAAAGGTTGAAAAGCGACAACAATATAACAGTAAATTTCATATCAACTCCCGGAAATTTGCTTTACTTTCCGGCAAGTATTTCATTGCCCAAAGGAGCTCTGGAACAAAAATTCAATATTGGAGTTGTTGATAATGCCGATGTTGATGGCTATCGGAAAGCGACAATCACCGGTTCAGTTTACATATCATCATGCAATTGCGCAACATCGGCTGAAAATGGTGGAGTTGTAAATGCTGATCTGGTTGTAGCAGATAACGATGGGCCAGCCTTGTCGGTATCAGTCAATCCAATTTCATTACCCGAAGGAAAATTAAATGCCGGTACTCTTACCATTTCGCGCAATACCCCAACTTTGGAGGCATTAGCAGTGACTATTTCGCACAACGACACTTCGGAGGTTGATATTCAGACAACTGCAACCATTTTAGCCGGACAAAAATCGGTTCAGATACCGATTAACTCTAAAAATGACCATATCGAAGATGGTAATCAAATGGTATCCGTTCAAGCCAATGCACCTTTATTTTCATCAGGATATGGTTATGTTTTTGTGACCGATCAGAATAAACCTGATCTTGAAATAACAGCTATTGCACTTAGCCAAGATACATTAGCAACAAACGATGTATTTGAAATTACCGGAACTGCTTTCAATGGCGGTTTTGCCAATGCCCCGACAGGAGTTAAAATAAATTACTATTTCTCGAAGGACAAAACCATTGATGCAAGTGATAAATTACTTGGCGAATTTGTTTTCCCTGCTTCAATACCACAAGGAGCTTCAGCCAATTTCGCTAAAACTTTAGACGTGCCCGATGAAACAGGAAACTTCTTTGTTCTGGCAAAAATTAATCCTTCCGAGCTTGTCACAGAATTGGTGTACTTTAACAACGAATCCCAACCTATTGCGGTAACAATTAATCCTGAATATACAGTTACAGCTATTGCCGATAATGACATTTACATGCCTAATATAGCCGTTTCGATTCATGGCTCAGCCTTAAACTCCAAGAATGTAGCTGTACCCAATGTTGATGTTGATGTATATATTCTGATAAGCGGAACGCGCAGGGAATTAAAGGCAAAAACCAACAACCTTGGGGAATATACTGTTGATTTTGTTCCTATCACAAACGAATCGGGGCATTATTTTATAGGCGGATGCTTTCCGAAACAGAATCTTTCCGTTACTCAGGATGATTTCGATATTCCGGGAATCAAACGCGAATCCTCTTCCAATATCATCTGGGAAATGAAACTTGGGCAGGTA
>CAILKW010000120.1 GCA_903834845.1 uncultured Bacteroidia bacterium | reverse complement strand
TGAACCTTCTGTTGAGTGTCCTGTAGGTGATTTCTTCGGTATGGGATGGGGCGAATATGCACCACTTCAGTCACTTGCAATATGTGTGAACCCCGGAAGTGCTTTTAATTGTTACTGGCAAATGCCTTTTCGTAAAAAATGCAAGATTACAATGCAAAACATAGATGAGAAGGAGATGAGTCTCTATTATCAGATTGATTACTGTTTGACTGATGTGCCACAGAATGTTTCCTACTTCCATACTAAGTTTAACCGGAGTAACCCTGTTAAATACAAGGATGTCTATACCATTGTTGATCAGATAAAAGGAAAAGGTCAATATGTTGGAACATATATGGCTTGGCAGGTTAATAACAATGGTTGGTGGGGTGAAGGTGAAATTAAATTTTTCATGGATGGAGATAAAGAATTCCCAACGATTTGCGGAACCGGTACCGAAGATTATTTCTGTGGTTCGTATAACTTCGACAGAAAGGGTCAATACACCGAATTCTGTACACCATACTCAGGTTTGCATCAGGTTATCCGACCCGATGGAGCATATCGCTCTAACCAACGTTTTGGTCTCTACAGGTGGCATATCACCGATCCTATACGTTTTGAAAAGGATCTTAAAGTGACGATTCAGGCTTTGGGCTGGAGGGGAGAAGGCCGCTATCTTCCACTTCAGGATGATATTTCATCTGTGGCTTTTTGGTATCAGACAGAGCCACATCAATCGTATTCAGCATTGCCATCAAGAGATGAACTTGAAATAAGGTAGTGGCAACTTTCAATATAATGACAAGTATCTTCTGGTGCATTAAAGTTCATAGCAAATTATTGAAGGTCAAGGATGAATAAAATATTGAAGGCTTCACTCCAAGTGAAGCCTTCAATTAAATAATTATATGTAAGTTTGAAATAAAAAATACTTAACCACAATGAAGAAAATACCCTTTTCGATTTTAACTTTCTGTATATTAGTGTTTCTATATTCCTGTAAAAAAGAAGCATCGTTAGAAGTAAAACCCCTGATTATTTGTGAAGAATTCCGCCCATTCAATTATTTCGAAAACAATGAATTAAAAGGAATTACAGTCGAAATTGCAGATAGCATCATGGGGTTATTGGGAATAAATGATAAGACTATTGAATTTACAACCAATTGGGACGCTGCGTTTGAATTGGTAAAAACAACCAATAATGTGGCCCTTTTCACAACGAACATGACTGCCTCACGCAAAAATATTTTACAATGGGTAGGCCCTGTAACAATATCTTCTACCGGATTCACAGGGCTGAAATCAAAAACTTTTGAAGTCACTTCAATTACTGATGCTAAAAATCTGCCTTCAGTAGGTGTCGTGAATGGTTACTCGACTACAGAAACTTTGAAAACTTTAGATTTTAAAAACTTAGTTTATTTTAATACAATGAGCAGTGCCATTTCAGCCCTTTACAGTGGAAGCATCAGCACATTGTTTGACATCACCCAATCTATCAGGGCAATTGCTGAGGCAAATGGAATGGACATAAATCGTTTGAATGAAGTCTATAATTATTCGTCACTTCAGGGTTATATTGCATTTTCTCCGGGAACATCAACTCAAATAGTGGAATCATGGCAGGAAAAACTTGATCAGCTAAAAAAACAAGGTTATGTTCAGGCCGTTTATGATAAGTACCTTCCCGGCACTAAGGCACCCGGGTTGGTGAATATTTATACGGAAGAAAATCCCCCTCAGAGTTACCGCGATACTAAAGGTACACTTACCGGAAGTTCTGTTGAAATCGTGCAGGCAATGATGAAAGTCATGGGAAAAGAGGAATTGATTACATTGACCAATTGGTCTGATGCTTATGATCAGGTTTTGCTTAATCCCAACTCTATGGCATTCAGTACTGCCCGTTC
>CAILKW010000119.1 GCA_903834845.1 uncultured Bacteroidia bacterium | reverse complement strand
TCGTATCTATATTAATAACTGTTTTATGATTTTTTATTTTTTCGGGTCAAAAAAGCCTATTTAAGGCATAGGATTCAATATATGTATGCCTTTGAAGTTAATTTAATGAGATTAAAACCTGAAATCATTAACTCAAAACCTCTGAATAATAACTTTAAAATAGAGGGTTTAAATTCTTGATCCTAGTTCTCAAAATCAAAAAACAAAAATAATCCGAAATGAAGAAATCTGCCTCCAGCAATCCGAAATCGGCACTAACCGAATGGTTGTGATTATCCGAAATCAAAGTAATCCGAAATCGACAATCCCAAATCCGCAATCAAAGTAATCCGAAATCGGCAATTCGAAATCAGAAATCAAAGTAATTGTCCATGCCTGAAATAGGTTGACCAAAAACGAGTAATTTTATTAACCTAAAAACAGAAAAAAATGGAACAATTAACTATCAAAAAAAAGCTAAGAATACAACGTTATTTTAGTGAAGATTTTAAGATTCAAAAAGTAAAAGAAATCGAACAAAACCTAATTAGTATAAGTGAACTTAGCAGGCTTTATCAGGTAAGCGCTACCTCGGTTTACCAATGGATTCATAAATATTCCCTACATTTGAAAAAAGGAGTAAACCAAGTTATAGAGATGGAAAGTGAATCAAGAAAGGCCAAGCTGTTACAAGTTCGATTATCAGAACTGGAACGTATTATCGGTCAAAAACAGCTTCAAATAGATTATCTTGAAAAAGTAATCGAATTAAGTTCTGAAGAAATAGGATTTGATCTTAAAAAAAAAGTTGCTATAGAGCCGTTGAGTGGTTTCAACGAAACAAAGGGAGGTGGAAAATGAAAGATGTCTATATTTTGGCAAATATAACCAAGCAGGCCTTCCATCAACATCAGCGATTGGAAGAAAAAGAAGCCGTTTCTATAGAACTTATTTTTCTGAAAGTAGATGCAATAAGGGTCGTACACCCTAAAATCGGGGTAAGAAAGATGTATGATATAATCGCCCAGGGAGAGATGGGCAGAGATAAGTTTGAAGAGTTATTATTGCATAACGGTTATCGTGTGCACTATCCAAAAAACTATACCAGGACAACCTATTCTGTAAAATGCTACCAATATAAAAACCTAATAAAAGGAATTGAGTTGACAGGTATCAACCAGCTTTGGCAAAGCGACATTACATACTTCTGGTCAGGTACTCGGTTCTACTATCTAGTTTTTATTATTGATGTTTACTCACGGAGGATCGTAGGCTATAATGCAAGCATCTCAATGGAAACAAAAGGGAATCTGAATGCATTAGAGATGGCATTTAAAGTTCGAAGAATGAAAAATTGCAAAGGTCTTATCCACCATTCCGACAGGGGTAGCCAATATGCTTCTAATGCATATACAAAACTGCTTGAATCAAAAAAATGTATCATAAGTATGTGTGATTCAGCATACGAGAATGCATATGCAGAAAGAGTAAACGGTATTATTAAAAATGAGTATATGGCAAATTGGTCATGCTCTAATCTCAGCGATATTGAAAAATGGCTGAAAAGAGCTGTAGATGCATACAATACAAGCCGTCCGCATAATAATCTTTTAAATAAATTGGCTCCGATAAGTTTTGAGAAATATATTTTATCTTTGAGTGCCGAAAAAAGACCGAAAGTGACAATTTATACCGAAGGTCAAAAGCAGGAGGTGAACCATGAGTAGCCTCCTGTTTTTAAAATTTTTCGAACATCGAGTTCTTCAAAATTTTGCCGAAAAAAGACCTCAGTTTCTAATTACCCGAAGTGTGAAAAAAGGAGTTTATAATTGATGAAAAAAAGTCAACTAATTTCAGGCATCGAGGAATCCGAAATCGGCAATCCGCAATCCGAAATCACCTATTGGTTGATATCCTTAATATTGAGTTCTCTATAGGCAGCACGTGCCGGAATCCATGAGGAAATAATGCCGATAACCAGAGCAGTTCCAAAAACCTTTACAAAATCGGTAACCCTTAAACTTATCGGATACGAATCAAGAATAAATGTGGTGCCTCCATTTATTTTCACGAATCCATATTTTAATTGCAACAGGCACACAATTCCGCCCAGAATGATTCCGATTATAGCTCCCGAAACCGACAATAAAATTCCTTCAATAAAAAAAATGTTTCTGATGAGTTTGGGTTCGGCACCCATGCTTTTTAAAATCATCATATCTTTTCGTTTTTCAATCGAAAGCATCAAAAGCGATCCGATAAGGTTAAAAGCAGCAATCAAAAGTATGAGCGATAGGATGAGGAAAACCATAAATTTTTCGGTTCGTGTAATCTTGTACAGCCATTTATGTTGTTCAAAGCGGTTTTTAACTTCAAATTTTTCTCCGAATATATTTTGAATGTCAGCCTTTGCATTGTCGGCATTAAAACCCGGTTTCAGTACCAGCTCGATGGCGGTAACTGCTTTTGGCTGATCAACCAGAGTTCTGATAAAACCTAAGGGCACAACAGCATATTTATTATCAAAATCCGACTGAATGGCAAATATTCCTGAAGGGATAATTGATTTTTGATTGAATGCACTTTCCGGATTAAATCTAAAAGCCCCCGGATTTTCTTTTTTAGGATAATAAACGGTTATAATATTTGGTTCGTCGTGTAATGCAATTTCAAGCTTGCTTGCAATACCTGATCCGAGCAAAATAAAGTTCATATCCTGATGATACAAAACCGGATCGCCATACCGAACCAT
>CAILKW010000118.1 GCA_903834845.1 uncultured Bacteroidia bacterium | reverse complement strand
TTATTTATTACTTTTAAAGCCTGAAAATTTGATGAGACCGATCTTTACAATGCCTGAAGAAATGGAGCATTCCTGTAAAAATGGACTCGGAGGAAATTCAGTTTTTGCCTGTCGCTTTGTAGGGACAGGAATGTGGGGATTCCTTTTCAGATACATTAAGTTAAATAAAGAATGTGACTGAAGGGGCGAAGCTGTGAAAGCCAATACAGAGACTGTTTGGTAAAATATTGATAGAGTGCATTTTAAAGGATTTTGAGATATTTAAAAAAGCTAGACTCAGAAATTGTTCAAAGGTTAATCCGGTCAACTTTAAACAAATCATAAAAAAGCATGAACATTGGCAAGTATTGTTGTAAAGTACCTTACTATTGGTTTGGTCGTTCAGATTTTACCAATCAGTTGCCGCATTACGCCGACATGCGTTGAATAGTAAATACATGGTTATGGCTACTACATTCAGAGTAGATTATGTATGCAAAGTATCGTAATAGAAAAAGATGAACTATAACCAACCCAATGGACACGATCAAAATAACAAAAAATATTCAGTCTCTGTTTGACACGCATAACCACTCACCTATGGTTAAAAATATGAGCACACACAAAAATAGCCATATCATTAAATAATGGAAAACGGCTACCCGAAGTAACAGATTATTAAGACAAAGAAATACTATACAGTAGTGCATATAACAGCCAATATTCGCTATCAAGATAACATTAATTATAGCACAAGAGTGGCGGCTATCGAAACGTTAGCGTTTATAAAAATGAGATAGAGAATGGATAAAGAATTATCATTTGAGAATTTTCAAAATAGATTAAACGAACAACCTTCATTTACTTCGTCACAAGTTGGTGTATTAATGGAAAGTTGTGTAACTTGCTGTAATTTTCAAAAAAAGAATAGCGGTAGTTTATTGAAATGCTTTGATGATAAAAGAAATTTATACAAAGTTCCTTATACAATAGTTTGGAATTCGGAATTTACAGATAGATTAAAAAAATCATACAAAGATGAAAAAAAAGCTACTGAAAATGCAGCGGTTTTTTTATCTTTGTCTTTAATGCTTGAATTAACCGATTACAAATATTTTGAAGTTACAGAAGGAAATAATGGAATAGATTACTGGTTAAGCAACGAAAGTGATGATTTAGATTTTTCAGCAAGATTGGAAATATCAGGGATACGACAAGAAAAACAATCAAATAATATTAATACAAGGCTAAACACAAAAATCAATCAAACAAAACGTTCCGACAGTTCATCTTTACCAGCTTATGTTGCGATTATTGAATTTAGTAAACTTGAAGCAATAATATTAGAAAGATGAATATAAAACAAATACATAGAGAAGCAATGGTATTTGCACAAGAAGCTCATCTTTTGCAACAAAATGGTGATTTTGAGAAATCTATTGAATTATTTGAAAAAGCATTTGAATTAGAGCAACAAGCAGCACTTTTTTATTTAAACCATGATAAAGAACCAGCACGCTCAATTTTATTTAAAAGCGCAGCAGCATTAGCAAATAATTGCAAAAGATATCGAGACGCTGAAAAAATGATCGGTTTTGCACTTTCAGGAAATCCGCCATTTGAAATTGCAAATGAAATAAGAAACTTATATGAAAACATAAATTTTTATCGGCATTTAGAATTAAGAGATGTTGAATTAGATAATTCGGAAATATATTTATCTCTAACAGGAAATTCCGTTGGATATGGAATTATTAATTCAGGCGAATTTTTATCTCGTGCACAAATTTTTGAACAATTAGCATATAGGACAGTAGAAAGGAAATTAGGTAAAGAATTTAGAAAAAATGGTTCAGTATCAAAAGAAATTAAAGATAGATTTGAACCGTATTTTCAAAGACCAATTGCAGCAAGTTTTGCTATACAAATAAGAATTGGAAAACCGACAAAACAATTAAATTTATACCCCGATGATGATATTTATACACAGGTTGTTGATGAAATTTTTAATTCTATATCACTATTCAACAATGAAAACGAAGACCAATTAAAAAATCAAATATCAAATGACGCTTATTTTCAAAATTTTATAAGTTTAGCACAAAAATTATCACCAGACGGTGATAAAATAAAGCAGGTTGGATTAACGGTTATAAGAAAAGGTCAGGAGCAAACTCTTGCTTTACAAAAAACGCAGAAAGATATAAAATCAAAAATAGTTAGAATAAATCAAAATAGCGAAAATGATAAACCATTGGAAATTAAAGGAAATTTGAAAAAGGCGGATGGTTTTTCTAATAAAATTACTCTAATTAACGAAGAAGACAAAAAATTTCAAATAAACGTTCCAGACGGTTTAGATGATATTGTCAAAATGTATTGGGACGATAATGTAATAGTAACAATTAAAAAGAATGGAAAACACTTTCAACTAATTGATATTGAAAAAGATGAATAAAAACGCTAACCTGCAATATGCGATAATTCCATGCTTCTGTGGTATGTTGAAACTTTATGCAAGAAAGAAACATTTACCGGTAAAGGAAGAATTTCAGTTTGAAACCTCACAATAAGGCACAATTAACAATATTAGTTAATCAGCAAGTTGACTAATAAAATGCCGAACTTAATTAAAAAATAGATCCAACAATGTAAAGATAGGATTTATTAGTAAACAAAATGTATTACCCTAAATACTACGATACTTTCGCATAACCTTTTCCTAAAAGGCAGAATTGAATGTATTGAGACCTACTTACCTTGTATTTGATTAAAATTCAAAGGGGTAACTATAAAACCCAATTCGGGATTTTAGCTCCTTCCTTATTCGCAAATTTCAACACAAAATCATTATGTTTTTATAGCAAAAGCTTCTTCTTTTTCGCCATGAAGATAAAAAGAAGTTTTTGAAATAGCAAATATTTTTATCAGATATTCAATGTTTTTATTTATTACAGACAGATTTTATTACTTAAAGGAATAATTTGATGACCAAAGATGACATAACCAAATTTCTTTACCATTTAGGAAAAGCGACCTGGAAAATGGTGCCAGTTATAGGGCCATTCGTAGAAGAACTTGTTTATGAGCAATTTAAAGAGGTGTTTATGCCAACACTCAATACTCTAACTGAACAAGATCTTTTTGAAATTGAAAAACGGATTCCAAAAATTGATTTTGAACAGATAGATAAGAGTTTGGATAAAATGAGTGAAGAACTGAAAGCGGAATTATCCATTAGCTTTTTTTCACTTTTTGATTTTATTACCATTCAAGGTGAAAACATTCTTAATGAGCTTAAGAAAAACCAAGAGATTTCACGTACCATTTTGGGAATAACCTCAAGAATTGAGCAGAATATTGGGAATGAAACGGCGAAGCTTGATGCTTTAAAAGAAATTCATCTAAAACGCGAATTATGGATAGAACGAATTTCCGAGAATCAAAAGCTTTTACTTGAAAAGATTCCAACTGATTATACTGAAATTGACCAATTATGGGAACTAACGAAGAATCTTATTCCCCATTGTGCATATAAAGAATTTTGTTTCCGTTTACATGAACTGGAATGGTTGGGATTGGTGATAAGAAACTGGAATAAAAAATGGTATTATAAAAAAACATAATAGGTATGAATAAAATAAGCACCGAATTACGGATATTTGTAATTTACCAATGAAGAGAAAGTAAGGCTGGTTATGACCAGAGATAAAAGATTTAAAAAAATTTGGTTCTTTACAAAAGTGAGTGGGTAGCACATGTGAAGATTTATCTTTGCAAAGTCTAATATTATAAAATTGCCATGACACAAGAAGAGCTATTTTCGCAAGCCTTACAAGTACAAGCACCTTGGTTTATAAAAGAAATGAAATTTGACCTTCAACAAGGGCATCTTGATATTCATATTGACTTTGAAAGGGGTTCCATTTTTGATTATCAGGACAATGATACGGGAGTCAGTGGTAAATTTAAAGCTTACGATACTTGTGAAAAAACATGGTGTCACCTGAAT
The DNA here is from genome assembly GCA_903834845.1 of uncultured Bacteroidia bacterium. Classification (GTDB taxonomy): domain Bacteria; phylum Bacteroidota; class Bacteroidia; order Bacteroidales; family Prolixibacteraceae; genus JAAFHB01. The sequence goes on along the minus strand of CAILKW010000118.1, from coordinate 22,197 downwards.
TTTTTTCAATATAAGTGTTTTCTGCATGCGTTCATTCCCAGGGTCGATATTGGCAACGGAAAAGTCAGGCAGGTCATAGCACCATGGGCGGGCAAGTCCAGTGGTTTCACACTGTTGTTTTAGGCTTTGGCACTTCAATTGGTAAAGTTGCTCCCTGTCCATCAAGTTGCAGGTTTAAATGGCACTTACAACCAAAAGCTTTGGATTATTATGCACATTTATACGGAGGAATGCCGCGAAAGTGAAGATTTTTCAAAGGTTGAGAGGATTGGGGTCGATGAAACAGCAGCCCACTGGAGACATGATTATGAGAGCCTTTTTGTTGATCTTGACAAGAAGAAGACCATCTTTGTTACTGAAGGCAAAGGAAGCGGGACCGTTGATGAATTTGCCAAGGACTTAGTGGCGCACAATGGCAAACAAGAACAGATAACCGAGGTGTCGTGCGACATGTCCCCTGCGTACATCAAGGGGGTAACCGACCATTTGCCCGAATCGCAAATCGTGTTTGACCGCTTCCATTTAATGAAAGTCGTTAATGAGGCCGTTGACAAGGTACGGAAGGAAGAGGCAAAAACAAACCCAATACTTAAGTCCAGCAGGTATATTTTCCTCAAAAACAGGGAGAATCACACGGCCAAGCATAAACAAACATTTGAAAGCCTTTCCATTAGCGGTTTAAACCTTAAAACCATGAGGGCATACCGGATGAAAGAGGCCTTTCAACAGATATACAATGCAGTCAATCCTAGCCAGTTCTTATATAATTTATAGGTTTTTTTTAGTAATAAAAATTAATTGCAAATAAAAATGACAAGCCCAGAATTGAATTCAATATTGGCGAATATAATTAATGGCGGAACAATAATTTTTTGTGGAGCTGGAATATCAAGAGATTCAGGATTACCAATTGTTAATCAAATTGTGCCATCAATTTTATCCAAATTCAACTTAGAGTTACAAGAAATTGAATCTATTTTAGACAAATCGAATAATCCTAAACTACCGTTTGAATTATTTATTGAAATCTTACAAGAAAATAGTGACATTAATGATCTTCTAAGTATTTATGAAGAAGGAGAGCCTAATTTAAATCATTTAATAGTTGCCAATCTTATAAAGGAAGGGAAAATAAAAACTATATTAACTACAAACTTTGATACTTTACTTGAAAAAGCACTTTGTTCTAAACCAAATTGTATGAAGCAAGGAATCGATTTTGAAGTTATTTATGATAGTTCACAATTTCAAGAGATTGATTGGACTGAGAACAAAATCCGAATTGTAAAATTACATGGGAGTGTTGAAGACAAAAAAAACATGGCAATTACTATAAAGCAGATTGCTTCACATAAGAATTTAGAACATATTACAAGTGTCATTGATTTTGCCTTTTCCAAAGGGTCACATAAGAATATTTTGTTTTTAGGATACAGTGCATCAGATATTTTTGATATTTCTCCAATAATTGAATCATTAATAAGTAATAAGGAAATCTATTTTATACAACATTCTGAACAATTTAGAATTGAGAATATTAATTTTCAAAATGAGAAAAATTCGTTTAAAAATTTTGTAAATGGTTATAGAATCTTCATTAATACTTTGAATTTTTTAAAGTCGCTGCAGGATAATAGTTTAATAGATAAAATTGAATATAATCCTTTGCTATTGAAAAATAATAACTGGGAAAATAATATTTCTTCATGGTATGAGTTGGCTACAAATATATTTTCAGTGGCAAATAAATACTATATACCGGCAAGAATTTTCTATGAAACTGGTAACTTTAATCATTCTTTAAGTTATTTTATTAAATCACTTGAAATTGAGGAACGAGATGGTGAAAAGGCTCATATTGCAAATAATTTATATCAAATTGGAAATGTCTTTGAGCGTTTAGGAGATTATTCGTCTGCCATATTTTATACTGAAAAGTCTTTAAAAATCGCTAAGGCAATAGATAATAAAGAAATTGAATGCAGTAATTTATCTAGTCTTGGAATTTGTTATGATAATAAATGTGAATTTGAAATAGCTTTGGACTATCATCTAAGCGCACTTAAAATAATGGAAAAGTTTTTTTTCAATCAGAAAATTAAAAAATCACAAATACTTCACAACATAGGAAATTCTTACATGAGCATGTGCAAATTTCAGGAAGCAGTGAAGTATTATGATTATTCCTATAATTTTTCAAAAGAAATTGGAGATAAAAAAGGAGAAGGATTATCCCTAAGTAACATAGGAAATGCTTATAATGAAATGGGTAATTACAAAATTGCCGAAGAATATTATATTAAATCCTTAGATATAGCCAAAAAAATAGGAAATAAGCATTTTGAAGCTGGATGTTTGATTCTATTAGGTACAATATATACAAATTTAGGTCTATACAGTAAAGCAAATAATTACTATATACTTGCTTCAGATATTGGTTTAGAAGGTGAAGCTATGAAAGCACAATATATGTCTAACATTGCAAATAATTATAGCCGCTTAGGTGATTATAAGGAATCTTTGTATTTTTATGAGCAAGCTGGTTTAATAGATAAAAAAAATGGAAATAGAAAAGAAGAAGGACGCACTTACAATGCGATGGGAAGTATATATTTTGCGATGGGTAAATTTGTAGAAGCGAATATTGAATTTGAAAAGTCTTTGCATATTGCCACTGAAATTGGAGATGAGAAAGGGAAAAGTATTAGTTATGATGGTATTGGTTCGTGTTATGCAAATAACAATGATTTTATTAATGCTATTAAATACCATGAAATGTCAATGGCGATTTCTCAGAAAATAAATGATAAAAATGGATATGCTGTCACCTTAGGAAATATTGGTATGGCTTACAGTGAATTAAATGACTTTATTAAAGCAATTAATTATACGGAAAAATCATTAGGTATCATGGAAGAAATAGGAGATAAGAGAAGTGAAGCCGAATGTTTATCTCAACTAGGTATTTATTATGACAATGAAGGTTATAATGAAAAGGCTATATCTTACCATAAGAAATCATTAGCTATTGCCATATCTATAGGAGATCGAGAAAACGAGGCTAAAATACTTAACAGATTGGGTTCAGCATATATGGGTTATGAAAACATGAGAGACAAAATAAATTGTTTTGAAAAGGCTGTAAGTTTATCAATAGAAATTAATAACAGATATGGTGAAGCAATAAGTTATGGAAATCTTGGAAATGCTTATGGTCAATTAGGGGTGACTCAATTAGGAATACAATATCTTGAAATTTCGTACAATATTTTTCAGTCATTACTTGGGGAATATAATCAATTAACTATACAGAGTAAAAATAATCTTGAAAAAATAAAAATCTCCCGCCCACGAAGAAGGTAATCTTGAAAGATTTCGGTTAGGAGGCACAGTCGAGTTGTTCCATTTCATTACATTCTTGATTTTATTGACAAACAGCATATTTCGTCTAAAACAAGAATCGTATGAATATTCAAGCTAAAATAATTGAGATAATGAAATTGATTTTAGAAACCGAGAATCCAAGTATTTTAGAATTTGACAAAATTGAATGTACGCTGATAGAAACAGAATAAAACATAAAAAACCCGGTCTTGAACAATTCAAGCCGGGTTTTTCTTTTCTACCAAGCAATCAAAACTTATTCTATTAATAATCATATCATTACCAAATATATGTGCCAACTGCTCCCTTTTCAAGCGTAGCAGAAACAGATTTTCCGTTAAAACCAATATTAAATTCTTTCTTTGCTCCACTATTGTTTTGCACAATCAGCACCTTTTTCCCATCGGGTGTCTTAAAAGCTACGTTTGGCAACGAAACTGTCGAATTTGAATCAATACGAACCGAACCGGGTCTTACAAATTTTGAGGCGTGAGCCAAAATGTAATACGCAGGATTCCGGGTAACGACATTTCCGTTTATCGTAATGGTTCCCAGACATTTATCACATCCGCCAATTGTATGAGGATCGCTTTGAGCATCAGCAGCGAGATTCCATTCAAGAACATTGCGGCACCAATTTCGGGTTGCACCTATAATCAAAGTTCTCACATGCCAAGCCAAATCACCTGCAAGATTTCCCGGAGCTCCTACCCATTGTTCGGTAAAATAAAGGTTTTTATCAGGGAAAGCATTATGAACAGGAGTCAGTGCATCAATAGTACCACCATAAAGATGAAAAGCTGAACCGTCAACATACTTCGCAGCTTCGGGATCTTTAAAAATAGCCAACGGATAATCTGGACGGTCGGCATTATGATCGTAAACAATGATTTTCGTAGTGATATTTGCATTGGCAAAAGCAGGCCCCAGACTTCGTTTGATAAACAATGCCTGATCTTCGGCTGTCATGTACATACTTGGATTATTTCCGGGATGCAAAGGCTCATTCTGTATGGTAATAGCGTCAATTATAATTCCTTCCGCTTTCATTCCCTGAATATATTTCACGAAATATTTGGCGTAAGCATCAAAATACTCTGGTTTTAAACTGCCACCTTTTGAATTGTTATTCGTTTTCATCCATACCGGAGCAGACCAGGGTGAACCCATAATTTTGAGATTCGGATTTATTGTAAGTATCTCCTTTAAAACAGGAATCAAATCGGCTTTTTCAGCATCGAGTGTGAATCGAGCCATTTCTGTATCAGTTTCGCCTTCAGGTAGATCATTGTATGAAAAGACTTTTTCGCTTAAATCGGAGGCTCCTATACTTACACGTAAATAACTAATTCCTATATTATTACCATCAGTTGCGAACAGTTCTTTTAATATTGCGCTTCGGTTTCCTGCCTCCATTCTGTTCAGCAAAGTTGCGCTGCCACCTGTGAGACAATTTCCAAAACCGTCAATGGTCTGAAAAGTTTGGGTCGTATCAACAAATATTGTTGGATTCGAATTATCCTGCCTTCCGAAAATCAAATTAACAGTCTGACGCTGAAACAGTACATTCGTTTCGGGACTTGTCAGCCAAAATTCCATTTTTGTATTTGGCTGCTCAAAAGCTACAGAACGACCTGATGGTTTATTCTGTGAATACGCGGGTGCTTTTAAATTCTGAAATATCAGAAGTGCAAGAAAGACGATTAAGGTATTTTTCATTTACTTGGAATTAAAATTGGTGAATTCAAGAGACAAATGCAATATTATTAAAGGCCAAATTTAACGATAAAAGCCCTAATGGTTCCAAATATCCCATATTTTTTAAAATAGTATTGTTCATGAACACTTAAACTTTGAATTAAAAGAGAAAAAAATATCATTTTTTGCAGGATTTGGCAGAAATATTTTAAATTTGAATATCCTTATAATTAATAAAAATTTGAACATGCGCAATTTATTAGTGACTTTATTTTTAATGGGAGTATTGAATGTCAGTTTGTTTAGTCAAAACAGTATCCATACTTTTACATTATCAAAAACCGATTTTTTACTTGATAGCAAACCCTTTCAGATCATTTCGGGCGAAATGCACCCCGCCCGAATACCGGTTGAATACTGGAGACACCGGATTCTTATGGCCAAAGCAATGGGATGCAACACCATCGCAGCTTATATTTTCTGGAATTATCACGAATCGGAACCTGGGGTTTTCGATTTTCAATCGGGAAATCATAACATTGCTCAATTCATTCGTATTGTTCAGGATGAAGGAATGTTTTTGATTTTACGACCAGGCCCTTATGTGTGTGCTGAATGGGAATTTGGAGGATTGCCTTCGTATTTGCTTGCTGTTCCTGATATTAAAGTGCGCTGCATGGATTTACGCTATACAGAAGCTGCCGAGCGTTACATTAAAACACTTGCTATTCAGGTTAAAGATTTGCAGGTAACCAAAGGAGGACCTGTTCTGATGGTTCAGATTGAAAACGAATATGGCAGTTATGGAAACGACCGTACTTACATGAAATGGCTTCAGGAAGTTTGGAAAAAAAGCGGTATAGAAGTGCCATTTTATACTTCCGATGGAGCAACACCTTATATGCTTGAGGCAGGCTCATTACCAGATGCGGCAATTGGACTTGACCCTGCTGCCAACGAATCACAATTTGCCCAAGCTACTAAAGCAAATCCAAATGTCCCTTCATTTTGCAGCGAATTGTATCCGGGATGGCTTACTCATTGGGGTGAGAAATGGCAACGTCCCGACACGGCAAGTCTGATGAAGGATGTGAAGTGGCTTATGGATCACAAAAAATCATTTAATTTTTATGTGATTCACGGCGGAACTAACTTCGGTTATTGGGCAGGAGCCAATGCTTTTAGTCCAACTCAGTATCAACCTGATGTGACAAGCTATGATTACGATGCACCCATTAATGAAATGGGACAGGCAACACCGAAATACAATGCACTTCGCAAAATTTTGTCACAGTATCTGCCTGCAAAACAAAAATTGCCTGCAATTCCTGCTCCAATGCCGGTGATTGAAATACCTGAAATATCTTTTACTTCCGTAGCTTCTGTTTGGGAAAGCCTTCCTGCAGCTATTCTGTCAGCTCAGCCCAAACCAATGGAAATGGTTGGACAGAAAGCTGGTTTTATTTGCTATCGAACTAATCTTATAGGCCACAAAAAAGGGAAATTGAGAATTACTGAACTGCACGACTATGCCACCATTTTTCTGGATGGAAAATATATTGGAAAGCTTGACCGTACAAAAGCTGAAAATATTATTGACTTACCTGCCTCAACAACGGCAAATCCACAACTCGAAATTTTTGTCGAAGGAATGGGACGTATCAATTTTGCTGAATATATGATTGACAGAAAGGGAATTACTGAGCGTGTATCGCTTAACGGAATGACCCTTATGAATTGGCAGATTTTCACACTTCCGTTTGATGAAACATATTTGAATAATTTGAAATTTTCGGCTGGCGAAGCTGCACGACAGGGTAATTTCTTCAAAGGCGAATTTCAACTTACCGTTACCGGCGACACTTATATCGAAATGAGCCAGTGGGAAAAAGGTTTAGTTTGGGTTAACGGTCACAATTTGGGAAGATATTGGAGCATTGGCCCTCAGAAACAACTATATTGTCCGGCACCGTGGCTAAAAAAGGGACGAAATGAAATTGTGGTTTTCGATTTGCACAACCTTGTTCCTAAACCGATAAAAGGAGTGAAAAGCATGGAATAAACTAAAATGCAGCAACTTAATTCATCTCTGGAAATGGTGTAGTGTTAGGCAAGTCCAAATCAGGTGAAATCTCTAAAAGATTCGCTCAAAAGGAAATTCTTAAATCCACATTAAAAAAATCCATTGATGAATTATTGGTTACTGGTACGGGAACTGCATAAGGGAAAAGTGCATTTTGCTAAATCCAAGCCAAATAAGGCAACATTAGGGAATACTACCCCCGATTTTTTTGTAAAAACCAATGATAAAACGTTTTACATCTTGGAAACAAAGGGCAGGGAAGATTTGGACGATGTACGGAAAATTAAGCATAAAGCAACTTGGTGCAATGACATCAACACTGCACAGGCACTTTACACCTATACACCGGTGTGTGTGAAGCAGAAGAAATGGTAAGATGTAAAGAACGATTTGAAAACCTTTCATGAACTTTGTAAAATATTTGAACTAAAATGAACAGGCTTGATTTGAAACATAGGCTCGAACAACTACAGTCGCTAAAGGCTGAAAACGAAGTCGTGGAGTTTAAAGAAGCTGGCAATAACTATGATTTCAGAAAGCTGGGCAAGTATTTTTCGGCATTGAGCAACGAAGCAAACCTGCTCGGCAAGGATTGTGCATGGCTGGTTTTTGGAATTGAAAACAAGACATAAAATAACAGGTACGAAGTTTAGGGAAAACAAAGCAGATCTCGATAGCCTGAAAAAGGAAATAGCCGATAAAACATCAAATCGCATCACGTTTATCGAAATTCACGAACTGATTTTGCCTGAAGGACGGGTAATACTTTTTGAGATACCACCTGCGCCCAAAGGAATCCCAGTTGCTTTCGAAGGGCATTTTTACGGTCGCGAAGGTGAAAGCCTTGGTGCATTGAACCTTGAAGAACTGGAGCGCATCCGTAACCGAAACACCGAAAACGATTGGAGTGCGGCAATTCTGGCCAATGCAACAGTTGATGACCTCGATCCAAAAGCAATTGCCTACGCCAAAGAGAGGTTCGTTGTAAAATTCCCGGAATTGGCAGATGACGTTAATACTTGGGATGTCCTTACTTTCCTGAACAAAGCAAAAATCGCTATTAAAGGACAGATTACACGCACTGCCATTATCTTGTTAGGCAAAAGCGAAGCTGAAAGCTTACTTGTTCCTTCGATTGCCAAGATGAGGTGGATACTCAAAACAGTTCAGAACGAAGAAAAAGACTACGATATTTTTCCGCCGCCTTTCCTTTTGGCTATAGACAAAATCTATGAAAAAATAAGGAACCTGAAATACCGTTATTTGCCAAAGGGCACATTGTTTCCTAACGAATTACCACGTTATGAACCATTTAACATTCGCGAGGCCATTAACAACTGTGTTGCACACAACGATTACGCGAAAGCAGGATACATTAATATAGTGGAATTCGAAGACGACCGCCTAATATTTTCCAACAATGGGACGTTTATTCCCGGCAGCATCGAAAAGGTGATCATGCAAGATGCCCCGGAGGAAAATTACCGGAACAGGTTTTTGGCAAATGCCATGTTTCAATTAGGATTGGTGGATACACGTGGCGGTGGTATAAAAAAGATGTACACCAATCAGATAAAACGATTGTTCCCTTTGCCCGATTACGAGTTTGAAGACGAAAAAACGAAGATGACCCTCACAGGTAAAATCTTAGACCCTGAATTTTCCGAAATCCTATCGCATCACCCCAAACTTGCCTTTTCCGATGTGTTTCTTTTGGACCAGGTACAAAAGAAAAAAGAGATTACCGACAGTGAGTTCAAATACCTGAAAAAACTGAAGTTAGTCGAAGGTAGGAAACCCAATATTTACCTGTCTCTTGCTGTAATTGAACCATTGAACGATGAAGGATTAAGGGTGGAATATATTGCGAATAAAAGTTTTGACGACAAACATTTTAAAGATATGATTTTGGAATACCTTAAAAAGCTTGGAAGGACAAAAAGAAAACCAATAGATAGTTTAATAATCCCTAAGCTGTCAACTGCTTTAACAGAAGAACAGAAGAAGCAGAAAGTAACTAACTTTTTATCAGCATTAAGGATGGAAGGTAAAATTGAAAACTTGCCAGGATATTACTGGCACCATCTTTAAATACTTTTTAAATACTTTTTAAATGCTTTTTAAATCCAATAAACTATATTACTGCATATTAGAGAATAGTTTTAATAAAAAATGGGAACTTCATCAGATTTGTACGAACAAATACGAACATGATTTTGGATATGACTGAATAAGATAACAACCAAATTATCGGCCTCATCAAGGAAGGTAAAAAACCGCCTTAAGAATTCAATTTTATCTATTGCCGACATTGCAAGTTCGCAAAAGAAAGGCGCAATTTTGTTGGTAGCCTTTTCCTCAAAGATGTAAATTATTCTATTATTGATTCAATGATAGGCCATATTGAAAACCCGAAAACCTTTTTACGTTGCCGAAATATTGAAAAGGACTATCAGTAAAATGTCAGGAAGTTGATTAAGTAAATTGATAAAGCTAAAGCACAAAGTTTTTTTACTAAATTTGCAATAAAATTAAGAACATTTAAACCATTAAAATTAAACATTATGCTTACAATAAAAGAGATTTTAAACAGTTATAAGGGTAAAGAATTATTTATCCGGGCATTTGATTCAGGGATTGCAATAAAGGCTAATCCATCTAATTTTTCAGATTATCAGATAATCACTAAAATTGGCGATGAACTTTTTGAAGTCGAAGAATACATCAGAGGGCAGACAGCACCAAAAGCAACATATTATTACTCAATAGCTCACATAGGTAGAATCCAGAAACTATAAGCATCTGATAGGTAAAAGGGTATTGAAATAACACGTTAAGAAAAAAATCTTAGGGAGTAATCAATTGATTACTCCTTTTTTTTTGCAGACAGGGTTTCATCAGTACAATCAACTGACTTTTCTTTTTTGGAAAAAAAATCAATGTATTGATTTGCAAAGACTAATATTGATTAGTTTTGCTCTCCATCTGAATATTCCGGTAATGTTGATTCCCTGATGACATTAAAAAAAAATTGCTGGATTGCCAGAGGAAGTCACAAAAAACGAGGTCTATCAGAACCCCGTGATAAATTCTTACAATACCACGGCGAAGATCGAAAGTGATGCCGGTTTGATCAAAGTAATCTTGCAATCAATGGCATGAGGTGTTGAGCTTTATACAAAATAACAGGACAACCCATAATTTTAAAAGTGGTTTCAGGAGTTTGTTTTTAGCAAGACATACAATACTGGAAAATCCTGAATTATAACCACCTTTCGCCGGGGATTATTGGCCACATACCCCGGAATTAAGTTATTAAAATTGTGGCCAAATCTGGGCAAGCGAAAAATCTGAAATCCAATGAGATAGCAACATTTTTGCTGCTTTCGTATAATTATATATTTGATTAAGAGTTGCCCTTTTGAATATTTCGTTAGTTTTGTCCCAAAAACTTCACATTATCTCACAATTCATGCTAAATAACATGCTCAAATTTGAAGCGAAATCTATGCGCTATCTCCGTTACATGGTCTTGATATTGCTGTTGACCCCCACAGAAAATCTATGCAAGGCTGTAGAATCTGTCAAACCAAATACACTAATCAAAGTGCTGATCGTTGATGGGTTCAGTAATCATGATTGGGTACACACAACAAAACTTATTTGCGGAATATTAGAGAAAACGGGGCGTTTTAGTGTTGATGTTGCTACGTGTCCGGCAAATGCCAATGACCCGGCTTTCGCAACCTTTTGCCCGAAATTTTCCAACTATGACGTCATCATTCCAAACTGCAATAACCTCGGGAATAAAGGGGAGTGGCCGGTTGCCATGCGTAAGGATTTTGTGAAGTTCGTCCGTAAAGGCGGCGGAGTTTATATCTTTCACTCGGCGAACAATTCGTTTGCTGATTGGGACGATTACAACCAGATCATCGGCCTTGGATGGCGCGATACAAAATTTCCGTCAATTATGATCGGCAGCGATGGCTCTGTGCAACGAATACCTGCGGGCGAAGGTAAAAGTACATCGCACGGCCAGCGAACAGATAGGGTTGTGCATCGAATCGGTAATGATCCAATCCACGACGGAATGCCGAAAACGTGGATGGCCGCTATGATCGAAGTATATACCTATCCGCGTGGCCCTGCTAACAAAATCAATGTGCTTTCGTGGGCTGAAGATCCGGATGCAAAGAAAAACTGGCCGGTCGAGTGGACTGTTACCTATGGAAAAGGGCGCGTATATAACTCTACATTCGGACATGTCTGGGCCAAAGAAATAAATCCGGCAGGTATGCGCTGTGCCGGTTTCCAAACAATCATGATCCGCACTCTGCAATGGCTCGCAAAACGTCCGGTTGATTTTCCCATACCTGCCGATTTTCCAGGTGAAACAAAGACTAAGTTATATTCATTGGCAGGAGAAAACATTGCTCTGCTGACCGCCGACTTTACAAGCCCCTTCAATGGCAAAGATTTGACAGGCTGGTGTTATCGCAGCAAAAAAGGAGAGGAAACTCTTTTTGAGACGTTCGATGGTAAAAATGAGTCAAAAGATGGTCGCTTTACCGGAAGGGATGGTGTTCTTACAGTAAATCCCTGGGACGAGGCTAAGGGACCGCATTTTGCAACCGTCTGGACAACACTTGACTATCAGGGAGATTTCAGTTTTACTATAGAATTCCGAGCAGGGGTGAATGCAGATAGCGGCATTTTCCTACGGGGAACACAATTACAATGTCGCGATTACCTTGTAGCAGGTCCATACAAATCCCTTAAGAACTATAAACCCCAGGATTGGAATAAAATCGAGGTTGTTGTAAAGGACAACATCGCCTATTGCACCTGTAACGGGGAAATACTCGAAGAGGCACTCAAAATTCCGGTCACCGGTCCATTTGGACTTGAAGCCGATCGCGGACAAATGGAGTATCGGAATATCCTCATCAAAGCATTGAAATGAAACTATCCATACTTCTTTTAACCACATTCCTGGTATTTCTGTTGAGTCCGGACAACAAAATTTCTCAGTGGATGGGCCCTGCCCGCGATGGCATTTATCCTGAAACGGGGCTGTTGAAAATATGGCCTGCCGAAGGACCCACCTTAAAATTAAAAATCGAAAACATCGGGAAAGGGTTGTCACAGCCAGTAGTATATAAAAATGTAATCTATATAACCGGTCTTAAATCCGATACACTGGATGTTGTTTCGGCCTTCGATATGGATGGAAAGCTGCTTTGGGGAAAAACATACAGTCAGGCATGGCCTAAAACATATCCGGAATCGCGGGGAACCCCAACCATCGAAAATGACCGGATTTACTTGGTTGGTGGGATGGGTGACCTGGTTTGCCTGAGTACAAACGGGGGAGAAGAAATCTGGAGAAAAGAGCCTCTAAAAGAATTCGAGGGTAAAAATATGTACTGGGGAAATGTGGAGTCGGTACTTTTAACCGAAGAGGCTGCTTTATATGTGACAGGGGGCGATATAACTACCCTTGTAGCTTACCACAAAAAAACGGGTGAATTACTTTGGAAAAGCAAAAGTATGGGTGGTAGCAAATCGTATGCTTCATCATCTTTGATCGAATGGGACGGAATGAAAATCGTGCTGGTACAAACTTCCAACGATCTTATCGGAATAGATGCAAGTAACGGAGATATCCTATGGAATTACAACACCATTCAGTATCATTCTCAAAAAGGTAAAGGTGAAGCGGCAAACACGCCTCTTTTCTACAATGGAGACATTTTTATTACTTATGGCAACGAACAGCCTGCCATGCTTTTTCATATTTCCGACGATGGAAAATCGATTTCCCTGAAATGGAAAAACGATGTCCTTGATACGCATCATGGTGGTTTGGTTTTAGTTAATGGGGCAATCTATGGCTCAACGATGCTTGATAATACCAGAGGAAACTGGGCATCGGTTGATTGGAAAACCGGAACAACCAACTGGGAGAAAGAATGGTACACCAAAGGATCTGTTATTTCTGCCGATGGCATGTTATACTTTTATGAAGAAAAAGGCGGACATGTTGCACTGATAAAACCCGATACCAGCGACTTGAATATTATCAGCACATTTCAGGTAAATGGTGGCGAAGGACCTCACTGGGCGCACCCATCAATTTACAATAAAATGTTGCTGATCAGGCATGGAAGTGTATTGCTAGTTTACGATATTGCGGATTAAACAAAATCGCGCTGTTAGTGTCAGTGTGAAACTGCGAATGATCACTTTCCATTCCTTCAACTGACTGCACTATTTTGCTCCTTTATTATTTCTGCGCTGTTATAGCTATCTGCCAGTTCTTTAATAAATTCAGACCAGTCTTTTTTTGTGCGCGTTTCGGTCACTTTAACAATTCTTTTTCCTGATAATGGTTCGGTTGCTATTGAAATTTCACATACTCTATTTCTTACGTATTCACTATCAGTTTTCTTTTCGCTACCAAATTTCTGAGAGCTATGTACTCCCTTGTTGATAATGGCATGTAATTAGTCACACTCTTCTTTGGTTAATGTTACTTTGTACCGTTCCATAATTTTGTTTTTAAGCCGACAAAGTAATAAATAATTTGCGTCAAACCCCTGAAAGAATAGAAATTACAATTTGCTCCCGTCATTAATGTCAGAAGCAAAACACCTCAAAATGGCTCGTTTAATTTCCGTTCATTACTCAATTTGCCATGCTGCTTAAAGAAAGCCACAGAATCCAAACTCTTCTGTTCCAAAATCAGTTGCTTGATCTGGAATGAAAATTCATCCTCAGACCTTGTTTTTTTAAAAAATTGCTTGGAGAATTATTTCAAAAATTTTAGAATCTTCGCGAAAATCTAAGCAGCCCAATTGTAATAAAAATGATGCATTCAGAAACTTAAAAAAACAAAATCGGCGGTAAAAAAGAGCTTTTCACAGATAAATTCAGGTTATCCACTGATTTTTCTCTATTCTGAAAAATATAGTTGGTTACTTTAAAATTCAAAATATATTAATAATCCAAAATGATAAGACATTTTTTTTTGGTAATTCTATTGTCACTATCCCCGTTATTCATTAAAGCGCAGACAGTTGAAAATTTTAAACTCCCCAAAGATTACTTCGGTAACCTTGATGAAATCTTGCTTAACATTGGAAAGGATTTAAACATTCGTTTTGTTTTTGATCCGGTTTACCTGCAAAATTTCAAAACATCAGTGATGGTTGACAATGAAAGAACCGTTGGTGATGTTTTAAAAATGATGAGAAATTCGTGGGACATGGTCACATTAGTTGGGCAGGATGGATACATCTATATTGCAAAAGATAAGGAACATCTTGACATTCTCACCCAACTTAAGGATGAAGAAAAGAACGTGAAATCGGCCTCCCGGAATAAACTTATACCGGTAAAAAGGAATTTTTTGTTGTCAGGCGAAATTGTTGATTCTGCCAATGGAGAGAGAATCCCATTTGCGACAATCATGGTCAAAGGGACAAAGAAGGGAGTTTTAACCGATCAAAATGGCCATTTTGCATTGGAGAATGTTCCGTCAGATACTGCAACGATCATGATTTCTTATATTGGCTATCACACAAAGGAGATCGGGCTTGAGCCTACAAAGGAAAATGCACCCTGGCTTATCGAATTAAAGCAACAAAGTGTGGGTATATCGGAAGTATTTATCTTTGGAAGAAAGGACGATAAGGCTTTGCAACAGGCTACTTTGGAACAAAAAATTAAAATGTCCCCCATCGCGTTAAAAATTTTGCCTAATGTTGGTGAAAAGGATATTATGCGTGGGTTTCAACTTATGCCAGGTGTGAGTGCTGCCAACGAAGGGTCGGCCGGTATGTATGTTCGTGGAGGTACGCCCGATCAAAACCTGATTATTTATGATGGCTTTACAGTTTATAATGTTGATCACCTTTTTGGGTTTTACAGTGCTTTCAACTCCAATGCCATTAAAGATGTCCAGTTGTATAAGGGTGGATTTGAGTCGAAATATGGGGGAAGGCTTTCAAGCGTAACAGAAATTACCGGGAAAGATGGGAATTCAAAGAAGTCAACAGCGGGTGCCGAAATCAGCTTGTTGAGTATGAATGCCTATGCTGAAATTCCATATAAAGATCTGATTACTTCAGAATTTGCATTTCGAAGGTCTTATCAGGGGTATCTCTACGATAAAATAAGTGGCATGAACCAAACAACAGGAACTTCATCCCGAAGTATATTCAGAATGGGCACTGGGAACACGCAGGCTAACTCATATTTTTATGACTTCAATGGGAAAATCACCTATAATGCTACCAAAAAAGATATTCTTTCGCTGAGCATTTTCAATGGAACTGATTATCTGGACAATACGCCACAGTTTGGGAGACGCGAAAGTGGTGGTGGTGGCCCTCCGGGAGGTGGAGGTGGAGGTGGTATGGCTACTATCGGAAACATTTCGATGGAGAACAGCGATTATACAAGGTATGGTAATGTTGGTGCCAGTTTAAAATGGACGAGGAAGCTTAACGAAAAACTCAGCTCTTATTCACTGATTAGTTTTTCGGATTTTTACAGTACACGCGATCAGCGGCGTTCGATCTCCGTAGTTAAAGATGGCGTTTCGACCACTATGAAAAGCGGTATTCTTGAGGACAATAATCTGGTTGATGCAAGTATTAAGAACGATTGGAAATACAGTTACGATGGAAAGAACATCCTCGAGTTTGGGGGTTATGGTACTTATTATGATATTGCCTATACTTACTCCCAAAATGATACTGTCAGGATTCTCGATAAACTGATACGGTCAACCCTTATTGGTGTGTATGCTCAAGATAAGATGCTGTTTTATAATAATATGATGACTGTAACTGCTGGTCTTCGAGCCAACTATTTCGGGGCTACAGGTAAGATTTATCCCGAACCCCGTTTAAAAGCCAGTTTTCAGATAACCCCAAAAATATCGGTCAATTCTGCAACAGGCCTTTTTTACCAGTTTGCAAACAGGGTTGTACGTGAGGATGTCATGTCGGGAAACAGGGATTTCTGGTTACTTTCCAATGGTAAGGAAATCCCGGTAAGCTCCTCTGCACATTTGAACCTTGGGCTTAACTATGATGTTCCAGACTACCTTTTTAGCCTTGAAGGTTTTTACAAACGCAACCAAAATGTGACAGAGTATTCTATGCGATACAGATCCGTACCTCGATCTGGCAGCATTGTCCAATCGTCTGAGCAATTTTTTATCGGAAATGGCTATTCAATCGGAATGGAGGTGCTGGCACAGAAGAAAGCAGGAAAATTTAACGGATGGATCAGTTATTCTCTGGGACAGGTAAAAAACAGGTTTCCGGAAATATCTGACAAGTATTACTATGCAAATCATGATGTTACGCACGAACTAAAAATTGTGGGTATTTATAAATGGGGCAACTTTGATTTCTCTGCATCATGGATTTACGCTACAGGCAGACCATATACGGTACCACTTGGAGCTTATACATTGAAACTGGTTGATGGTACTACTGGCAGCTATTATGCTGTAAGCGATAAAAATTCAATGAGGCTTCCTGATTATCATCGTTTTGATATGGCTGCCTCATATCGGTTTAAGCTGTTCACTCAACGCGAAAGACAGAACACATTAAGTTTCTCGGTGTTCAATCTTTACAATCGTCAAAATGTAAGTTCCAAGCAATTTCAGGTTGTTGAAAATGTAATACTCGACAGCAACATCAGTTATTTGGGGATAACTCCAAATGTTTCACTTTCAATTAAGTTTTAGATTATGGAAAGAATAATCCTGCTGTTAATAATCCTTGGTATGGTTTCATGCCAAAAGACAGATATCTCTTCGTTTAATGATAAGCCAGTCGTCCAGGCTTATTTGTACGCCGATAGTATTCCTGTAATTAAAATTTCAAAATTAATTCCATTCAGTTCTGACATGGAATTTTCAAGTATGGATGTGACTAAACTCGATGTAACCATTACTGAATTAAGTTCCGGAAAACAGTATATTCTTTCATCACTTGGTGACGAAACCTACAAAAATGAGGATTTGACTGTTATCGCCGGGAAGAGTTATCAGTTGTCATTTCCCTACAATGGTTTGTTGGTTACAGCCGAAACGACAGTTCCCGAAAAACCTCAAAATGTAAAATTTTCGGCTTCTTCAATCGTAATCTCCCAAATGGGTGAACCCGGATCCGGTGGAATTACAGAGCCACCAACAATGCCTTCCCCGATAGAGATAAATTGGACGAACAACGACCAAAGTTATTATTTGGTAGCAGCAAAAAATTTGGAAAAAATCAAAGATCTTATTAATACCCGAAACATAGGCTCAAGTAATTTTTTTCGCAACCAACCAGTCAATACTAATTACACTGAATTGAATCCACAGTCGTTTAAGTATTATGGATATCATCTGGTTACACTTTTCAAAGTACAGCCCGAATACGTAATATTTTTTCAGGATACCAGTAACAGTTCGCTGTCCCTAACCGAGATAAACGCAAATATCAAAAATGGTTACGGAATTTTTACCGGAATAAACTTATATTCAACTTTGGTTCTGGTAGCTAAGCCATAAATTTAGACCCATGAGTGAAGGCATTGCTTATAGTGATGCCTTTACTAACTAATCCCTCATTTTCAAGTATCATATTAAGCAAATAGACAATTCATAAATTCGGTTTATTCAACTAACTGATATATTCCGATTTTAATAATCAAAATCGGTTCTAATAATTACATTTGATGAATTGTTTCACCTCCAAACTTTCTCTAAAATTGTTGATGAACTTATGTGATGAATTGGTTTTTCAATATTCATGTCGAACGAGGTTGAGAACTTTTATAGCTCGTTATTTTAAAAACTACATGGAATTGTCTGATTTCGATGTGCAAATTAAAATTAAATTGAACCTTAGGTTTTAGTTTTTGACGGTTCATCCACAATTTTGCTCATTTCATCGGAAAGATTATCCGGTTTTTCTATTGACATGCCAATTTTGCACCATCAACAATTAAAATTAAAAGATATGAAGAATTTACTGATCTGCTCCATCCTCCTGCTTACCTCCGCCAGTCTTTGGGCACAACCATTGCAAACGATCCGCGGACAGGTAACCGATAAAGAAACCAAAATCCCTTTGATAGGTGCCACTATTATTTTGCTAAATTCCAATCCAATAAAAGGTACAATGACCGACAAAGACGGAAATTTCCGTCTTGAGAAAATTCCACTTGGAAGACAGGGTGTGCAAGTAACCTATATCGGTTATAAATCAGCATCCTTTAAGGACATCATCCTGAATTCGGTAAAGGAGGTAGTCCTTGATGTTGAGTTGGAAGAAAGTGTGATTTTAGGGGCTGAGATTGTGGTGAAAGCTGCTTCCCGAAAGGATGAAACAATAAATAGGATGGCTGTGGTCAGTGCCCGTTCTTTCACTGTTGAGGAGACTGAAAAATACGCTGGTAGCCGTGGCGATGTTGCACGGATGGCTATGAACTTTGCAGGGGTTTCCTCGGCCAACGACCAACGCAATGACATCGTCATTCGTGGCAATTCACCTTCCGGTTTATTGTGGAAACTCGAGGGGGTGGATGTCCCAAACCCGAATCATTTTGCAGAAGGTGGAACAACCGGCGGGCCGGTAGGAATGTTGAATAATAACCTATTGAAAAACAGCGACTTTTTTACAGGTGCCTTTCCTGCAGAATACGGTAACGCTATGAGTGGTGTTTTCGACCTGAAAATGCGCAACGGTAACAACCAAAAACATGAAAATCTTTTCCAGGTAGGATTTAACGGATTTGAGGCAGGAGCCGAAGGTCCTTTCAGTAAAAATCACAAATCGTCCTACCTCGCCAATTTTCGTTATTCTACCCTTCAACTAATGGATGGAATTATAGATGTAGGTACGACAGGAGTGCCAAAATATCAGGACTTTACATTTAAGTTCAATTTCCCCATGAAAAATGGTGGCATTACCGCATTCGGACTTGCAGGAAATAGCGAAATTGCCATGCTCGACAGTAAAAATGGCAATCAACAGGACATGTACACCGATGAAGGCCAGGATTTGGTGAACCGTTCAAAAATGGGGGCAATGGGTATCACATATACACATTTTATGAAAGATAAAAGTTATATGAAACTCACTCTGTCGGGAGTTTACCAGAATGGTGGGACAACCATTGACACGCTTGATGCTCAAAATGCCATACATCCTTCTATAGTCCATAATTATGCTGAATTCAGGACTTCAGTAAGCGGATTTCTGCACACAAAATACAATCCCCATTTGTCAACCATGACAGGTTTTTCAGTTGATCGAATGGGCTTTGACCTTCTTACAAAAACCTACGAAAGAAAGGATCAGGCAATGGTTGCAAGGATAGACGATGGGAAAAGCCTTGCAAATGGTGTCACTTTGTATCAACCTTACATTCAGGCCACTTACCGGTTCAATGATAAGCTCAGTTTTGTACCTGGCATCCATTTAAGCTACTTTGATTTGAATGGTTCTACAAGTATTGAACCCCGTCTTGGCTTTAATTGGCAAGTTGCTGATAAACAGAAATTAAGCTTTGGCTATGGGTTACACTCACGGACACAAACTTTGTCAACTTATTTTCTGGGAACGAGGCTGCCAAATGGTTCCCTTATAGAAACCAATAAAGAGCTTGGGTTTACCAAATCACACCAGTTTGTTTTAGGTTATAACCTTGCCGTTTCAGAAAATAAGCGATTTAAGGCAGAAGTGTATTACCAAAATTTGTACAATGTCCCTGTTGCAAAAAGAGCTTCTTCGTTTAGTATGCTGAATACAGGCGCAAATTGGGGAGTCAGCGATGAGGATAGCTTAGTCAATAAAGGTACAGGAACTAATTATGGACTTGAGCTTACAATGGAACGGTTTTTCAGCAAAAACATTTATTACCTTGCAACAGTTTCCCTGTTCGAGTCAAAATACAAGGGAAGTGATGGCATTGAAAGAAATACGGCATTCAATGGCAATTATGTAGTTAACTTCTTGTTAGGCAAGGAAATAACATTGAAGAACAATTCAGCACTCAACTTCGATTTTAAGGTGACTTATGCAGGTGGAAAACGGTTTACCCCGGTTGACTTGGTTGCATCAAGGGCTGCAATGACTACAAAATACATTGAATCAAAGGCTTACAGTGAACAATTCGATCCATTTCTGAAAGCTGATTTCAAGGTAGGTTACAGGAAGAATTCAAAGAAGATTTCACAGGAATGGATTTTCTATATTGAGAACTTTACAGATCACAACAATATATTTACCCAATTGTACAGCCCATCGAAAAACGAGGTAAGGAATATCAACCAGCTTGGATTTTTCCCAATGATGCAATACAGGTTACATTTTTAGTATCTGATTAATTGAATTTTGTAGAGACGGGCAATCGTCCGTCTCTAAAGTGTTGAACAGGAATCTGAATAAAACAAAAATATGAAACAGCAAGAATTTTCCGCCAGCTTCGCCAAAATGATGAACCCTAAAGGGCGGACTCGTGAGTTCATCATCCGGTTCACCGTCATCACGATTATTGCCTCCATCTCCCCTTTTCTTGATTTTGGTTTCCCAATTAGTAATGTTGGCTTTCTGAAGGCATTTCTGGTATCTTTTGTCCGCACAGCTCTTTTATGGAATGGAAGTATGCTGATTATCCAGTATTTTGTTGATCGCTACTCAGTCTTTAAAGAGACTTTCAAACTGCTTGTATTTCAAGTTATTACATTGTCGGTATTTGTATTGGTAGTTGAAACAACTGAGTTTTACGCCATTAAAAATTTCCTTAATATTGTATTAACACCCACGCAAAAGACATTGATGTTCCTTATATCTTGGATCGTCACCTTTATGATCAGCTCAATTTATGCTTCGGTTGCATTTTTTATTGAATGGAAGGAGAACCTGTTGCGCAGTCAGGCATTGGAAAAAGCCAACCTTGAAGCAAGGTATGACACTTTAAAGAATCAGGTGAATCCCCATTTCCTGTTTAACAGTCTCAATACATTGTTGATGTTGGTCAACGATAATCCGGTTGCCTCCCGATATGTGGAAAGCATTTCAGAAATTATGCGCTATATGCTTCAATCGCGTGACAAAGAGGTAGTTCTGCTACGTGATGAATTGACCATAGCACGTGAATATGTCTATATCCAGCAAAACCGTTTTGGCGATAAATTGAAGGTTGAAATTGATGTCCCCGAGCAGTTCTATCATTATGCAATTCCTCCCCTGGCACTTCAGATGCTGCTCGAAAACACATTAAAACACAATGTAGTATCAAAAGAACATCCGCTATGTGCTAAGGTTTTTATCTCCCCTGACAAATATTTGGTTGTTGAAAATAACCTGAAAGCAAAAATTGACAAAGAACCCTCAACCGGGGTTGGACTTGAAAATATCCGCAGCCGCTATTTGTATCTTACCGGGGAAAAGATTATTGTGAAACAGGAGCACGGTAAATTTGTAGTAATGCTACCTTTGTTTGAAAAACCGATCTGAAAAACATTGTTAATATTAATGCTATAAATATATGAAAATCCTGATCGTTGAAGATGAAGAGTTTGCAGCTACACGATTGATTAAGATGGTAATGGATATATTGCCTGATGCTATTATTCATGGCCCGATTGATACTGTGAAGGCAACAATTGACCAATTAAATTCCATTTCGGATTACGACCTGATATTTCTGGATATTCAGTTAGCAGATGGGAAAAGCTTTTCCATATTTGACCAATGCCCAATCTCAATCCCGGTTATTTTTACGACTGCCTATGATGCGTATGCCCTCCAGGCATTTGAACTCAACAGCATTGACTACTTGTTAAAACCGATCAAAAGGGAAAAGCTAAGTTTATCGCTCGAAAAATTCAAAAAACTGAAAGAATACTACAAGACCGAAAATCCCAATGTCAGGTTATACGAAATGATTAAAGGACTTATCCCTGAAAGGCCTGTTTACAAAGATCGCTTCCTGATAAGTAAAGGAGATCTGTT
>CAILKW010000117.1 GCA_903834845.1 uncultured Bacteroidia bacterium | reverse complement strand
GAAAGCTTATACTCAATTGATAAGATATTTAGATGTTAAAAACCAACCTCACGGCTATTTAATCCTCTTCGAAAACAAACCGGCTACCGAAATCCCTTGGGAGCAACGCATCAAATGGACAGAATTGGAACACGAATGGCACGGAATAAAAAAGCGGTTTACTCTGGTGGAAATGTGATAGGAAAAACCGATTTGAAAATCCGGTAATTTGAAAATTTGAAAATGCAGTCATAATTAACCTATGTGACTATTTTTTAACCTCTGTTCCTATGTGTTTAAAAATCTAACACATAGTGATCGGGAGCCAAGGAACTCCAACCTCTAAACAGATAACTTTGAAAAGTTCATCGCATTACATTTCATAAGACCTCAGCGAGGTCTTATGTTTATAGAAAATGAAAACAAGGTTGAGGATTCGACTCCGCCGGATTCGTACGTTTCATGTACCCAATCTGATTCTATAAACATGCAAACCCTCTTGGTTTTGAAAATAGATTGCATTAAAATTCAATAAGTTAAAAAGAGTTATGTAGGAGGAACACAGGTAAAACACATAAGCACAATAGAAATTCCAAATTATCATTTTACGCCACCATTTGAAAGTCAGTCTCAACCCTGTCAGCAGACGCAGTTCCTGACAGCGTTTGATGTTTGATTATGAGACATCGTTTGATTGTGATGGGTTGTTAGGCGATCAAACCTGTATGGTAACGTTTGACAAATGAACTACCTTATTAACTTAAATTAACCGACATCCCAAAACCTTATGGTTACTGAGCTGCGTAGAAGTGACAGTTATAGCCTGACTTGAAACCAGGTTATCACTATCAGGCTTTCACCAAAAGTAAGGCTATCTCTAAACCACGATCCAAATTAGAAGGTAATTTGTAAGATATATCTTACACAGTGTAGGGTATATCTTACACCTCTGTAAGATATATCTTACAAAACTTTAAACCATATCTTACAAAACTTTAAACCATATCTTACAAAACTTTAAACCATATCTTACAAGCCTTTTGATTTTGTGCGATTACTTTTAGCTGTTAAAATAAATTACAGTGAAGGTACTGATAGCAGATGATTCCGAATTGATTCTTGACACACTACAAGAGATGCTTAGCTGTTACGGACAGACTGAGATTGTGTCATCTTGCCATAACGGAACCGATACCCTAAATGCCATCCAGACACTGAAACCTGATCTGGCTATTGTAGATCTTAAAATGCCGGGGCTAACCGGTCTCGAGGTTTTAAGCGAAAGCAGGAAAGAGAACAAGACTACGATATTCATCATCTTCACTTTTTTTTCATCAGACTATTACCGGCAACTGGCTATTGAAGCGGGTGCCGACTATTTTTTTTCAAAAGAGGATGATTTTGGGAAGATCGCAGAGGTGGTAGAGGAGATGCTGAAAAAAGAGGAAAAATTAAAAGAAATAATATATAACTAACAATTATACAACATGAAAAAACTAATTACCTTTTTTGCACTGTTGCTTATCGTAGGATGCGCACGAGTTATGGCTATTGATTGGACCGGTTCCGGT
The DNA here is from genome assembly GCA_903834845.1 of uncultured Bacteroidia bacterium. Taxonomy (GTDB): domain Bacteria; phylum Bacteroidota; class Bacteroidia; order Bacteroidales; family Prolixibacteraceae; genus JAAFHB01. Next base: position 3,601 of record CAILKW010000117.1, on the reverse strand, counting down.
ACTTTGGCAGCCCCCTATCAAATCACAACTGCCGCAGAACTGGCGACACTGGCCACCAATGTAAATGCTGCAACAGGTGCGAAAACGTACGCCGGGATTTACTTTAAGCTGATGAACGACATCAGCTTAGCAACTATTAACCCATGGGTTCCTATTGGAAATAATCTGAATACCTATTTCATGGGTTTTTTTGATGGCAACAATAAAAAAATTACCGGATTAACGATTACGGGCACGCATGAATACTTTGGTTTATTTGGTCAAATAAGGTCAGGTTGCGAAATAAAAGACCTTACAATTGAAAATTGCTCTATTATTAGCGCAAGCTATGGAGATGTTGGTGCATTGGTTGGCTATGGTACTTTTGATGACGATATTCTTGCAATCAGAATAACCAATTGCCATAGTTCAGGCAGCGTTGAAGGTAAACTTTATGTTGGGGGATTAATCGGTAATATAGAGGTTTTGGAAACTGGTAACGGATCAAATGATCCTGGAAATAATGTTTTTATTACCTACTGCTCATCCTCCGCCAATGTTTCAGGTAGCGAAAATTATTGTTATGTTGGGGGGCTTGCCGGTATGTTAAATAGAGCTGCCGAAACGCCATTGTTTATTATAAGCAACTGTTTCGCAACCGGAAATGTTTCAACTAATAACAAAGCTCCCGTCCATGCAGGTGGGTTAATAGGATATTGTGGTAGAGTGTCGGTAACCAATTGTTATGCCAAAGGGACGATTTCTGCCACAGGGGCTAATTCAATAGCTGGTGGATTTATGGGAACAAGCCAGGAAGCAAATATTGAAAAATGTTTTTCTACCGGCGCGGTTATTGGAACGGCAGCCATGGTACTTGGATTTCTTGCATCAGCAACTGATGGAACCTATACTTCGTGTTACTGGAATACTGAAACTTCCGGGAAACTTACCAGTGCCGGTGGAACAGGGATAGTTGGCAAAACCACACTCCAAATGCAAACCCAAAGCACCTTTACCGGTTGGGATTTTGTGACCGCCGAGCCTATTTGGAAAATAGACGCTGCAAAAAACGATGGTTATCCGCACCTTGCCTGGCAGGTATTTGGGAGTGGAGGAACACCAAAGATTAATGTTACTGCTACGGAAGCCACTGTTGGTCCTACCGATTATTCAACTTTAAAGGCTGCTTTCGATGCAATAAATGCAGGCACACACGGTGGTACAATCAGCGTAACAATAAACGCAAGCACAACAGAAACTGAAACAGCCAGACTCTTTCAGAGCGGGTATACCGGCACGGGTATATCCAACTATGCTTCGGTTACTATTTACCCCACAGTCACCGGCCTTTCGATCACCGGCAATCTAGACAAACCACTCATTGACCTGGACGGGGCGGATGGCGTAACCATCGACGGAAGAGTGAATGCAACCGGAGACGTCAAAGATCTTGTCATCTCAAACACCAACACTTCAACCACCCAGGGCACTTCTGCCATCCAGTTTATTAACGATGCATCTGCCAATACCGTAAAATATTGTACCCTTAAAGGGTCATCAACGGTAGCAACCGGGGGAATCCTGATATTTGGCACCACTACAGGAACTACCGGTAACGATAACAATACGATCGATCACAATGATATTACCAATGCCGGAGGTAACAGACCGAGACGTACCCTGTATTCATTAGGAACCGGCACCGGTACCGAAAACAGTGGTAACACCATCAGCAATAATAATTTTTACGATTTCCTGCCGTACACCGCCAGTGGCAGTGGAGCTGGCATCTACCTGAACACTTACAATTCAGACTGGACCATATCGGACAACAGTTTTTATGAAACAACTTCATTTGCACCCACATCAAACGTTTCGCACTATGCTGTTTATGTAATTAATACAGGGAATAATTATACGATCAACAACAATTACATAGGCGGCAGTGCGCCGCTTTGCGAAGGAACGCCCTGGACAAAGACCAATATGGCGAACAATGTATTTAACGCAATATATGTCAGCACAGGCACAGGGACGGCCAGTAATATTCAGGGTAACACCATTAAAAACTTTAATTATGCAAACAATGGTCTTAATGGATGGTGGGGCATATCCTTAGCAGGGACTGGAGATGTGAATATAGGTACGACTGCCGGCAATGTCATTGGAGCCTTAACCGGGAATGAATCCATTGTTTATACATCCATTTCGGGCATTTTGTACGGAATGAATGTAAATAACTGCACCGGAACTATTAACATCCGGAACAATAGTATCGGTGCCATAAAAACTGCTGGTGAAACTGCTGCAAATTCCAGTTGGTTATATTGTATTTACGGGAGTATGACATCAGGTAGGCTGAACATCATTGACAATACCTTTGGAAGTGCTACCACCTCCAATAGCATCAATGCAAGTTCGCCCGCAACCGGTGGGTCTCAAAAATTACATGTAATCAATATTTCAACCGGAACTGCTGACTGCACCGTTTCAGGCAACCTGATCGCCAATGTGAACCATGCCGGAACGATATCCGGTACAGGATTAAGCAGAGGTATTTGGTTAAGTAGTGCCAGTGCAAGTGGAAAGTTAACTGTTAACAATAATACAGTCAGAAATTTCAGTAACGACAATATCACGGCGTCAGGCTCTACTAATTTTGAGGGCATCTATTTAACCCATACCGGAACTTCAGCGCATACCATAAGCGGAAACTCCGTTTACGATATATCGAGTACCAAAGCAGGTTTAGCTGGGACTGTAATGGGGATTTATGTGTCGTTTTCAACGACAGAGAGTATTGTGGAGCGTAATTTCGTTCATAGTTTGTCAGTGGCCTCGGCATCTGCAAAAATTGAAGGGATGTACATTTATGGTGGAAGCGTTAAGTGCTCGAACAATATTATCAGTCTGGGTACGGGTTTAACAATCGGAGCGGAGCTGAATGGCCTCAGACTTAATGCGGCAACAACTTCAACCATGAAGTTTTACCATAACACCGTATACATTGGAGGAACAGCATCCGGCACTACCGCCAGCACCTATGCTCTGCGAAATGCAGCCGTAACAATCCGCGATTTCAGGAACAACATCTTTAACAATTCGCGTTCGGGAGGAGCTACAGGCGTGCATTATGCTGCATCAATGACCAGCATAACCAGTCTAGCTGAGTGTAATTACAACGATTATTATGCTCCAAATGGCAAGATTGGAATTTTGACAACAGACAGAGCCACACTGGCTGATTGGCAATTGGCTACCGGTAAGGATTTAAACAGCATTAACACGGATCCGACCTTTAAAGTTACCCCTCCCGGAAGCACAGCCAATGACTACGTACCCACAGTATCCTTAGCCTGTTTAACCATTGCAGGCAACGCAACCGATTACGCCGGCACTACAAGGGCTGGAACACCAACCATGGGTGCTATGGAAATGTACGCTGAACCATCCTCAACATTAACTACCACAGCGCTTACCGGATACGGCAATGTTTGTAATAATACCACTGCGGGTCCGAATTCCTTTACCATTACCGGAACAATTTTAACCGCAGCAGATGTTACCGTGGGAGCTTTATCGGGTTATACTTATTCCACTACTTCAGGCGGCACTTATACGG